>NZ_JAMYNE010000002.1:0-382800 GCF_040318915.1 Mesorhizobium sp. M0991
CTGGCCTCCACTCCAGCCAGCATCTTGAATCACAAAACAGATAAATCTGGAATCCCCTTTGATTCCGTCAAAGGGGGAACCGCTCTAGCTGTGAAAGCAGTTTGTGGATCAGCAAACGAGCCATCCATCCAGCCGACGGCTTGTCGCGGCTGCACGTAGCACTCGCGCGAAGGCCCGCTTCGACCCTGGATGGATGGACTGCTGGATTTAGGCGGCATAAGGCACCGTCGTCCAGGTCAAATCCTGAGCCTGGCGCAACGGTTTCGCCGGTCAGGCCGCCTGCAGGATCTGGATTCCGTGGCGTCCGGTAAGCTCGATCACGCGGTTAATCATGTCAGCGGTCGGCGGGCCGGAGGGCGCGTCCTTGGATGCAGCCTCTTCGAAGAATGCGATCATCTCGTCGTCGACGATCGCCATGAATATAACCGGCACGGGACCAGCATTGCGATAGCCATGGGGCGCGTTGCCCGGAATGGTGACGACATCACCGGGTTCCACCTCATATTCTTGCGCGACACCATCGATCACCGTCCACATCGTGAGAGTGCCCTCGAGAATGCGGAAAATTTCCGCGGAAGGATGCGTGTGGGGCGGCGTGCCGCTTCCAGGAGGTACCGTGACGTCGATCACGTTGAGTGCCGTCCCAGCGAGCTTTGCCCGGACAGCGACCTGATCGCCCATCACCCAGAAGCCTTGAACCGAATCGGCCGGATGGACCGTCGCTTTGGTCTTATGCCAAGTCACTTGCTTTTTCCCTTTCGAACAGCGCCCTGCTGCGATTTTGCCGCATTGAGCAAGGCGCGAATTGCCCAGGCGGCTGCCTCTCCGGCCTCACGGCCGGTAAGACCCCAGTAGTCTTTCATCGTCTGCCAGGCAGTGGCGCTGAACAGGAGCTGGATCACGGCCTCAAGCTGGCGCGCCGCCTTCGGGTCCATTCCGTTTGCGACTTGCGAAAGGCTGCTCCGAAAGGCACGTTGCCGCTCACCATTGGCTTGCAGGCGCATCTCGCGCCCGGTAGCGCTCGCATGCGAGGCCCTGACTACGCCTTCGATTGCGTCCAACGAAGCGAAAAGGTCGGGAGGAAGATCGATCAGATCCTGCTCCCGCTCAGGCCAGAACCGCACTCCCAGCGAGGCATTGGTGCTGGCCCAAAAGGCTTCCAGAAGCGCTTCCTTCGTCGGGAAGTGGCGGAAGATCGTCCTTCGGTTCACGCCCGAAACCTCGGCAACCTCATCGAAGCCAAGGAGGCTGTATGGATTTTGCTCCAGGATCGTTCGAATGGACGCGAGGATGCGCTCGCGCGTCGCCTGCGCCTGCTCTGCCCGCAGCGGGCTCTCGTATTTCTGAGTCATCATTTGTGAATTCATGTCACTGCTAGTGACACAAAGCTTCCCAGTCGTCAATGGACATTGCGAAGGCTACGCACCAGTCCGTTTCCCGCTGCGAGAAGCCAGCTGACGCTCAGCGAGGCGAGCGGGAAGGCTTGCGTGGCCAGGCTGGCTGAGGCCGGAAGAGCGCCAATGTCATGCAGGATCGACAATCCAGAAATTCCTCTTGTTAGATTGTCGACAATCTGCTTGTGTCGCTTTTGGTCTCCTGGAGCAGCCGGATGGCAAAGCTGGATTTCAATCCGATCGCCGATACGACACGCAGGGCAGAGATCGTCGCGCTGCTCCGGCGGGCGATCCTGACCGGCCAGCTGGAGCCGGGGCAGAAGCTCAACGAACTCAGGATTTCCGAGCAGATGCGGGTGAGCCGCGCGCCGCTGCGCGAGGCGATGCGCGAACTGGTGCAGGAAGGCATCCTGACCAGCATCCCCTACGCCGGAACCTTCGTCATCGACGTTACCGCCAAGGATATCGACGATGCCTATTCGCTCAACAAGGTGCTGGACGAATTCGCCATCGCGCGGACCTGGTCGCTTCGCGACCAGCGCTTCTTCGACGAACTCGACCGGCGCCATGCGGCGGTGAAGCAGGCGACGCGCGAACTGGACACGACGCGGCAGATCGAAACGGCGCTGCAACTGCATGGCCTGATCCACGAATGGGCCGACAATTCGGTGCTGCTTGAAACGTGGCAACGGCTGACCAGCCGGCTGCAGATGTACTTCGCGTTGCACCAGCGGGCGCGCAACGAGCCGGTGCCTGCCGAAGATGCTCACGAGACCTATGTGCGGCTGCTCAAGGGCACCGACATGCGCGCCGCCCAGCGCCATGCCAAGGAGCACATCGATTTCGATTTCGAGGCATTGCTCGCCTATGCGCGCGGGCTGGAGCAACGCGGCTCAAATGACGCTAGTCGTGCAAGTCTGACCCGCGGCCGGCCCGAAACCGCCTGATGAGCCCGATAAGTTTGGTGGGCCACCCTTAATATCGCAGATAACGGACAGAAAACGTGCAGATCAAAACCATTGAAGCCTACCATGTCGTCCAGCCCTTCGTTGACGGGCCTTATCGTATGTCCAAGGGGCGCGTCGCCGATGCGTTCGACGCGGTGATCGTCGCCGTCACCGCCGATAGCGGGCTCACCGGCTGGGGCGAGATGGCGCCGCTCGGCAATTTCTATTCGCCGGCCTTCGCCGCCGGTACGCGCGCCGGTGTCGTCGAGATCGCGCCGTATCTCATCGGCCATGATCCACGCGGGCTTGCCAGTATCAACAGGCTGATGGATACCGTGTTCAAGGGCCATCCCTACATCAAGTCGGCGCTCGACATGGCGTGCTCGGATCTTGCGGCGCGCGCCGCCGACGTGCCGCTGGTGACACTGCTTGGCGGACGCGAAAGCGAGACTGCCGAACTCTACAAGGTCGTCACCCACGGCACGGTCGACGCGATGGCAGCACTCGCCAAGCACATCGTCGACCAAGGATTTCACCGGCTGCAGGTCAAGGTCGGCGGCAACGTCCATGACGACATCGAACGCGTCACAGCCGTTGCCGCCGCGGTGCCGAAAGGCACCGTCATCTTCTGCGACGCCAATGCCGGCTGGACCCCTTACCAGGCGCGCCAGTTCGTGGATGCGACGCGCACCATCGACTATACGTTCGAGCAGCCCTGCACGACGATCGACGAATGTCTGTCGGTGCGCCGCTCGCTCGACAAGCCGATGGTGCTCGACGAATCCGTCGCCTCGCTGGATGATATGCTCGACATCCATCGCAAGGGCGCCGCCGACGGGCTGACGCTGAAGATCTCGCGGCTCGGAGGAGTAACCAAAACGCGCCAGATCCGCGACCTTGCCGTCGACCTGGGCTTCATGATCACGGTCGAGGACACTGGCGGCGCCGAGATCGACACATCGGCCATGGCGCATCTGTCGCTGTCGACGCCGGAGGAGCGCCGGCTGCACGCCATCGCCTTTCACGAATGGGTGACGGTGCGCACCGCATCCAACATGCCGCCAGTTTCGGGAAGCCGCATGGGCATTCCGGACGGGCCGGGACTTGGCATCGATGTCGTTCCCGACCTGCTCGGCGCGCCCTTCTTCGAGATCGGCAGCTGAGCGCAATAAGGCTGCACCCAATCGACCTGAATATGCCGCGTCCTTCTGACTGCAGAGGCACGGCCGTGTGGATTGACCGCTCATCCAATCGTCTTCGGCCGATTGCAGAGCGACAATGCCCAATTGCCGGTTGAAATATTTTTCATTTGGAAATAGAAATGTTCAAAACTGATTTGGACGCTGCGGCGCGTCAGGAACTGGAGGAAGCGACATGTCCCATCCGCAATTTGCAGCGGAACTTCTGCAGCGCGCTGAACAGCAGGGACCGATCACCATCGGGCTTGCCGGCGCCGGGCAGATGGGCACCGACATCGTCGTCCAGGTCGCGCTGATGCCGGGCATGCGGATCGGCGCCATCTCCGAAGTCAGGCCGCAGGCAGCGATCGACGCGGCGCTGCTCGCTGGCCACGACCGTTCCGACATCGTCCAGGCCGGCAATGCGGCGGCGATCGACCGCGCCATCGAGGCCGGCAAGATCGCGGTGACCGAAGATTTGCATGCGCTGGCGGCGGCCGGCCGTATCGACGTCATCATCGACGCGACGGGCAATCCCAATATCGGCACGCTGTTCGCGCTCGAAGTGATGAAGAATGGCAAGCACATCGTCATGCTCAATGTCGAGGCCGACATCACCATCGGCCGCTTCCTCAAGGAGGAGGCACGCAAGGCTGGCGTCGTCTATACCGGTGCGGCCGGCGACGAGCCCGCCTGCACGCTGGAGATCATCGGCTTTGCCAAAAGCCTCGGCTTCAACATCATCGCCGCCGGCAAGGGCAAGAACAATCCGCTGAAGATCGACGCCATGCCGGCCGACTACGAGAAGGAGGCGGCCGAGCGCAACATGAATGCGCGCATGCTGGTCGAATTCGTCGACGGCTCGAAGACGGCGATCGAAATGGTGGCGATCGCCAATGCGACCGGGCTGGTGCCCGACGTGCCGGGCATGCACGGCCCAACCGCGACGCTGGAGGAACTGGCCAGCGTGCTCTGCCCGCGCGAGAATGGCGGCGTGCTGCATCGCAAGGGCGTGGTCGACTATTCCATCGGCAAAGGCGTCGCGCCCGGCGTGTTCTGCATCATCGAGACCCGGCATCCGCGCGTGCTGGAGCGCATGATCGACCTCAAGGTCGGCAAAGGCCCCTATTTCACGATCTTCCGGCCCTATCATCTGACCAGCCTGGAAGTGCCGCTGTCGGCGGCGCGCGCGGTGGTCTACAAGCGCGCCGACATGGAGCCGCTCGACCGTCCGGTCGCCGAGGCGGTGGCGGTTGCCAAGAGCGATCTTGGTGTTGGCCAGTCGCTCGGCATGATCGGCGAGAACGACTATCGCGGCTTCGCCATGACGTGGGACGATGCTCGCGCCCGCGGCGCCCTGCCGCTCGGCCTTGCCGAACGCGCCAAGGTGGTCAAGCCGCTCAAGACCGGCGACTTCCTGACCTATGAAAATTGTGTACCCGACGATTCGATGGTGATAACCCAGATCCGCCGCCGTCTCGACCAATCGGACGGACGGTTCGCTACCAACGCAGCCTGACCCCGCCGGATCTCCGCCTGATGGACGATGTCGTAATCGGGATCGATGCCTCGACCACGGCCGTGAAGGCAATTGCCTTCACGCGCGACGGCGAAGAGCTGTTCCAGGCGCGCGAAGCCTATCCGCTTTCAAATCCGAAGCCTGGCCATTTCGAGCAGGACGCCGAACATTGGTGGACCGCGCTGCTTGGCGCATTGAAGCAGGTCACCGAGGCGGTCGGCGCTGCGCGGGTGGCGGCGATCTGCATTGCCCACCAGCGCGAGACCTTCACGCTGGTGGACAGCGCCGGCAACCCACTTATCCCTGCGATCCTGTGGCTCGACGAACGCGCCCGGCCTCACGTTATCAGGCTTTCGGCCGAACTCGGCCGCGAGGCGATCCGCGACTGGAGCGGCAAGCCGCCGGACCCGACGCCGGCGCTCTACGCCATTGCCTGGCTTGCCGAACACCAGCCCCAGGTGCTTCACCAGGCAGCGGCGGCGGTCGACGTGCACGGCTTCTTCGTTCAGCGGCTGACCGGGCGATTGGTCACCAGCACCGCAAGTGCGGATCCGCTCGGGTTGCTCGACGTCGAGAAAGGTACCTGGCATCCCCGTCTCGTTGCGGCCGCCGGACTGCAGATGGAGCAATTGCCCGAGCTGGTCGCGCCGGGCGCAATTTGCGGCGGGCTTTCCACAACCGCGGCGCAGCTGACCGGCCTGGAGGCTGGCACGCCGGTTGTGGCAGGAGCGGGTGACGGGCAAGCTATGGGCCTCGGCATGGGTGTCTATGGCGAGGGCAAGAGCTATCTCTCGCTCGGCTCCGGCGTGGTCAGCGGCTGCTATTCCGGCAAGGTGAAAACCTCGGACGCCTTTCGAACGCTGGTCTCGCCGACCGGGTCCGGTTTCATGCTGGAGACCGTGCTGCGCTCGGGCATGCAGCTGGTCGACTGGATCGTTCGCACGACCGGTTCGCCGTCGGCGGCAGCGCTGGAGAAAGCTGCGCTGGATGTTGCCGCGGGCAGCGAGGGCCTGCTCATCATGCCCTATTGGGCCGGCGTCATGAGCCCGTATTGGGACGGTGCGGCACGCGGCGCCATTGTCGGCCTGTCGCTGGACCACCGGCCGGAGCATCTCTTCCGCGCTGTCCTGGAAGGCATCGCCTTCGAGCAGGCCGTTGCCACCGAGGCCATGGAAGCCCGGGCCGGCGGCAGACCGGCAGCGATAATTGCCGCGGGCGGCGGCACCAATTGCGCGCTGCTCATGCAGATCATGGCAAGCGTGCTCGAGCGGCCGCTCTCGGTTTCGCCGGTCAACGAGGCCGCCGCACTCGGCGCTGCCATGCTGGCGGCTGCCGCCGTCGGCTGGTTTGCCTCGCCGGAAGCCGCCGCGAAGGCAATGGCCGCCACTCCCACCAGGCATGTCGATCCGGTCGACGGACTTGTCGCCGGCTATCGCGACCGCAAGGCAATCTACCGCGATCTTTATCAGGCGACGCGCGACATCCACACCCGCCTCGGCGCTCTCAGCCGGATCTAAAGCGCGTCGCGTTCGACCGGCCTCATGCGATGCGCTTTAGATTCTTGTTTTGATGCATGTCGTTACCGCAAAACCGCTGCACACTTTTGCGCGACATGCATTAGCGGTTGAGCAGGCCCTTGGCCGCGTCTTCGTCGGTGATCAGAACCGATACCTTGGTGTTGGCGAGTGCAGCCCGCATCACCGCAACCTTCTCGCTGCCTCCCGACACCAGGATGATGCTCGGGATATCCGATAGATCCTGCAGCGGATAGGCACAGACGCGGCGGTTGACCTCGTGGTCGACCGGGCGGCCCTCGGCGTCGATGAAATGACACAGAATATCGCCGACGGCGCCGGCCGCCTGCAGTTCCTCGAGTTCGCTGGGCTTGATGAAGCCGTAATTGGCGATCGGGCTGTCGTTGGAAAACGAGCCGACGCTGAGCACGGCGATGTTTGCCCGGCGTGCTCGGAAGACGACGTCCTGAACGCTGCGCTGGCTCATGAAAGCGTCGCGCTGCTCCGGCCTGTCGGCATAGACCGGCACCGGCAGCAGGAAGCACTCCGCACCGATCTTTTCGGCGAAATCCCAGGCGCTTTCTGTCGGGTTGAGCGGCTGGGCATGGGTCAGGCCGCCAAGCATCGAAACTACCGTCGTCCTGGCGATGGGCCGCCGCGGCAATTCATTGATGGCGAATTTCAGTGTCCGCCCCCAGCCCAGTGCGATAACATCGCCGGCATTCACGTGGTCGGCCAGGTAGGCGGCGGCGGCGTGGCCGATCATCAGCGGCGCGTTGCTTCGGTCGGCCGCCGACGGTACCACAACAGCTTGGCTGAGGCCGAACCGCTGCTTCAGGCTTTCCTCCAAAATCACACATTCGACGACGCTGTCGCGGATGCGGAACTGGACGACACCCTCTTCGCGGGCGGCGGAGAGAATGCGATGCACCTTGATGCGGCCGACGCCGAGAATTTCGGAAATCCGCTCCTGTGTAAGGCCCTCGACATAATAGTGCCAGGCGGCGCGGGCCTTGAGTTCGGCGTCGGGGAAGCGCGAGGCTCTTTCGTTCTCTACGATCGTCATCTGTTTGCCTTGCCGCAGCCGCCGGCTCTGCTCACGATATTCCAATCCGGCGACTTCGAAATGCCCAAGATTTCGGAGACCTTGCGTAAGGCAAACCGGCGGACAGCGCAAACCCGTCGTCGAATGAAGCGGCAGGCCTTGACAATTTTCCGACGAACAGTTTAGCTGAACAAAATTGCATACTAAAGATAAATTGTTCACAGGGAGGGGCCTGGTGAACAAAGTGGCCCGGTGATGCAGCGCCGGATTGCTGTGGAGGAGACAAAGTGGCTGTGAGCAACGACGCAAGCGAGTTGAAGGCAGGCTCTGGCGCGCAGGCTACGGCGGGCACAAGGTTTTCGGCTGTCTTTGCCGGAACCATGGGCCCGCTGATCGGGCTGGTTCTGCTGTGCCTGGCGCTCTCGCTGACTACCGACACCTTCCTGACTGTCCGCAACATCCTCAACGTGCTCGACCAGGTCACCGTGCTCGGCATCATGGCGATCGGCATGACGCTGGTCATCCTGATCGGCGGCATCGACCTGTCCGTCGGCTCGGTGCTGGCGCTGGCTTCCATGGTGATGGGCTTCGTCGCCCATCCGGACTATCTCAATCTCGGCCTGCCGGTCGGCATCGCCGCAGCCCTCGTCGTCGCTGGTCTTTGCGGGCTGGTTTCGGGCCTGCTGGTGACGGTCACCAAGCTGCCGCCCTTCATCGCCACGTTGGCGATGATGTCGGTGGCGCGCGGTCTCGCCAACATGATCACCGACGGCTCGCAGATCGTCGGCTTTCCCGACTGGTTCACCAGCCTGTCGATCATCCGCCATTTCGGCTTCCTGTCGGTCACCGTCGGGCTGATGATCGTGCTTGCCGTCATTTTCGCGATCTTCCTGAATTATCGCGCCACCGGACGCAGCCTCTACGCAATCGGCGGCAGCGCCGAAGTCGCCCGGCTTTCCGGCATACCGGTCAAGTCGCTGACCAACTGGGTCTATGCGATCTGCGCCGTGCTCGCCGGTCTCGCCGGCATCGTGCTTGCCGCCCGGCTCGATTCCGTCCAGCCAAGCTCCGGCCTCGGCTACGAACTCGACACGATCGCGGCAGTGGTGATCGGCGGCGCCAGCCTGTCGGGCGGCGTCGGTTCGATCGGCGGCACCGCCATCGGCGTCCTCATTATCGGCGTGCTGCGCAACGGGCTGAACCTGCTCGGCGTGTCGCCCTTCATCCAGCAAGTGGTTATCGGCGTGGTGATCGCGCTGGCGGTGGCCACCGACACCTGGCGCCGCCGAGCACAATGAAGAATGGGGCACAATGAAGAATTGGGCTCAATGAGATTCACCCGGATATTCGGGCGAAAACGGATCGGTGATCCGAAACTGGGAGTTGTTCGGCCAAGGGGCGCCGCGATGCGCGGGCAGGACAGATTGAACATCAACGGAGGAATAAACATGCTGACCAAACGTTCATTGCTGCTTGCCGCCGCGGCCGTCATCCCGCTGCTTGGTCTGTCCGACATGGCCTCGGCCAAAGAGGCCAAGAAGCTCGGCCTCGCCGTCGCCAATCTGCAGGCCGACTTCTTCAACCAGATCAAGCAGTCCGTCGAAGCCTACGGCAAGGAAAAGGGCATCGAGGTCGTCACCGTCGACGCCAAGGGCGATTCGGCGACCCAGGTCAGCCAGGTGCAGGACCTGATCACGCAGAACATCGATGCGCTGATCTACATTCCGGCCGGCGCCACAGCCGCCACCGTGCCGACCAAGACCGCCAAGGCTGCCAGCATCCCGGTCATCAATGTCGACCGCAACGCCGACGGCGCACCCGGCGACACCTTCATCGCCACCAACAGCGTGGCATCGGCCAAGGCGGTTTGCGACTACATCGCCAAGCAGGCCGGCGGCAAGGGCGAGTTGATCATCATCCACGGCCAGAAGGGTACGACGCCCGAGGTCGACCGCTCGAAAGGCTGCGGCGAAGCGTTGAAGGGCTATCCCGACATCAAGGTGGTCGGCGAATTGTGGAGCGAAGGCTGGCACCAGGACGAAGGCTTCAAGCTGACGCAGGATTTGTTGCAGTCGCATCCCGATGTGTCGATCGTCATCGGCCAGGCCGATGCGCTGGCGCTCGGTGCGGCGCAGGCCGTCAAGGTCGCCAATCCCGGCCACAAGGTCTGGGTTGCCGGCTTCGACGGTGACGTGGCGGCGCTCAAGGCACTGAAGGACGGCGTCTTCGACGTGACCGCGACGCAGCAGACCCAAGGCATGGGCCGGCTTGCCGTCGATGCAGCAATCAAGCTGGTGGCCGGCGAGACCATTCCCGCCGAACAGCTGCAGGATGCGACGCTGACCACCAAGGACAATGTCGAGCAGTTCATCGCCAAGCATCCCTGATTGAGACCAGTCCGGCAGTCGACGAGCGCAACGATGTCCACCGATCCTCGCCACACGCACAGCCTCCATAGCGGGCTCGTCGTCAGCGGCCTCTGCAAGAGCTACGGGCCGGTACAGGTCCTGGCCGATGCGAGCTTCGAGGTGCGGCCGGGCGAGGTCGTGGCGCTACTTGGCGAAAACGGCGCCGGCAAATCGACTGTCTCAAACATCATCGCCGGGTCGACCAAGCCCGATGCCGGCACCATCACCTGGCGGGGGAACCCTTATTCCCCCGCCAATCCTGCAGCGGCGATCGACGCCGGCATCGGCATGATCCATCAGGAGCTGAAGCTCTTGCCCGATCTGTCGGTCGCCGAAAACGTCTATGTCGGGCGCCTGCCGATGCGTGGCGGCCGCATCGACCGCGCGGCAATGAATGCACGGGCATCGGCCCAGTTGAAGCGTCTCGGCCTCGATGTCTCGCCCGAGCGCAAGGTGCGCACGCTGCGTATCGCCGCCCAGCAGCAGGTCGAGATCGCCAAGGCGCTGACGCTCAATGCCGAGCTGCTGATCTTCGACGAACCAACGGCAGCCCTCGGCGGCGAGGAGACGGAACTTCTGTTCCAGCAGATCCGCAAGCTCAAGGCGGAAGGCATGTCCTTCATCTATATCAGCCACCGGCTGGACGAGATCGCCCAAATCGCCGACCGCGTGGTGGTGATGCGCGACGGGCGCATCGTCGCCCGGCACGAGCGCGCCGACATTCCGGTGCGCACTGTCGTCGAGCAGATGGTCGGCCGCAGTGTCGAGCGGATGTTCCCTACGGTATCGGCGCCGGGCAACGACACGCTGCTCGAGGTCGAGAACCTGTCCTCGCCGGAACGCAGCTTCCAAAATGTCAGCTTTTCGGTGCGGGCCGGCGAAATCCTCGGCATTGCCGGGCTGATCGGCGCCGGACGCACGGAGCTGGTGCGGGCGATCGCCGGTGCCGATCCGATCTCATCGGGATCGGTGCGCGTCGCCGGCAAGCCGGTGCATCTCAATGGCCCGGCGGCGGCGATCAAGGCCGGCGTCGTTCTGGTACCGGAAGACCGCAAGGCGCAAGGCGTGGTGCTCGACCAGACGATCGGCGAGAACCTGGCGATCGGCAATTTCGACCATGTCGCGCCGAATGGCTGGGTGTTCCCGAAGGCGGTGCAGAAATTCGCCGAGGCTGGTATTCGCCGGCTCGGCGTCAAGGGACGGCCGAACCAGGCGGTCAGCAAGCTCTCCGGCGGCAACCAGCAGAAAGTGATCATTGCCAAATGGGTGTCGCGCCCGCCCAAGGTTTTCATTCTGGACGAGCCGACGCGCGGCATCGACGTCGGTGCACGCGCCGCGATCTATGATGTCATCGCCGACCTTGCCCGTTCCGGCATGGCGGTGGTGGTCGTGAGCTCCGACCTCGAGGAAGTGCTCGGCCTGTCGCATCGTGTGCTGGTGCTGAGCCGCGGCCGGCAACGCGGCATTCTTGACCGCAGCGAAGCAAGCAATGTCGCTGTGATGGAACTCGCCACGAGCTAGGACAGCCCATCGAAACAAAGCGCAGCAGGTGGTATCCTCCCAGGCACCAGACCGCGCGGGGCGCCAGCAACAGAGTTGGCGCCCCTTTATTTCCGGAGGACGGCGGTTGGAGCAAAGGGACCGACGATGAAACTATTCGAACTTCATGGTGACGTGGCACTTGTGACAGGCGCCGGCAGCGGCATCGGGCAAGCAATCGCCATTGGGCTGGCCGAGGCCGGCGCCGACATCGCTTGCTTCGGCCACGCCTCCAAAGGCGGGCTGGAGGAGACCGCACACCAGATCACCGCATTGGGCCGCAAAGCACTGGTGCTGACCGGCACGGTGACTGCAGAGGCCGATCTCGCGGCCGCGATCGAGCGTACGGAGGCGGAACTCGGCGCGCTGACGGTCGCCGTCAACAATGCCGGAATCGCCGGAGCTGAGCCGGCAGAGACGCTGTCGCTGGAAAAATGGCAGAAGCTCTATGACGTCAATGTCAGCGGCGTGTTCCTGTCCTGCCAGGCCGAGGCCCGCGCCATGCTGACGCGGCGCAAGGGCTCGATCATCAACATCGCCTCGATGTCGGGCTCGATCGCCAATCGCGGCCTGACCCAGGCGCATTACAATTCGTCGAAGGCCGCGGTCATCCACATGTCGAGGAGCCTCGCCATGGAATGGGCCGATCGCGGCCTGCGCGTCAACGTCGTCAGCCCCGGCTACACGCTGACGCCGATGAACAAGCGGCCGGAGGTCGCCGACCAGGTCAGGATCTTCGAGCGCGATACGCCGATGGGCCGCATGGCGGCGCCGGAAGAGATGGTCGGCCCGACCGTGTTCCTGGCCAGCCGCGCCGCGAGTTTCGTCACCGGCATCGACCTGATCGTCGATGGCGGCTTCGTCTGCTGGTAGGAGAAAAGATGCAGAAGCGATTCCAGGGAAAAACGGCGGTCATCACCGGCGCCAGCGGCGGCATCGGCGCGGCAATGGCCAGGCGCTTCGCGGCGGAAGGTGCCGCGGTCGTCGTCAGCGCCATCGACGCGCGCGTCGACGAGGTTGCCGCCGATCTGAAGGCTGCGGGCGCCAGGGTCGCATCGCTGCGCATGGACGTGACCAGGAAGGACGAGGTCGTTGCCCTCTACGACCTGGCCGAGCAACAGTTCGGACGCGTCGACATCTCCGTACAGAATGCCGGTGTCATCACCATCGCCAGGATCGAGGCGATGACCGAGGCCGAATGGGACAAGGTGATGGCGGTCAACACCAAGGGCGTGTTCCTGTGCTGCCAGGAGGCGATCGCGCGCATCCGCAAGCATGGCGATGGCGGCCGGCTGATCAACACCGCATCCGGCCAGGCGCGGCAGGGTTTTATCTACACGCCGCATTATGCGGCCTCGAAATTCGGCGTCGTTGGCATCACCCAGAGCCTCGCCAAGGAAGTGGCCAAGGAGAAGATCACCGTCAACGCGATCTGCCCCGGCATCATCGACACCGACATGTGGGCCTATAACGATGCCGCATGGGGCAAGTTGATGGGCGACTACAAGCCCGGCGAGCTGATGGCCGAATGGGTGAAGAACATCCCGATGGGCCGCGCCGGCAGCGGCGAGGATGTCTCCGGCCTGGTCAGTTTTCTGGCCAGTGACGATGCAGCCTACATCACCGGCCAGACCATCAATGTTGATGGCGGCCTGATCATGTCGTGAGCGGCGGCGCGGGCCAACGTACCATCGACCGGGATATGAAAGCCGCTTCGCTGCGTTCAGGCTGCTCGGCCCGCCCGTGCCAATCCATGTTCCACGAGCCGGTCGATGATTTCGGAATAGCTGACGCCGCTTGCCGCCATTGCCTTGGAATACATGCTGATATCGGTGAAGCCGGGGATGGTGTTGATTTCATTGACCAAGAACTGCATGTCCGGTATCAGGAAGAAGTCGATGCGCGCCATCCCGTCACAGCCGACGGCTCTGAAAGCCCTTGCGGCTACATCCCGCATGCTTGCCTCGACCTCCGGCGGCAGTTCGGCCGGCACTTTCAGCACCGCGCCGTTCTCGTCGATGTATTTGGCATCGTAGCTGTAGAAACCGTGGCTTTCCGCCGGCACGATCTCGCCTGGCCGCGAGACGAACAGGTCGCCTGCCGGGTCCTCCAGCACGCTATATTCGACCTCGCGCCCACGAATGAATTCCTCGGCCAACAGCTTGCAATCGTGCCGGAAGGCTTCAGCAAGCGCTCCATCGAATTCCTGGCTGGCATTGATCTTTCTGACGCCGACAGACGATCCCTGACGCGCCGGTTTGATGAAGAACGGCAGGCCGAGTTCGCTTTCCAGTGTAGCGAGGGCGGGTGCCGCACCTTCATGGATCGTCACTGAGCGCGCGATTGGCAGCCCCGCCGCTTTCAGGAGCCGCTTGGCGATATCCTTGTCCAGCGCGGTTGCTGAACCCAGGATGCCGCAGCCGGCGAGCGGCACCAGAGCCACCCCGGCCACCCCCTGTACCGAGCCGTCTTCGCCATGAGGGCCGTGCAGGACGGGAAACAGGATGTCGATCTTTGGCAGATCATAGGGCGTGCCGTCGGCCGGGATCGCCATCATCCGTCCGCGCCCACCCGGAACGAGGCAAACTTGCGTGCGGCCCGCAGGTTTTGCGAGCGTACCATCCTGGAAGCTGCTCAGCAGCCACTGTCCTTCGCGCGTGACGAAGATTGGGACGGCATCGTATTTGGCGGGCAGCAGAGCCCGCATGACATTGGTTGCTGAAAGCACCGAAACGTCATGCTCGGCGGAACGTCCACCAAAGAGCACGGCGATGCGCAGTCTGTTCAGGGTCATGAAAGCCTCGGATATGATCTGGTGTTGAAAAGGTCAGAAGCCGGTGGCGATACCGCGGTTCGCAAAGAAGTAAGGCGCTTTGGTCTGCTGCATTGTATCGGTACCCTGGCCTCGCGGCTCGCATAAGGGATGACTGGCAACCTTGGCTTTTTTCAAACCCATCTACGGGTCCATGCAAAAAGACGGGCCGTGAAATTGGCACCGGCGTTAATCGTTGCGCGACATGAACGTTGGTATATATAATTTCATCTCATGAAAGTGGCTCTGGGCGAGTTGCCGAGCCAACAGCCGAGATCATGGGACTTTGATGGTTTTTACCTCAAGACCGGCGATCGATCCGCGGATGACTGCTTCGGCAGCAATCCTTCAGCAGTCATGACGCGGCCGGTCCCGCGCCACATCTTCACCAATTTGGGCACCACCCCGTTTTGCGCCGGCATCCGCTTCGGCAGCATTGTGGCGCCTACGGCCTTGCGCAACGACCAGCTTTTCCAACACAATCAAAAAAAGACGCAAGAAGGGAACTAACGATAATTTCCACCAGAGCTTGACAGGAGAACAAGCATGTCACTTCGGAGCATGATTTCGAATTTCTCAATGGGAGCCTTAACACTTGTCGCCGCAAGTGCACTGACACCTTCGGCCTATGCGGCGGCGCCGGAATCCAACGACCCGATCAAGATCGCGCTGTTCGACTGGACCAGCGTCAATCTGAACGCCAAGATCCTCGGCGGCATCCTCGAAAAGCTCGGCTACACCGTCGAGTATCCGACCGCCGACTATCTCTCCAGCCTGACCACCGGCCTGACCAATGGCGACATCGATGTCGGCCTGGAATTCTGGGACACGACGGCCGGCGAGGCGATGAAGGCCTCGGACGCGACGGGCCAGACCGAACGCCTCGGCAAGCTCGGACCCAAGGCCAAGGAAGAATGGTGGTTTCCCGAATATATGAAAGAGAAATGCCCCGGCCTGCCGAACTGGGAGGCGCTGAAGGACCCGAAATGCGCCGAGGCCTTTTCGACGGCCGAAACCACACCGAAGGGGCGCTATCTCGGCGGCCCGGTGACATGGGAAGGTTTTGACGACGAACGCGTCGAGGCGCTGAAACTGCCCTTCACCGTCATCCATGCCGGCACCGATGCGGCGATGTTCGCCGAACTGGACTCGGCCTATCAGCGCAAGGCGCCGATCATGCTGTGGATCTATTCGCCGCATTGGGCGCCGGCCAAATACAAGGGCGAATGGGTCGAATTCCCTGACTATACGACAGAGTGCTACACCGACCCGAAATGGGGTGTGAACCCCGACGCGAAATATGACTGCGGTAAGCCGCATGGCGAGATCTGGAAATATTCCTGGGCCGGGATGAAGGACAAATGGCCGGTCGCCTACAAGGTCGCGAAAAACTATACGGTCGATACCGACGAGCTCAACAAGATGAGCGGCCAGATCGATCTCGAAGGCAAGACGCCGGAAGACGTCGCCGCCGCCTGGATCGCCGCCCACGAAGCCGACTGGAAAGCCTGGGCCGAGTGACCGTCTGACTGGAAATCCGACGACCCGGCCATTCGTGGCCGGGTCTCGATCCCGTGTTCCAGAAGGACGATCGCATGACCGATACGATTGAACAGGCGGCGAAAGCGGGCAACGATGCCCGCCCGATAAAGCTTGCCTGTCGCAATGTCTGGAAGCTGTTCGGGGCGGACGCGGCCAATTTCATCCGCCGGCGCGACGGCAAGGCCAGCACGGCGGACATCGCCGCGGCCGGACTGGTTGGCGCGGTGCGCGCGGTCGATCTCGAAATCCGCCAGGGCGAGATCTTCATCATCATGGGACTTTCCGGGTCCGGCAAATCGACGCTGGTGCGCTGCATGTCACGGCTGATCGAGCCGACCCACGGCAAGGTCGAGTTTGAAGGCAAGGACCTGCTCAAGATTTCCGATGCCGCGCTGATCGAGCTGCGACGCCATCGCATGGGCATGGTGTTCCAGAATTTTGCCTTGCTGCCACATCTCGACGTACTGGAGAACATCGCCTTTCCCTTGGGCATCCAGGGGCAGGACCGACCGACGCGCGAAAAGCGGGCTCGCGAGGTCATCGAGCTGGTCGGCTTGCGCGGCCGCGAGCATTTCTATCCGCGCGAGCTTTCCGGCGGACAGCAGCAGCGTGTCGGCATCGCCCGCAGCCTCGCCACGAAGCCGGAAATCTGGTTCCTCGACGAGCCGTTCTCGGCCCTCGATCCGCTGATCCGCCGCGAGATGCAGGACGAGCTGATGCGGCTGCAGACCATGCTGCACAAGACCATCGTCTTCATCACCCATGATTTCGACGAGGCCATCCGGCTGGCCGACCGGATCGCCATCATGAAGGACGGCGAGGTCATCCAGATCGGCACGCCGGAAGAGCTGGTGGTCAACCCGGCGACCGACTATGTCGCCGAATTCACCCGCGACGTCGATCGCGCCAAGGTGATATCGGCGCGCAGCCTGATGCGCGCCTGCGACGGCGCCGAACATGGCGGTGTGGTCGCGCCGGATGCCAAGGTATCAAGTTTTTCGGCTGATATCGTCTCCGCCGGCAAACCGTTCGCGGTGGTCAACGGCACCGGCAAGCCGATCGGCGAAGTCACGCCTCAAGCGGTGATCGATCTTCTGGCAGGCATCGAGCGTCGTGGGTCCGGCGCATGACGGTCACGGCAAGCGCCAGCGCAGCGAGGCCCCGGCCGGTTCAAACCTGGCTGGCGATCTGGGCCTGCGCGCTCGCCGCCGTGCTTATTGTCTTCCTGCTGCAGGAAAGCCTGCCCTGGGCGGTCAATTACCCGGCCGACTCGACCGTTCCTGTCGCCGACTGGGTCAGTGCGCTCATGAACTGGGTGAAGTCGAACTTCTCCTGGCTGACCCGCTCGATCACCGCGGTGCTCGGCGTGCCGCTCGATTTCGCGCTCAGTCTTCTGGCCAAGAATTTCAAGATCGGCCATGGCGGGAATATGATCGTCTTGCCGCGGCTGTCCTGGGTCGGCGTCTGCGCTGCCGCCTACCTTGCGGGGCGCGCCGCCGGCGGCTGGAAGCTGGGTGCGCTGGTCGGCGGCTGTTTTCTCTACACCGCGCTGTTCGGGCAGTGGACCAGCGCCATGCTGACGCTGGGCTTGATCTCGATCGCCGTACCGTTTTGCATTGTCACCGGGCTGTTCGCCGGCATCTGGGCATGGCGCAAGCCTTGGGTGGAGAGGCTGTTGATCTCCCCTGCCCTCGATCTGATGCAGACGATCCCGACCTTCGCCTATCTCATCCCGATGCTGCTTCTGTTCGGCAACAGCCCGGTTTCGGCAATGATCGCGACGGCAATTTTCGCGACACCGCCAATGGTGCGGGCGACGATGCTGGGCCTGTCGCGGGTGCCGTCGGAGATCGACGATTTCAGCGAGATGGCCGGCTGCACGGCACGGCAGAAACTGTGGCGGGTGCTGTTGCCGTCGGCGCGGCCGACATTGATGGTCGGCGTCAACCAGGTCATCATGCTGGCGCTCAATATGGTGATCATCGCCTCGATGATCGGCGCCGGTGGGCTCGGCTATGATGTGCTTTTGGCGTTGCGCGCGCTCAAGGTCGGCGAGGCGATGGAAGCTGGCCTCGCGATCGTCGCACTGGCAATTGCACTCGACCGGCTGAGCCAGGCGATCGCCCACAATCACGCCAAGGGCAATGTCCGCCATCAGCCCGGCACCAGCTTCTGGCGGCGCTATCCCAACCTGACGCTGGCCGTCGCCATCCTCGCCGTCACCACGCTGCTCGGCCTGTTCGTGCCGGCCTTCGCCGCGGTGCCGAAGGCGATCACCTTCACCACCGCGCCTTTGTGGAAGGCGGCGGTGAACTGGATCACCATCAACTTCTTCGACACGATCGAAGCGTTCCGCGTGGCGCTTATCCTCAACGTGCTGAACCCGGTGCGCGCCTTCTGCGAGGGCTTTCCGTGGCTGGGCGCGGTGTGTCTCCTCGGCCTTGCCGGCTACCAGCTCGGCGGCTTGCGCCTCGCCGCCCTGGTCGCGGCATTGACAGCGTTCTGCGCCGTCACTGGCCTTTGGGAAAAGACCATGGCGACGGTCTATCTGTGCGGCATCTCGGCCTTTATCGCCTGCCTGATCGGCATCCCGATCGGGCTGATGGCATCGCGCAGCGACCGCTTCGAAAAGATCGTCACGCCGGTCATCGACACGCTGCAGGTGCTGCCGTCGTTCTGCTTCATCATTCCGGTGGTCATGCTATTTAGAGTCGGCGACGTCACCGCGATGATCGCCACCGTCGCCTTCGCCGTGGTGCCGGCCATCCGCTACACCAATCACGGCATCCGGCAGGTGCCGCCGGCGCTGATCGAGGCGGCGAAGGTTTCCGGCTGTACCAGGCGCCAGACCTTCTTTCGCGTGCAGCTGCCGCTGGCGTTGCCCGAGATAATGCTCGGCGTCAACCAGACCATCCTGATGGCACTGGCGATGATCATCATCTGCGCCATGGTCGGCACGCGCGATCTCGGCCAGGAGGTGTTCATCGCCCTGTCCAAGGCCGATTCCGGTCGCGGCATCGTCGCCGGCCTGGCCATCGCCTTCATCGGCATCGTCGCCGACCGGCTGTTCAACGCCTGGACGGCGAAGGCTCGGGCAAGGCTGGGATAGTCCGGGACGTCGCTAATGGCGCGCCGGTGATGAGTTACCGATCCCTATGCCTAAAGACATAGCCCTTCGGGATTATTGCTCGCTCTAGCCTCACATCGTACGGCTGTCATGGGACGGGCAGGCTCAACAGGAGAGCGAACAATGTCTAAACGCGTTCCCTTTACTCCCGGTGATCTAACGGATCGTCAATGGGGCACTGATGACACCCTCGCAGGCGATCTAAATACAAATATCTTGATCGGCGATGCTGGCGGCAGCCTGCTAGATTTCTCGAGGGGCGGCAACGACACCTTCACGGGGCCGCCATCCTCCACCACCACTGCTTACGGCGATGCCGGCGAGGATAGCTCGGACCACAGCAAGGGCGGCAATGACACTTTCACAGGCGCCTCGCTAGGCACCTACATCTTCTTCGGTGACGTCGGCGGCAACATGTTCGTCCATGCTCAGGGCGGCGACGACAGTTTTAGGGCCGAGGGCGACTCCTTCAACACTTTTTACGGCGATGCCGGCGGCGACATGTCGGACCACAGCAAGGGCGGCAACGATACCTTGAGCAGTGAAGTGGGTAGACGGGTAGACAACACGTTCTACGGTGACGCCGGCGGCAACATGTTCGGCTTTGCTCAAGGCGGCGACGACATTTTCGTGACCAGCACTCGACAAGGAGCCGACCACACCTTTTACGGTGACGCGGGCGGCGAGATGTCCGATCATAGCAAGGGCGGCAACGACACCTTCCAGGGCTCGATAGAAGCCAATAACATTTTCTACGGTGACGCGGGCAGCAACATGTCCGGCAATGCGCAGGGCGGCGACGACAGTTTCACGAGCCGGACCGACTCCTTCAACACTTTCTACGGCGATGCCGGCGGCGATATGTCGGCCTACAGCAAGGGTGGCAACGATACCTTCACGGGTAGCTTCTTTTCCACCAACACCTTCTTCGGTGACGCCGGCGGCAACATGTCTGACCATGCTCAGGGCGGCGACGACCACTATACGGACCTGGGTGGGGAGATTGGGAGCAAAACTCTTTATGGCGATGCGGGTGGCGATCTTTCCGGTTTTGCCGCGGGCGGCAACGACAGCTTCACGAGCGCGGGTGGCTCGGAGATAACTTTCTACGGCGACGCGGGCGGCAGTATGTTCGACCATGCGCTTGGGGGCGACGACGTGGCCGTGCTGCAAGGCACTCATAATTTGGGGTACGGCGATGCGGTCACGATGCTCGGCAGCGCTGTGGGCGGCAATGATTCCCTGACTGGCGGCGACAGGAGCTCCGGTCCGGATGTTCTAAGCGAGTTGTACGGCGACGCCCTCGCTATGTCCGGTTCCGCCCAGGGCGGCAACGACATTCTTACCGGGGGCGACAACAACGAAAGCGGCCAGGTCCATAACTTCCTGTGCGGCGACGCTCTACAAATGTCCGGTTCGGCCAAAGGTGGAGATGATACCCTGTACGCCGGGAGCGCGGCACCTGGCTGCACGGTCATCAATGACATGTGGGGTGACGGACAACTGAGCGAGTTGGCTCAGGGCGGCGCAGACCAATTCATATTCAAGGACGATGGTTCAATGACGGTCGGAACCCAAAACACCATTTACGACTTCAGCCAGACCCAAGGCGACACTATCGTGTTTAGTGGCGTGGAGGGCGTCCAATCGTTCGATGATCTCACTATTTCGCAAAATGGAACCAGCACCATCATTACCGCGGGAGTCGATCAAGTTACTCTCGCAAACTTTACAAGCCCGCTGACGACGAGTGACTTTTTGTTCGTCTGAAAGCGAAGCTCTTATCGCATTCGAAGAGGGGGAATGGGTGAGAATTCGTTGAGCATCGTCGCGCGGCCGGTCGCCCCAATTCTGCTCGACCGGCCGATCGACAATCCAAGCCGCAGGTATGGCTCAAGCGGCCAGAAATCTCTCGGTCAATCGAGCCCAGAGCGCTGCGCCGACGGTCAAATTGCCGTCGTTGAAATCATATTTCGAGCTGTGCAGGATGGCTGAATCCTCGCCGTTGCCGAGGCGGAGGAAGCAACCAGGTTTGTGCTCAAGGAAATAGGAAAAGTCTTCGCTGCCGGGGATCAGCGGGCAGACGGACACCTTGTCCTGACCGACGAGTTCGACAGCGACGTCTGTCGCGAAGGACGTCTCGCCCTCGGAATTGATCAACACCGGGTAGCCGCGCTCGTAGTCGATCTCGACCGTTGCGCCATGTGCCTGCGCCACAAGTGCTGCGATACTGCGAATGCGCTTCTCAAGCGTGTCGCGAATCTCGGCCGAGAAGGAGCGGACGCTCAGCGTGATCTCGGCGTGTTCCGGGATGACGTTGGAGGCCGTGCCGCCATGAATGGTGCCGACGGTAACGACAGCCGTCTCGATCGGGTTGACGTTGCGCGACACCACCGTCTGCAGGGTCATCACGATGTTGGCGGCAGCGACGATCGGGTCAACCGTCAGGTGCGGACGCGAGGCGTGGCCGCCACGCCCGGTGATCTTGATCGTGACGGTATCGCTCGCCGCCATCAGCGGCCCGGCGCGCATCAGGAACGAACCCGTCGGCGCGCCCGGATGGTTGTGCAGCCCGAATATCGCATCGCAGGGAAAGCGCTCGAACAGGCCGTCGGCGATCATCGCCTGCGCCCCGCTTCCCTTGCCGGCTTCCTCGGCCGGCTGGAAGATAAGGTTCACCGTGCCGTTGAAATGCCGCGTGCGCGCCAGGTATTCGGCCGCGCCGAGCAGCATCGTGGTGTGGCCGTCATGGCCGCAGGCGTGCATCTTGCCGCTGGCTTGGCTGGCATAAGGGAGATTGGTCGCTTCGGTGATCGGCAGGGCGTCCATATCGGCGCGGATGGCGATGCTGCGGCCGCTGCCCTGGCGCAAGCGGCCGACGACCCCGAGCCCGCCGACATTGCGCGTCACCTCATAGCCCCAGCTTTCGAGGCGTTCGGCAACGTATGCAGCGGTTTCGTGCTCCTGGAAGGAAAGCTCGGGATGCGCGTGCAGGTGCTGGCGAGCCGCCGCAAGCTCGGCGGACTTGTCGGCGAAGTCGGAAACATCGGCGAACTGGTTGGAGGTCTTTGGCATCGAAGGTCCTTTGCCGGCCGAGCAGGTAATCGCGCCGGCTTTGCTTTAGATGAAACGGCTCAAGAAAGCCCGCGTACGCGGGTGCCTGGGTTTGGCGAGAACCTCGTCCGGAGGCCCGGCCTCGATCACATTGCCGTCGTCCATGAACACCACCCGATCCGCCGCTTCGCGCGCGAAGCCGATCTCATGCGTGACCACGATCATGGTCAAGCCCTGCCTGGCGAGATCACGCATGGTGGCGAGCACCTCGCCGACCAGCTCCGGATCGAGCGCCGACGTCGGCTCGTCGAAGAGCATCAATTTCGGGCGGATGGCGAGCGCACGGGCGATGGCGACGCGCTGCTGCTGGCCGCCTGAAAGCTGGCGCGGATAGGCGTCGATCTTGTCGGCGAGACCGACACGGGTCAGCAGTTCGCGGGCGTAGCCGATCGCCTCCTTGCGGTTCTCCCGGTGAACGCCGACCGGAGCCTCGATGACGTTCTGCAGGGTCGTCATGTGCGGATAGAGATTGAACTGCTGGAACACCATGCCGATCTTGCGCCGCTGCGCGGCGATCGCCCGGTCGGAAAGCTTGTCGAGGCGGCCGTCGTGCAACCGGTAACCGAGCTGCTCGCCGTCCACCTCGATCGACCCTTGGTCGATCGCCTCGAGATGATTGATGCATCGCAGGAAGGTCGACTTTCCGGAGCCGGACGGTCCGAGAACGACCACCACCTCGCCAGGCGCGACGTCCAGGTCAATGCCTTTCAGCACCTCGAGCGGGCCGAACGCCTTGTGAACGTTGCGCGCCCGGACCAGGGGCGTGTCATGCGCGCTCATTGGCGGCCTCCAGGGTGGCGGTCGCCGTCTTCTCGCGGTCGCCGCGGCTGTAGTGGCGTTCGATCGCGCCCTGCGCGACGTTGAGAATGGAGGTGATCAGCAGGTACCAAAGCACCGCAACCATCAGCAGCGGAATGATTTCGAAGGTGCGGTTGTAGATCGACTGCACCGAGTAGAGCAGGTCGGCCATGGCGATGACGCTGACTAGCGACGTCGCCTTGATCATGCTGATCAGCTGATTGCCGGTCGGCGGGACGATCGACCGCATCGCCTGCGGGATGATGATGCGCCGCAAGGCCCGCGGGCGGGTCATGCCGAAGGCTTCAGCCGTTTCGGCCTGTCCCTTGTCCACCGACAGCAGCCCGCCACGGATGATCTCGGCCATGTAGGCGGCCTCGTTCAGCGCCAGACCAAGAACCGCGGCCGTCAAAGGCGTGATCAGGTCGTTGGTGTTCCAGCTGGCGAAGCCGATGGAAATGCGCGGAAACAGCGTCGAAAGGTTGTACCACAAGATCAGTTGCACCAGCAGCGGCGTTCCCCGGAAGAACCAGATGAACAGGCCGGAGAGGAAGGATGCCAGCCTGTCCTTCGACATGCGCGCGATGGCGAGCAGCAGGCCGAGCACGATACCCAGGATCATCGCCACGACCGTCAGGCCGAGCGTTACGGAAAGCCCCTGCATGACCGTGGGATCGAAGAAATACTGGGCGACGACCGGCCAGCCGAAATTCGGGTTGACCGCAACGATATAGGCGAAGCCGGCCGCCACGGCGACGGTGAACGCCCAGAGCGCCAGCCGGACGAGCGGAAACGGCCGGTGGGCTCGTTTGACGTCGCGCAGCGCGTCGTCGGGACGTCGCGGCAGCCCGGCCGCGTAGGCAGCGGTCGCGTCGGTCATGGCAGCCTCTACTGGCCCTGGTTGATGCCGGGTGCATCGATCATGTTCTTCTCGAGACCCCACTTCTTCATGACCGCGGCATAGGTGCCGTTCTTCATCAGGATTTTGAAGGCGTCGAGCAGCACACCGCCCAGCGGCGAGCCCTTCTTGACGACGGCGCCTTGATAGATGTCCTTGAAGCCGTTGGCCTGGCCGACACCGGCGAGTTCCAGCTGGCCCTTCGCCTGCTCGACGAAATAGGTCAGCGGCGCCTGCGAGGAGAAGAATGCGTCGGAGCGCTTCGACCGGACGGCCAGTATCGAACTCGGCTGGTCGGTGAAGGATTGCACCTCGACGGCCGGCTTGCCGCCCTCGGTGCATTTCTGCGCCTGCTGCTTGATGACCTTTTCGGCCGACCCGCCCGACATGACGGCGATGCGCTTGCCGCAAGCGGTGTCGAGCGAGGTAATGTCTTGCGGATTGCCCTTCTCGACGGCGAAGACGACGTATTCGCGCACCCAATCGACGAAGTCGTTGGATTTCTGCCGGTCGGGATAGTCGCCGACAGGCCCCATCGCGAACTGATAACGGCCGGCATTGATGCCACTCAGCAACGCCGGCAGGCCGGCGACCGAGGCATGATCGACTTCGACGCCGAGCAGCTGGCCGATGGCGTCCGAAATGTCCTTGGTCGCCCCCGACAGTTCGGTGCCGGTGACGATCTCATAGGGCGGGAACGAACCGTTGTTGACGGCCGTGATCTTTCCCGCCGTGCGGATCTCTTCCGGCAGCCGGGCCCGCAAGTCTTCGTTCACCGATTGCTTTTGGACGTCCTGGGCAAAGCTGGCCTGCGCCAGCATGGTGACGAGCGAGGCGAATATGAAGCTGATTGTCCTCATGGCATTCTCCTTCGTGTTCTCCGTTGCGCGTTGTCAGGCTGCAGTGGCCCGCGACCTGGCCTCGAAAGGAAACAAGGCTTCGGCGGAAATCGGTTCCGTCAGAATGCCCTGGGCATGTAGCTCGGTGACGAAATCCTCGATCATGCGCCAGTTGGCAGGCAGGCCGCTGGCGTTCCAGGAGGCAGGCAGGTCGCGCCCCGCATGAAGCAGCTCCTCGAGGACCCAGGGCGAGGTATCGGCATATTTTCGGCGCTTTGCCGTCCAGACGCGCTGGCTTTCGTCGATCAGCCTGGCAAGTTCCTGCGGCAGCCAAGAGTGCTCCCTGGCTATTGCGGCCTTGACGGCGACCAGATGCATGCCCGGCACATAACCGACGTCGGCGAAATAGGCGCGTTCGGCCGCGCGAAAATCGCGCAGCACTTGCCGGAAGCCGGAAGCCGGGCCGAAAAAGCCGTCCGGCATGAAGGGCGTGAAAACGGCGTCGAGCTCGCCTTGCGCCAGCAGTTCCATCATCGGGCGCTCGCCCGGTGCCGCTTCGATGCGCCCCGGCCTGCCGAATCCGTCGAGGCGGTCGGCGACCGGGTGCTCGGATGTCAGCCTGCCGGCAAACCAATAGGCATCCTCGATGCCGACACCTTCCCGGCGAAGTGCTGCTCGCGTCCATGTGTTGCCGGAATCGCGCCAGCCGGTCACGCCGATGCGTTTGCCGGCAAGGTCGGAGAGCCGCTCCAGCGGGCTGGTCTCGACCGTTATGATGCAGCGATGGCGAAAGCCGCGCATGATGAAGCACGGTATTCCAACCACCGTATCCCGGCCCGACTCCATGGCCGACACATAACGGCTGAATGAGACCTCCGCCGCATCGTAGTTCGGATCGGTGCCGAGATCCGCGATCAGCGTGGCGACACGATCAACCTTCACCGACAAGCGGCTGGAGGCGACGTCACCCAAGACCAAGGGAGTGAGATAGTCCCAATCGCGGGTGGCTATAGTGATGGAGACGGGCATCGGCATGAACTTCAAAGCTATGTTTGACCGGCGATTGGTAAATGTTTATTTTTGGCCGATCAAATGTTATTATGTTACTGAACATTCACCCTGACAGTTGTTGATTCGATGGACTTCGATGCAGGATGGTTCGCTGAACGCCTTGGCGACCGCACGACGCGGGGCATCGCGCGCGAGACCAGTGCGCTGATCAGAAGCGGCGCGCTGCCTGTCGGCGCAAAACTTCCGCCGGTGCGCGATCTGGCCTATGTGCTTGGCGTCAGCCCGGCGACTGTCTCGCAGGCGTGGAGCGAGCTTCGGCGCTACAAGATCATCGGCGGCCGTGGGCGCAACGGCACCTGGATCATGGGCAACCGCTTTGCCGCCCGGCCCGAGCGCCACATGAGCGGCGGCAATTACGGTGCGGACGTTCTGAACCTGGCGATCGCGGAGCCCGATGTGATGCTGTTGCCGCCGCTCGACATCGCGCTGGCGCATGGCGCGCGCGCCGAAAAGCTCAACAGCTACGAGCGGGTGCGCATTCTGCCCGAGCTGGAGGCCGCCGTGCGCCCGTCATGGCCGTACGATCCTGGCGCGTTCCTGGCCACCAATGGCGGCTACAACGCCATCTACACCTTGCTGCATGCGCTGGTCCCGTCGGGGGCGCCGGTGGCTATCGAGAACCCGACGGCGCTTCGCCTTCTCGACATCCTCGAAGATCTCGACGTGCCGATCATCCCGGTGGACTGCGACAGTGAAGGTCCCTTGCCGGATGCACTTGCCAACGCTCTGCGGCAGCGGCCCGTCGCGTTCCTGTTCCAGCCGCGCGTCCATTCGGTGACCGGCGCCTGCATGTCGTCGGCGCGGCTGGAAGTCATCGGCGACCTGCTCGCCGGCACCGACGTACTGATCGTCGAAGATGACGGCGTCGGCGATATTGCCTCGGCGCCGCGCATTTCGCTGGGCCGGCGCTTTCCCGATCGCGTCGTCCACATCCTGTCCTATTCCAAGACCCATGGCCCGGACCTGCGGCTCGCCGTGCTGTCCGGATCGGCGACGATCGTCGAGCAGATCCAGTCCTATCGCAGCTTCAGCTCGGGATGGACCAGCCGTATCCTGCAGGCGGCCACCGCCTGGCTGCTACAGGATCCTGCCACGGCTGACCTCGTTGAGCAGGCGAAGGAGGTCTACCGCCGCCGTCGCGCACGGCTCGCCGGCGAACTGGCGAAACGCAATGTCGCGATCGACGCCGGACACGGTCTCAGCGTCCTCATTCCGGTTGCCTCGGAACCTTACGCGATGGTCACGCTGGCCGCGCACGGCATCGCGGTCCATGCCGGGGCGAAGTTTTCGACCGGAAAAACGAACGCCGTCCGCGTCGCGACCAGCATCCTGGACGAGGAGCACCTCGAGCACGTCGCAAATTCCCTGGCGCTGGCAGCCGACCCGGCGCGGGAGGTTAGCTGAAGGCAGGCCTCCGATGGATAGTCGCCGACTTGCTATATACAGGCCCTGTCCTCCGTCGCGCTCAACTGCCACTGGCGCTTCTCGAGATCATGCTCGGCGTCAACCAGTCCCTCGTGATGGCGCGGCGATGATCAGAAGATCTCACTAATCCGCCGTTCACCGAGACGAGGCTGCAGGTCTAGGCGGGGCCGTTTCCACGGCCCGCGGTGGAGCTTTCCACGCTGACGCACACGCCTGCTTCCATATCGCTGGCCGATGACAGCTTCGAAGAGATCCTTCGAGGGGCAAGAACATGTCGAATCGTCAAATATCACCAACTGCAGGCAGGGAGGTTCGGGACAGCACAATACGGCTGCGCGGCCTATTGGCCGCGGCCGGCGCCACGATCGCCATGGCTTTCGGATTTGGCAGCCTGGCACTCACATCCGTTTTCATCAGACCGCTTGAGGCGGAGTTTGGCTGGTCGCGAGCCGACATCAGCCTTGCCTACACGCTATCGAGCGTCGGCATGGCCCTGGGCGGGCTGTTCTGGGGCCGGCTTGTGGACCATTTGAATATCAGAACACTGCTATTCATCGGCTCGGCTGGCATGGTGGTCGCGCTCGCCGCGCTTTCCTTTGCCACTTCGCTCTGGCAGATCTATGCCGCCAACTTCGCTTTAGGCGGGCTAGGCTTTGCCTGTCTCTATGCGCCGGTACTTGCCGTGACCGGGCTCTGGTTCGACCGCCGCCGCGGCCTGGCGATAGGGATCGTCACAGCAGGCGGAGCCCTGGGCCAGGGCGTACTGCCCTACGCCGCAAATGCATTGATCGATGGCGTCGGCTGGCGCCTCGCATACGCGATCATGGCTGTGGCGACGACGGCTGCGCTGGCGATCTTCATGCCGGCGGTTCAGGCGCCGCCCGTCAATCGGATCCTTGCCGCACCGGCGCATTTTTCAGCGAGGCCAGGCTTCCAAGGTGGCCATCTTTCCCCGGTGACGCTGCTATCTGCCGCAGCCTTCCTCTGCTGCGCCTGCATGGGCGTCCCGCTGATGCACCTCACGAGCTTCGTCACGGCCGTGTGCGGATCTTCGGATGTCGGATCGCTCAGCCTGCTGATCGCCATGCTGTTCGGCGCCATCGGGCGGATCGTATTCGGGCTCCTCGCCGACCGGGCAGGCAACATTTCTGCCTACGCCCTGGCGTCGTTTATTCAGACGGCATGCGTTGCGATTTTTCCCGCGCTGGACCAGCAGCTGAGCCTGCTGGCGCTGTCGGCGGTTTTTGGCTTCGGCTTTGCCGGAAACATGACATGCCTGATCCTTTGCGTGCGCCAATTTGCGCCAGCCGAACGCTTTGGCCAGTCACTCGGCATCGTCATGCTGATCGCCTGGGTGGGGATGGGCGTGGCCGGATATTTCGGCGGCTTTGTCTATGACAGCTTCGGCAGCTATGGGCCCGCTTTCCTGGCGGCATTTGTCGCAGGCGCGGCCAGTCTCGTGGTTCTGGGCGCATTGGCGGCATCATCCAGCGCAAGAGCGCAGGTCCCATGCAGCCGCGTTCCGGATCCTGCGATGTGCCGCTGATTCAAACGTCGAAATCCATTTACTTCAACGTTGGTTCGAACGCTGCAAACCACGGCCTTCCTGCCAACCTCAGAGATCGAACGGACCGGCGGAGCACCGTCGTCACCAAGCAAGGACCAGCTGAGATGAGCAGTATCTACGACAGCATTCTCGACACGATCGGCAATACGCCGGTCGTCCGCCTTTCCCGCATCAACAACGGCGCCGCTTCGCTCTATGCCAAGCTCGAGGCGTTCAATCCTGGCGGCTCGGTCAAGGACCGGCTTGCCGCCGCGCTCATCGAAGAAGCGGAGAGTTCCGGCGCACTTCGGCCTGGCCAGACGGTGATCGAGGCGACGAGCGGCAACACGGGCATAGGACTCGCCATGGTTTGCGCGAGGAAAGGCTACCCTCTCGTCATCGTCATGCCGGAAAACGCCAGCCTCGAACGCCGCAAGCTGATGCGTTTTTTCGGGGCCAAGGTCGTGTTGACCCCTGCCGTCGAGCGCGGCAGCGGCATGCTCGCCAAGGCGGTCCAACTGGCCGGAGCGCACGGCTGGTTCCTGTGCCGGCAATTCGAGACGCCCGTCAACGCCGATATTCATGCCCGCACGACAGCGCTTGAAATCCTCGCGGCGTTCCAGAACCGTCCACTCGACTACTGGGTCACCGGCACCGGGACCGGCGGAACACTTGCCGGTGTGGCGCGAGTGCTCAAGCGCGAGCGGCCGGAAACGCGGATCATAGTCTGCGAGCCCGACAATTCG
Organism: Mesorhizobium sp. M0991; assembly: GCF_040318915.1. Classification (NCBI taxonomy): domain Bacteria; kingdom Pseudomonadati; phylum Pseudomonadota; class Alphaproteobacteria; order Hyphomicrobiales; family Phyllobacteriaceae; genus Mesorhizobium; species Mesorhizobium sp. M0991. Next base: position 29,463 of record NZ_JAMYNE010000002.1, read on the forward strand.
GCGCTGCTGTCGAGTGGCATTCCCCAAACTTTCGACGAACAGGGGCTGCCGACTCGGGCGCACACCCGCTTCCGGCCACATCCGATGCAGGGGTGGAGCCCTGATTTCATTCCGCAGATCGTCGGCAACGCGATGGCTGACGATCTTGTGGACGAGATCCTACCCGTTTCAGGCGCCAGCGCTCTGGAAGCCGCGCGCCGGCTTGCGACGGAAGAAGGAATACTGGCGGGCATCTCCGGCGGGGCAACCTTGAGCGGGGCACTGGAAATCGCTCGACGCGTCGGCCCGGACCGAAACGTGCTCTGTATGTTGCCTGATACGGGTGAGCGGTATCTCAGCACGATCCTGTTCGATCACATCAGCGAGGAAATGTCGCCCGCCGAAGAGGCGATCTCTCACTCCACACCCGGCTACCGCTTCGACCGGCCGCCATCCTTCGCCCTTTCATCGGCACCTGTAAACGAAATCCAAATCGATCAGTCGGCGCATGCGATGGTCGACAAGGCGATCCGTGATCCGGAGCGTCCGGTGGTCATGTTCGCGCTGACATGGTGCGAATTCTGCTGGACGGTAAGAAAGCTCTTCGACCGCGCGGGAATCGCCTACAGGTCCATCGAAATCGATGCTCCAGAATTCCAGAAGAACGGCCTGGACGGGGAAATCCGGAAGGCCCTGAGGGCCCGGATCGGTTCGCCTACAATTCCGCAGGTCTTTGTCGGCGGCGAGCATATCGGTGGCTGCATGGATACGCTTGCGGCCTGGCGGGACGGCACGCTCGCCGCCCGGCTGGAGTTCGTCGGGGCAAGCTACACGTCCAGCGCATGCGCAAATCCCGAGAGCCTGCTGCCTCGATGGGTGCGCGCGGCAGCGTGAGATCCCGCCTACGGGCTTTTCAGAGTGCCGTTACCAGCACTAGCCGAGCCGGAACGGGCGTGATCCCGTTTCCGGCTCGGCTTTCATCCGCACCTGTCCGTCCCGGCTCTCTCACGAAGAGAAGAGCAAATCAGCGCAGGCGGAAACCTCGCGCTCCGGAAACGAACGCTTTCGGCAGCGGCACGGACTTGATACAATCCATCGCTAATTTAGCAGGCGCACTAGGATCAACAAAGTGTCGCTCGAAATTCGCGTTCTCGGAGATCTGACCGTCCTTCGCCTTGGCGAGGTCGTTTCCTTGCCGCCTTCGAAAAAGACGCGGGCGCTGCTGGCCTATCTTGCCCTCGTAGAGCGCCCGCAGCGGCGCGAGCGCCTTTGCGAGATGTTCTGGGAGGTACCGGACGATCCTCGCGGCGCCCTGCGCTGGAGCCTCTCGAAGATCCGACAGGTTGTCGAGCTCGGGGACGGCGGGATCCTGGAAGCCGACCGTAACGCAGTTCGCCTGAACACCAGCGAAATCGTGCTGGACGTCGCGCCGCTCCGCGGCCTTGGCGCTCGCGACATAGAGGCTCTCGAAGGGGAGAAACTGGAGGCACTCGCCGGAGCGTTCCGCGGAGGTTTCCTGGATGACCTCTCATTGCCGCGCTGTCCGGAATTCGAAGCCTGGCGCATTGCGACCGCCGACGAACTGCACGTGACGCATCTGCGCATCCTTCGGGTGCTCGTCGACCGGCTGGCGGATGAGCCGGCGCGGGCGCTTCCGTACGCCCATGTCCTTCACGGGTTGGAGCCCGAAGACGAGGCTCTTCGAGCGGACATCCGCCGGCTGAGCGAGGCAGCACGGCAATCCGCCATGGTCCAGAGCCGCGCTTCGAGAACCGAACCCGCGGCCGCTCCCAGCGGAGAGACCGTCACTCCGCAGGTTTGGCCTGCAGCGGAGATACAGCTCCGTCCTCCGCCGGAGCGAGTCCTCGCGCAGGAGATCCGCCGGTGCACGACGCCCGATGGCGCGCGCCTGGCCTATTCCTTGAGTGGTCAAGGTCCCCCTTTGGTAAGGGCCGCGCACTGGATGTCCCATCTCGAGCTCGAATGGGACAGTCCGGTGTGGAAGCATTGGATCGAGGGCCTCTCGGCGCACTACCAGCTGATACGCTACGACCAGCGCGGCAACGGTCTGTCGGACCGGTATCCCGCCGACCTATCCTTCGAAGCCATGGTCGCCGACCTGGAGAGCATCATCGATGCGGCCGGTCTGCGCCGCGTTTCCCTGCTTGGCATTTCCCAAGGGTGCGCCGTTTCGATAGCCTATGCCGTCCGGCATCCCGAGCGCGTGGCCGGGATGGTGCTGTATGGCGGATTTACCAAAGGCTGGCGCAAACGGGGCAATCAGCGCGAAATAGCGCGCCGCGAAGCGATGGGATCGCTGATACAGGAAGGGTGGGGCCAAGACGACCCTGTGTTCCGGCAGATGTTCACCTCCCTCTTCATTCCTGAAGCAACGCCGGAACAGAGGAATTGGTACAACGAGCTGCAACGCAATACCGTCTCGCCGGAGATTGCCCATCGCATTTTCGAGGAAGGCGCCGTCATCGACGTGGACGAGCTGTTACCACGGGTCCGCGTTCCGACTCTGGTGATGCATGCCACGCGGGACGCAGTCATTCCGTTCGACCATGGCCAAGCGATGGCAGGGAAAATTCCCGGCGCGCGTTTCGTCGCGCTCGACAGCGCCAACCACGTGCTGCTTGGCCATGAACCGGCATTCGCGACCTTCGTGGAGGAAACGCGTCGTTTCCTTGCCGACCCTGAACAGACGCAGCAATTGGCCGGCCCTCCGGCGTCCTTGGGAATCAACCGCTCCCGGCAGTACATAACCGTACTAGCCACGGAAGTGGTCAGTCCCATGCATCTCCTCGAAACGGAGGATCCGGAAGTGGCGATCCGCGAATTCCAGCCCGTCGAGGATCGGGTGATAGAAGTCGTGGAGAGTCATGGCGGCGTCGTCACGTCGGCTGCTGACGGGACAATCACCGCAGCATTCGGCCTCGCTCGCGCCACGGAGGATCACGCTTATCTTGCATGCCGCGCCGCGCTTGCGGCCAAGCTGGCGGTGGAGGAGCTTTCCCAGGGCGGGATCCAGTTGAGGGTCGGAATAGACACCGGCGAGGTGATCGTACGGCAGCAATGGACGACCCAAGCCAGCAAGGTTGAACTGGCCGGAGCCGCGCCGCGTGCAGCCAACCGGCTGATGCGTGCCTTGCACCGTGCGACGATCGCCGCGACAGGCCGGGCGCGCGCAGCAGCCGGGGGCTATGTGCAGATGCACCGCTTGGCGCATTCGGAGCATCCACAACTTGGCCGCGACGAACGCGTTTACGAGCTGTTGGGCGAAAATCACGCTCTGTCGCGCTGGCACTTGAGGGCCAACCGCGGCCTCACCGGACTGGTGGCCCGCGAGCTCGAGCTCAAAATCCTTCTTGCAACCTGGCGCAGGGTCAGGGAGGGCCACGGCCAGGTCGTCGGGATCGTCGCGGACCCCGGCATGGGCAAGTCGAGGCTTGCCCATGAATTTCTCTCCCTCGACGAGGTGGCCGGTTTTACTGTGCTTGAATGCGGCGGTCTGGAATTTGATTCGTCAGTTGCTCTCGGGGCTGTAAAGAAGCTGCTGCTCTCGGCCTGTGGCATTCGCGGCGAAGACGGCTTGGCGGAAGCCGAGCGCCTGTTTGCCTTCAAACAGGCGGAGTTGAACCTGGATCCACGTCACACGGCGCCGCTCTCCTTCCTCGCGGACCTGCCGGTCAACGATTCTTCCTGGCGGCATCTCGATGCGCGGGAGCGGACCTCACGCGTATCCGAAGCGATGAGCGCTTTTCTCGTTGCCTTGAGCCGAGCCGCACCCGTCGCCGTGCTTATCGAGGATCTGCACTGGATCGATGCCGAGAGCGAGGCTGTAATGAACAGGCTGGTCGAAGTCATGGGTGCCAACCGCATCATGCTGCTCGCCACCTACAGGCTGCAGTATCGGCACGAATGGAATCGCCGCGGCTATTTCCAGCAGATAAGACTGGAGCGGTTCGCGCGAGATGAAATGGAGCAGTTCCTCACCGAATTGCTAGGATCCGATCCCAGCCTGGGGGAACTGCGGAAATCGCTTGCCGAGCGGGCCGAGGGCACACCGCTATTTCTGGAAGAAATGGTGCGCGGACTGGTGGCGGACGGCGTCCTTGCCGGCCAGTTGGGCCGCTACGAGCTCACGAGACCGGTGGAATCCATCACCGTCCCGTCGACGGTTCAATCGCTCATCGCCGCACGCATCCAGCAGCTAGGTGACTCGGAAAGGCAAGTACTCCAACTGGCTTCGGTTATCGGCAAGAATGTTCCGTTTCCGCTGCTGAGGGCGCTCTCGCCGCTCTCGGAGGCGGAGTTGGAGGCATGCCTGGCCAAACTGCAGAGTCTGGAATTCCTGTTCGAGGTCCAGAGCTATCCTCACGTGGAATATACCTTCAAGCACGCGTTGACGCTGAAGGTGACCAACGAATCTCTGCTGGCGGAGGACCGAAAGAGGCTGCATCGGGCTGCGTTGGTTGCGACGGAAAGACTCTATGCCGGGTCGCTGAACCACCACATCGAGCAATTGGCCGAACACGCTCTTCGTGCCGAGGCATGGGAATCTGCCGCGGATTATCTGCTGCAAGCGGCGGGTCGGGCGGAGGAACGTTCGGCCTATTCCGCCGCGGTCCAGTTCCTGGAAAGCGCCCGCAAGGCGGTCGCCGCGCTGCCCCGAAATCCGACAACCCTGGCCCAGGCGATCAACCTGCGGGTGCGGATGCGACCCGCCTACGGCGCCCTCGGGGCCTACCGGAAGGTGCTGCCGCAGCTGTTGGAAGCGCGCGAACTGGCCATGGAACTGGGCGATCCGCAACTCATTTCCGACGTGTTGCTCCACTTGAGTTATCTTAACAGCTCCCACGGCCGCTACGAGGAGGCGCTGGAACCGGCCGATACACTCAAGCGCGGCGCCACGGCAAACGGCGTGCAGCGCTGCATAAGCGAGTCGGATCTGGCCGCCTCACAGGCGCTTCTGATCCGCAGCGAGGCCCGGCAGGTGCTGGAGCGGCTTGTTCCGCATGAGGAGAGATTCACCAAAGCTTGGCGTCTGGAGCGTTTCGGACAGCTCGGTGCGCGTGCGGTTTGGTACCTGGGGCACCGTGCGCAAGCGGAAGCGCGCCTTGGCCGGTTTGACGATGCGGAGCGTTCGCTTGCCGAACTGCATAAGGTCGCCGCCGAAGTGGCGCGCCCGATCGACAGCTGCGCGGCCGCCTATTTCACCGGTGTGGTGGGCGTCCTGCGCGGACCCGAGCCGACGCTTGTCGAGGCGCTGCAATTGTGGTCCTCCGAAGCCGCGACCAGCGGATCTATCCTACTCCGGCCATGGCTGTTGACGGTGCTCGGGCATGCGGAATTCCTGCTGGGCCGCAACCACGACGCGGGCGCCACCTTGGAGATGGCGGTGACCGAGTCTGAGCGGCTCGATCTTGCCCAGTTCGAATGTCACGCGCGCGCTGTGCTCGCATGCGTGCGTGCGCGCCTCTGTGAGCCGGAAGCTGCGGCCAATCTCGGCCATGCGCTCGAGTTAGCACGGGGGCGCGGCGATCCGTGGAGCCAGATCATCGTACTGCGCGGCCTTGCCGAGCTGAAACCTTCCAGATCGGCGATTGGCTGGCTCGAACAGGCCTGCAATCTTGCCAGGCGGGTGGAATTGCGGCCGGAGCTTGCCCGCTCCTTGCTAGCTCTCGGGCTTGCGAAGCGGCGCGGCAAGATCGCTGGCGCGGATGCCACTCTCGCGGAAGCGGCCAAGCTCTACACAGAAATGCAGATGCGGGACGATTTCTTCGACACGGAGGAGCCGGCCGGAAATATGATACGCGATCGCATAGAAGCTACGGTGTGAATTCTCCGCACCCACGGATCTGCTTCGAAGGGTCGTGCTGCCTGTGGGACAGGCAAGTTGCGGTCATGCAGCTCGCGATCCCGCGGTGTCATGGGACAAAATCTGCCGGACCAAACGATCCGCCACCAGATCTGCGTGGGTCAGCGGCCCCATGTGTCCCGCGCCAGGAACAATCGTACCGATTGCGCCCTGAACGCGGGAAATGAGTTCCCGGGCGATGAGCCGCGTCGGAACTGAAGCAAATTCGCCGCGCAATACCAAGACCGAAAAGCCAAATCGGGCATATTCGCTTGCTGACATCGACTCATGGATCAATGCGTGGAAGTCGAGGCTGGCCTTCGGCAGAAACTGCACCAGTGCCGCCTGAACGCGTGCGGCGGCTGGGGTCACGCCCGGCAAACCAGGTGATCGAGTTGATCTCGAAGCGGGTGATGCCGACGTCGCGCAGGATGTAGTCCGGCAGCTCATTAAGCTGTCGACGGTCCCGCTGGATGCGAATGAAATGCCAGACTGCGGCCAGCATCGTTCCGCCGGCCCAGCGCAAACCTCGCGTTGTGGTGAGGGACAGGGAAGGGTTCATCATTGTACTCATTTCGATTTTCTCCATGGTTGCGGGCGCTAACTATGGCGCCAGTGGAGCCCTTGTCGTGGTCGGGCGTGAGCGTCAGCGTTGATGGCAACGTCGATTTTTGCCGCACCAGCGTTGTATTCGGCGGTCAGGCCGCGGCTCGGCGAGAGGCGTCGAGAAACATTGCCATGTGAGCCGCCAAAGCCTCGGCATCGCGGCCGACGCCGTCGAGGAAGCTGGAGCTTCGATGGCGCATGAAATTCAGGCCTAGCACGTAAAGTCCCGGATACGCGCAGACGCCGCCATCGTTCAGGATTTCGCCCCGGGCGTCGAACACATCCAACTTCAGCCATGGGTATTCGCGGCGATAGCCGGTGGCCCATATGATGGTCTCGATACCCTCGTCGATGAGGTCGATTTCGGTCGGTTCGGCGCTCAGGATCAGGCTCGGAATGGAACCGGGATCGATTGAGTAGCGGCCCTCGCCGGCGGCCGCGCGGTCTATGTTGGCCAGCACGCGCCTCAGTGTGCGTTCCGCCGCCGCGGTCGTGTCGGCGAGATCGCCATTGAACCGAATGCGTGTATCGCAAGCGGCAATGGCTCGACCAACAAGACGAACGCCTTGCTGCCGAAGGCCGGCGAGATCGAGCGACCTGCGCTCGGGTGTACCTATGAGCTGTAGCGAGGGCTGCCGCCGTGCCGCGGCGAGATCCGAGACTTCGGCGACGGGCTTGGCAAGCATTCCCAGCCGGTCGAGCCACCACAGGATGTCGTGCCCGCGGTAGAGCCTCGGCAGGCGTGTATGGCTGCCGACCGACAGGGTTACCGGGCGGCCGGACCGATTGATCTCCTCCGCAAGTTGTATGCCGGTCGCCGAGGCCCCGGCCACGAGAACGCCGCCCTGAGCCAGTTGCCGGGGATTGCGATAGTCCCGCGGCACGATCTGCCTGATGCGGGAGGAGATCTCCTTTGCCAGTGGCGGAATGCGTGGCCTGTCGCTGTATCCGGTCGCGATCACGACCGCACGCACGCTCCATTGGCCGCGATCGGTCAGCAGCCGGAAGCCTCCGTCGATCGTTTCGACCGAAAGCACCTCCACACCGTCCTCCACCGGCGCGGTGATCGAGCACGCGTAATCCTCCAGGAACCCGACGGTCTCAGCCATTGTCATGAAGCCGTTGGGATCGGCGCCGCGATAGCCGCCGCCGGGCAGGCGCGTCATCCAGTTGGGCGTCAGCAGGCGGAGCGAGTCCCACCGTTCGCTGCGCCAGCGCTCCGCGATCCGGCCGCGCTCCAGCACGACGTGGTCGACGCCGCGCTCGGACAGGCATCGGCTCATGGCTAGACCCGCCTGTCCGGCGCCGATAATGGCCACGTCTGTACGCTGCATGGAATCCGCGCCTTGCAAGCAGGGGCAACAGATCGCCGGCGCCATCCTTTTCCAGGACGAGGCCGGCGATATTGCTCTTCCGGACCGAAGTCAGCCTTTCACGACAACCGAGACCGGCACGCCGTTGGTCAGCACGTCGAACACGGCGGAACGGGCACGCGACTGCGTCACGATTTCCTCGAGCTTCTCAGCGGGAGCATCGCCCTTGATCTTGAAGGAGATACGGATGCCTTGGTAGCCGTTGCGGACCTCGTTCGAGATGCCGAGGATGCCGCGAAGGTCGATGTCGCCTTCGACGGTCGATTCCACCTCATGCAGCGTCACCCCGCGCACGCCCGCGATGTTCGCGATGCCGGCCGTGAGGCATGAAGCAAGCGCGTGGAGAAGATATTCGACCGGCGTCGGGCCGTTGTCTGTGCCGCACAGCACCGCTGGATGGTCGCTGTCAGCCTGGTAGGCCATCTTGTGAGACTGCTCGGTGCCAGCGCCGAAGAAATTGGCCATGGTGCTGCTGCTGTGCGTGCCGGCAATCCAGCGGCTCTTGGCACGGAACTGGAACTTGGCAAGCTCGGGCTGCCCCGCGACTGCGTTGATGGTGGCCAGAAGGGTGGGCGTGTCAACGCCGTTCCTTGGCTCCCGCGGCGCCTTCTTAACGGAAGACTTCTCCATGACCATTGTATCGTCCTGCATGTCATTCACTCCTGGTTCGGATGTTGCTCGACCGGGATTGCCCGGACGGCTAAACCTCGGCCGGCAGCGTTTGACGTGCAGTGGGAACAATAGTGGGAAAACGAGAGGTTTTTTGCGTCAGCCGGTAGTGAAGAGCGCCAGGACCGTAATCAGCGAAACGACGGGCCTTCAAACGCTTGCTTCCCGCGACACCGCGATCTCACGCAGCGCCGAGAAGGCGTCAAAACCGAAACCACAGGGTCAACTTGCGTCGTCCGGACCTCTGCGACGACGCAGCCCGTCCAAACGATTTGGGTATTCGACCCCTGGCCTACTCCGCCGCGACCCCCTTCACCTCGAGATAGCTTTCCATTGAATCGTCCATCGCCTGCAGCCAGGGCGTATGGTGCAGCGGCGCCATCGTGCCGGTCATCAGCGAGCGATAGGAATGGTCGCGGAAGCCCATGATGTCTTCCGCCTTGTGGTGCTCCCACTCCATGAAGGTCTGATTGACGGCCTCGACATCGAAGCCGGGATAATCGGTCTGCTCCATCAGCTTCCTGGTGTAGTCGCCCTGGAACCAGATCATCTGCTCGGCGTCTTCCAGCGTTTCCTCGCGTGCCCGCCACTTTTTGCCGTGCTCGGCCATCGCTTCGGCCGAGGGCAGCTTGATGCGACCCATGATGACGTCGCGGGCGAACCAGGCCTGCGCGTCGAACATGTTGAAGGTGTAGAACTGGTCCTGCATGCCGATATAGGACAGCTTGGGGTTTTTCTCCCAGACGACGCCTTCGTAAAGCCCGTCGGGCCACATGCGGTTGGCGGTCTTGAGCTTCAAATCCTCGGTGAGGAACGGGAAGGAATGGAGATAGCCGGTGCACAGAATGATGGCGTCGACGTCTTTGGTGCTGCCGTCCTTGAAATGCGCCGTCTTGCCGACGACCTTCTGCAGCAGCGGCACTTCCTTCCAATTCTCCGGCCATTTGAAGCCCATCGGCTTCGAGCGGTAACTGGAGGTGATCGATCTGGCGCCGTATTTGTAGCATTGCGAGCCGATGTCCTCGGCCGAATAAGAGCGGCCGATGATCAAAATGTCCTTGCCCTTGAATTCCATGGCGTCGCGGAAATCGTGGCTGTGCAGGATACGGCCGTTGAAGGTCGAAAAGCCCTCGAAATAGGGAACGTTGGGCACGGAGAAATGCCCCGAAGCGACGACGACATTGTCGAACTCTTCCGAATAGGTGAGGTCGTTGGTGCGGTCATGCGCGGTGACGGTGAATTTTTTTGTCGTTTCGGAAAAGGTGACCATGCGCACCGGGCTGTTGAAGCGTACCCATTGGCGCACGCCGGACTTTTCGACGCGGCCCTTGATGTAGTCCCACAGCACGGCGCGAGGCGGATAGGAGCCGATCGGCCGGCCGAAATGCTCCTCGAAGGTGTAGTCGGCGAATTCGAGGCATTCCTTCGGGCCGTTCGACCAGAGGTAACGGTACATCGAGCCATGCACGGGATCGCCGTGTTCGTCGAGGCCGGTGCGCCAGGTGTAGTTCCACAGGCCGCCCCAGTCGGACTGCTTTTCGAAGCAGACGATTTCGGGAATGTCGGCGCCCTTGTCGGCGGCCGACTTGAAGGCCCGGAGCTGGGCCATGCCGGACGGCCCGGCTCCGATGACGGCAACACGATCTTTCATTGCGGGCCTCCCGATCTCATTTCCCTAACGAAACAAATTTCACTGACAGGACAGTAATTGCCCCTTCGATGCTGTCAACAGGTCTTGTCGCGAAACCCTCGTTTCACCAAGCTGGATTTCCAAGCGACGTGGTAGCTCGGGCGAAATCCGGACATTGCGCAATTCGACACGGGTGGCTTGCCGTGAGAGTTGCGCTTCTGTATCGGCACCGAATATGTTCACCGTGAGTGAAATGAATCGGCAAGGTCCGGGGTGGCAACATGGCGAAAAAAGCATCCAGTCTAAAGCCTGCTGCAGCCGCCGCGGGCAAAGCCAAGCCGTCGGTTGCTGTAATCGATCCGCGCAAGATACGCGCGCCGCTCACACAAAACCCGCACGCCATTCGCGATACCCGCGAAAAAGTCCTGGAGGTCGCGATCGGCCGCGAGGTGCGGGCATTCCGCAAGAAGCTCGGCATTACGGTGGCCGATCTGGCTGCCGCCACCGACATTTCGTTGGGCATGCTGTCGAAGATCGAGAACGGCATCACCTCGCCGTCGCTGACCACGTTGCAGGCGCTGTCGCGGGCGCTAGGCGTTCCTGTCACCGCTTTCTTCCGCCGCTTCGAGGAAGAGCGCAGTGCCGTCTTCGTCAAGGCCGGCGAAGGGCTCGACGTCGAACGCCGCGGCACGCGCGCCGGCCACCAGTACAATCTGCTCGGCCATATCGGCTCCAACACCAGCGGCGTCGTCGTCGAACCCTATCTGATCACGCTCACCGAGGATTCCGACGTGTTTCCGACCTTCCAGCACGAGGGCATGGAGTTCCTCTATATGCTCGAAGGCGAAGTGGTTTACCGGCACGGCAGCAATCTCTACCCGATGAAGCCCGGCGACAGCCTGTTCTTCGACGCCGACGCGCCGCACGGACCGGAAGTGCTGAGCGTTCTGCCGATGCGCTATTTGTCGATCATCTGCTACCCGCAAAGCGCGGGTTAGCGGAGCTCGATCTCCCCCTTGGTCGCCTCGTGAGGGAGATCGGCGGCTTCGCGACGGCTACTCTTTTGCAGCATTGGGGATTGGCGAAAGCCGAAGTGACATTCGATCTCCCCCCTTGAGGGGGAGATGTCCGGCAGGACAGAGGGGGGCGAACCGCGATGACGCATAATCTAGTATCCGCCAACAACCGCCGCAATGCGCGCAGGATGCGCAAGGCGATGACCGATGCCGAACTCAAGCTTTGGAATGAGATCAGGGCACACAGGTTGATGGGACTGGGATTTCGACGCCAGATGCCTATCGCCGGCCATGTCGTCGATTTTGCATGCCCGGACAAAAAGCTGATCGTCGAGCTTGATGGTTCCCAGCATGGCCAGGCCGAAACGTCGGAATCGGACGCTGCAAGAACCGCGAAGTTCGAAGCGCTGGGCTGGACGGTCCTGCGCTTCTGGAACGACGATGTCATTCGCGATATCGACAATGTCTGTCAGCATGTCGTGATCGTGGCTGGGCTGGGCGGCGCGGCGTGAGCTTCGCGGAGGCGCTGGGGTGGGAGATTGGGCAAGGCCGGCGCTCCACGGCGCCCCCCTCTGCCCTGCCGGGCATCTCCCCCCTAGGGGGGAGATTGGCTGCTTTAGGGGCAGCGCCAACAGGGGCGAGAAAAACTCAATCCGGCCCGAACCCAGGCGACGTCGGGCTGCCATCATCCAACCTCGACAGCCACTCGACCAGTGTCGGCCGATAGCGCGTCAGGCCTTTGTAATTGGCGAGTTCCTCGGGCAGGTCGCGGATGACGCGGTGCAGGCGCCGTGCCCATTTCGGCTGCGTCACCAGCTCGTCCATCTTGATCAGGTAGCAGCGGATCGGGAAGACGATCGCGTTCGAGCGCGGCAGCCGCCAGAAGCTCTGCAGCTCAACGCGCAGATGCACTTTTTCGCCGACATTTTCCGGCGTCACCGTGGCGCGGTCCGAGCCCCATTTGTGGTAATTTTCCGGGCTGGTGTCGAGGCGCGGATTGATGGTCATCGTCCAGTTCAGCCGGCGCGCCGGCTTGCCCTGCTGAATGTTGGTGAGGAACTTCAGCGCCCGGACGAATATCCCCTTCTCATGCGCCAGCGGCACCGGCGCGTGCCATTCGAAGAAGTTCATGCCGATGTCGAAATCGAGCGACCAGTCGGCCTGGGTGGTGACCATGCCGGCATCCATCCACAGATTGCCGTCGCGCTGGTCGAGGATGCAGAAATCGCCCTGGCTCTGGCGGGTGATATATTCCATCGGCCCATAGGGCAGCGTCGAGACGTCACCGAAGGTGAAGCTGTCGTCGATGCCGAGCGGCCGGTTGATCCAGCGCCAGCGGTCGCCGTCGCGCGTCAGCGTGAAATGCTCGGGATAGCCCAGCGCCTGCTGCTCCATCAAAAGCTCGAGCAGATCCCAGCCGGCCAGCGTCATGTGCGGCAGCGACTGGCAGCGCAGCGGGTCTTCGGCCAGCACCAAAGCGCGGTCCTGCATTTCGGCGACATAGTGCTCGTCGACGTCGATCAAATTCTCCAGCACGCTGCCCTTCGGCCCGACGACATGCGGCTCGATATTGACCGCATACATGTAGCTGTCTTCATGGAACGGGAAAGGAAACCGCCTGATGTGCTCCGGGCTGTTCCTGAAGGTGAAGTCGTCGCGGAACGTTTCCTTGCGAAAGGTGATGCCCAAGCTCGCCTCCTATCTTTCCAGCACCAGCGACCGACCCTCGAAGCGCGACACGCAGGGCATGATCTTGCAGCCCGAACGGTGGTCTTCTTCGCTCAGCCAATGGTCGTTGTGGATGAATTTGCCGTCATGCGAAATGACGTTGGTCTCGCACTGGCCGCAGACGCCGCCACGGCAGAGATAGGGCGGATCGACGCCGGCCGCCTCGATTGCCTCGAGCAGGCTCTGCTGCTCGTCGACACGGATTGTCTTGCCGCTGAGCGCCAGCGTCACGTCGAAAGGCGCGCCGGGCTGCGGCGCCGCGAAATGCTCGAAATGCACGGTCTCGGGAGGCCAGCCGAGCGCCGCGGCACGCTCGCGCACCCAGCCGATCATGCCGGACGGGCCGCAGACATAGAGATGCGTGCCGAGCGGCTGCGACGACAGCAGCCGGTCGAGATCGACGCGCTCGTCGCGGTCGTCGTGATAGAACCTGACCCGGCGGTCGTAGCGCTCTCTCAGCAGATCGGCATAGGTGCCGAGCGAGGCGGTGCGGCAGGTGTAGTGCAGCTCGAAATTGCCGCCTTCCGCCGCCAGCTGCGCGGTCTGCGCCATGAACGGGGTGATGCCGATGCCGCCGGCCAGCATCAGATGCTTCCTGGCGCGCAGATCGAGCGAGAACAGGTTGACGGGATAGCTGACCACCATCTCCGTGCCCGGCCTGACCTGCCTGTGCATGAACAGCGAGCCGCCGCGGCCGGCGTCGTCGCGGCGCACCGAGATGGTGTATTCGCGGGTGTCTAGCGGCGAGCCCATCAGCGAATAGGGATTGAGCCTGGTGCGTTCGCCATCGCGCATCTCGACGACCACATGGGCGCCGCCGGAAAAGGTCGGCAAAAGCTCGCCGTCGCGCCTGCGGAAATGAAAGCGCGTCACCAGCTCGTTGACCGGAACGACATCGCTGACGACAACGTCGAGCTTGGTGGTGCCGGTGCTCATCGAAAGACCTCCTCGGTTGGAGGAATTTCGCTGCGGTCCTCGGCATTGATGCAGACGCCCTGGAACGCGGCGAGGCGCCGCGAATAGTGGTCGCGCACCAGAAGCAAGAGGCCGCAATGCGAACAGGTCGCCGGCTGCGTCGTGACGTTCTCGGTGATGCCCTTGCAATGGACGCACTGCATGCGGCGCGCCAGCGAGCCGCGATGCTCGGTCTGGATCGAGGTGTGGTCGATGCCGGCTTCGAGCGCCGCCTGCATGGCCTGGCCGATCAGGCCTTCGGTGCCGGCAAGATAGAGCCTGAGCCCCATATGCGCGTTGGCCAGCGTCTGCTTCAGCCGCGGCAGGGCGCTGGCAAAGGAATGGCCGAGGTAGAACTGCGCCGGCTTCAGTGCTTCGAGCACATCGGCATATTTGCCGTCGCGGCCGGGAATGAAGATGATGTGGGCGCCGCCGAAGAAATCCGCCGGGGCCTTAGCGGCCAGATCGGCAATCGCCAGCGCTCCCTCTGCATCCGCTATGAAAAGATGATGCTTGCCAGGCTGCGGAGACAGGGTCCCATAGACCGGGCGGCTGATGATGCTTTTCGCTGCCATACCCGCAGTATGCCTCAGCCTTTCGCCGTGCGCTTGGTCTTCTTCGGATCGTCGAAGGGAAGCGGCTCGGCCGTTGCGCTGATGGCGCCGCTCTTGTTGCGAATCTCAAGCCTGGTGCCCTGCACCGCGCAGTCGACGTCGAGCCGGGCGATGCCCATCGATTTCCTGACCAGCGGCGAATACATGGCGCAGGTCACCACGCCGACTTTTTTGCCGTCGCGATAGACCGGTGCGCCCTCGTCGGCTGGCTCCTTGCCTTCGAGCAGCACGCCGAAGATCTTGAAGCGTTCCTTGCCCTTGAGGCGATAGTGCTCCTCGGCGCCGCGAAAGCCCGTCTTGCCGGGGCTGACGGTGAAGTCGAGACCGAGCTCCCACAGCGTGTCGCCCGGGCCTTCGTTCTCGAACGGGTATTTCTGCGAATTGTCGTAGGGGTAAAACAGCAGGTAGCTCTCGACGCGCAGCATGTCGAGCGTGGTGAAGCGGCACGGAATGATGCCGGCGCTCTTGCCCTCGTCGAGGATCCTGTCCCAGATCGTGCCGGCGTCCTGGCCGCGGCAGAAGATCTCGTAGCCGCGCTCGCCGGTATAGCCGGTGCGCGAGATCATCACCGGAAAACCGAACAGTTGCGTCTGCATGTGGTGGAAATAGTTGAGGTCGCGAATGCCGGGCACATGCTTTGCCAGATAATCGATCGCCGTCGGGCCTTGCAGCGAAAGGTCGTGCAGATTGTCGTCGAAGCGCAGCGACACGTCACGACCGACCGATGCGCGCTGCAGCTCTTCATGGCCGGTGCCCGAGCCATGCACGACCATCCAGGAATTCGGGCCGGTGCGGTAGAGGATGCAGTCGTCGGTGAACTTGCCGGCCTCGTTGAGCATGCAGGCATAGGCCGACTTGCCGGGATAGATCTTTTCGACATCGCGCGTCGTCGCCAGGTCGATCAGGTGCGAGGCGTGCGGCCCGGTGATGTGGACCTTCTTCAAACCGGACACGTCCATCAGGCCGGCCTTGGTGCGGATGGCGATGTACTCTTCGTCGGCGTCCTTGTCGTAGGTCCAGGCGGTGCCCATGCCGCTCCAGTCCTCGAGCTTCGAGCCGAGCGCCCGGTGGCGGTCCGCAAGGGCCGAAAATCTCCAGGATGCCGTCATCCGCTGGTCCTCCGTTCGACAGAACTTTTTGCTTTCCCCTGCTCCCGGCACACAGGCGGGAGCGTTGCCGAATATTGATCGCAAACGCCGGGAGCCTGCAATACCCGTAAGCAAATAATTTCATTGTCAGGCAAATCCGCGGACCAAACAAACGGTTAACGCTGTGTAAAATCGTCTTGACAATTCCAAAATTCGGCCGGATTTTATGAAAAAAATTTCACTCTCTTGAAAGAGGGCAATGACCGGCCAATCCGGACCGGGCGTTGAAAAAGGGGAAAGCCGATGTCCGACCTGCAACAGCGCGTCGAAGCGTTGTACCGTTCCGACGTGCGTGGATCCATGCTCCTGATCGTCTGCCTGTGGGCGACGATCCTCTTTGTCCTGTTCATGACATGGCCGTACATTCCCGACGCCGGCATCAAGCTCGTTGTCGCGGTCGCCGCCGGCGCCGTGCTGATCTTCAACACGGCCGCGATCCTGGCGATGGTCAACCACTACAAGGAAGACAAGGACTTCATCTACGGCCTCGACATCAAGAATGCCGACGCCTACCGCAACCGCAAGTCCTGAGGGGGAGACGCATGGCCCGCTATACACCGCCCGAACAGAGCAAGGCCGGACAGGTTTTCGATATCGCCGTCGTCGTGGTCGCGATTTTCGTCGCGCTGTGGCTGCCGCTGAAACTAGGGCTGGCAGGGGCGGCAAAATCCATCGACGCGCTCGACGCCAAGACGTGGGAAGCGCTCGGACAAAACCCGACCATGGCCTCGATCTGGGAAAAGCTCGGCTACACGCCGGAAACCGCGCACGACATCATCCAGAACCGGTTCCACTACATCATCGACTGGCCGACGCTGATCATCATGGCCGCGGTGCTGATCGGCTATTTCATCTTTCTGTTCCGCGCATCGGACCGCGAATACCGCGACGTCATCGACGAAAAGTTCGGCGACAAATAGATAGGGAAGCATCGTCATGTGGGTGGCACTCTCTTACGCATGCTGGGGCATCTCGATCGTGCTCGCGCTGTGGATGCTCTACGACTGGTTCAAGATCGATACGACCTATTCCGAAGAGATGCTGACCTCGTCCAGGGAAGGCGAACTTGAAGCCGTGTCCGAAAAACACCGGATCTGAGTGGGGGATTGAACGATGACGATCACGGCTGAACCAGCGGTGCAAGTGCAAGGCGACAGGGTTTCGCTGCTCAGGGTGCTTGGCCCCGCCCATGTCTGGGCGCTCGGCGTCGGCATCGTTCTGGTCGGTGAATTCACCGGCTGGAATTTCGCGGCGGACAAGGGCGGCGCGCTGGCCGCGCTGATCGTCTGCTGGATCGTCGGGCTGCTCTACACGTCGGTGGCGATGATCGATTCCGAAGTCACCTCGACGGTCGCTGCCGCCGGCGGCCAATATGCCCAGGCAAAGCACATTGTCGGGCCGCTGATGGCCTTCAACGTCGCGCTTTTCCTGGTCTTTGCCTATACCATGCTCGAAGTGTCGGACGCGATCCTGCTCGGCGACACGATCGTCGCCAAGGCCGGCGTCGAGGGCCTCAACCACAATTCCTTCATCGCAGCGACCATCGTCGTTCTGGCGTGGCTGAACTATCGCGGCGTGCTGATGACGCTCAACGTCAACTTCGTCATCACCGCCGTCGCCTATGTCTCGATCGTCATCCTGTTCTTCTCGGTCAGCCCGTGGACGCAAGGCGCCGTGCTGAAGCTGAACGAGTTGGTGACCCCCGGCAACGCCCTGCCCTATGGCTGGATCGGCGTCATCGCCGCCTTCCAGTTCGGCATCTGGTACTATCTCGGCATCGAGGGCACCACGCAGGCCGCCGAGGAAGTGCGCTCGCCGGCGCGCTCGCTGCCCTACGGCACGATGGCCGGTATGATCACGCTTTTGATCGCCGCCGCCATGACCTGGTATGTCTGCGCCTCGCTGATGCCCTGGGAATATCTCGGCATCACCTACTATCCGCTGTGGGACGCAGGCAAACTGACCGGCAGTGCGCTGCTGGAGAACCTGTTGTTCATCGCGACGCTGCTTGCCGCACTCGCCTCCGCCAATGGCTGCATCAACGACGCCGCGCGCGCCTGGTTCTCGCTCGGCCGCGACCGCTATCTGCCGACCTGGTTCTCGGCGGTGCATCCGAAATACCGCACGCCCTACCGTTCGATCCTGTTCCTGCTGCCGATCGCGCTGGCCTTCGCCTTCATCGCCGACCTCAACCAGGCGATCACCTTCTCGATCCTGTCGGGCGTGCTGCAATACACCTTCATGAGCATCAACATCATCATGTTCAGGAAGAAGTGGCCGCTCGGCTCGATCCGCCGCGGCTACACCCATCCGTTCCATCCGCTGCCGGCGATCGTGCTGTTCTGCCTTTGCGTGGTCACCTTCTTTGCGATCTTCCTCGGCTTCGGTTCGCAGCTGATCGCCATGGTCGCTTTCTACTTCCTGATCTCGCTGTGGTTCCACTTCTACCGCTACAAATTCGTGCGCCGCGGCGCCCAGTTCACCATGCCGTGGCCGAAGCCGCAGGGGTACTGACGGGAGGCGCGCCCTGTCGGGCGGACATTTGCGTGACAAGGTGCGTTAGGTGATCTCAGCATTGCTCGCCGGGGCGGTTGCCCTGGCTCTCGTCCTTCATTTCGCCTGGCTTGCGCGCGCCAGCCGCATCAAGGCCTTGGCCGCGCTTGCCGCCGAGGAAGCCGGAATCCGCGCCGTCATCCCCGACGTCGCCAATATCTCGGACGGCACTACCGGCGTCGTCACCTTCGCCGGCTCGTGGAACGGCCGGCGGGTGCAGGTGCGGACCATCGTCGACACGCTGGCGATCAGGAAGCTGCCGGCGCGCTGGCTGAGCGTTTCGATCACCGAAAAGGTCGCGATACCAGGCACTTTCGACATGATGATGCGGCCAGGATCGCCGACGACTTTTTCCAATTTCGATCATCTCGACCATACGCTGCCGAAGGCGGCTGGATTTCCGGCCGAGGCGGTGCTGCGGAGCGACCGCAAGGGCGTGCGCTTCCCCGAAGCCGTCATCGCCGATCACCTCGATGTCTTTGCCGAGGGGCGCGCCAAGGAATTGCTGATCACACCGAACGGCGTGCGCATCGTCTGGCTTCTGGCCGAGGCCGAGCGGGCGCGCTACGGCGTATTCCGGCAAGCCGAATTCGGCACGGTCAGGCTCGATCCGGTGCTGATCGAGAGGCTGCTGTCGTCGGCTTCGGCGCTGCGCGATGCCATCAATCAAAGCGAACGGCAAGCGGCATGACCAGCCAGATCACCACCTCCCCCGCACCACCGAGCCCATATCTGGTTCTCGGCGCTGCGATCGTCTTGCCGGCGAGCGGGCATGTCGTTCTCGGCGTGCCGGTGCGCGGCCTGCAATTTCTGTTCTTCATGGTGATCTTCGCCTGGGTCACCGCCAAGATCGCGCCGCCCGACGCCAGCTTCATCGGACGCCATGCCGGCGGCTTCCTGATCTATGCCCTGTCGATCCTGGATGCCTACAAGATCGCGCGCATCCGCTATGCCAAATGGGTTCACAATGGCGGCGCGCGCGGCGATAGTGCGGTTGGCGGCGCCTCAGCCGATATATAACGACAGGAAAATTTTTTTCATACCAATTGAATTCCCCGGACGCATTCGATACATCTCCAAGGGAACAAATCTCGGGAGCCTGACATGTGCGGAATCGTCGGACTGTTTTTGAAGGACAAGTCGCTCGAGCCACAGCTTGGCGCGATGCTGTCGGAGATGCTGATCTCCCTCAGCGATCGCGGTCCCGACAGCGCCGGCATCGCCATCTATGGCGCGCCCTCCAATGAAGCCAAGATCACCATCCAGTCGGCTAAGCCGGAGCACGATTTCCGCGGCCTCGACGCCGAACTCGCCAAGGCGATCGGTGCGCCGGTGAGCATTGCTGCGAAGTCGACGCATGCGGTGGTCCGGACGACGCCTGCCAAGATCGACCAAGCGCGTGAGGCGATCCAGGCGCTGCGCCCCGACATCCGCATCATGGGTGCCGGCGACGTCGTCGAGATCTACAAGGAAGTCGGCTTGCCCGAAGCGGTCGTCGACCGTTTCGGCGTCCGCGAGATGACCGGCACG
The DNA here is from genome assembly GCF_040318915.1 of Mesorhizobium sp. M0991. Lineage (NCBI taxonomy): Bacteria > Pseudomonadati > Pseudomonadota > Alphaproteobacteria > Hyphomicrobiales > Phyllobacteriaceae > Mesorhizobium > Mesorhizobium sp. M0991. The sequence continues at coordinate 49,126 of NZ_JAMYNE010000002.1, forward strand.
CACGGCATCGGCCATACCCGCATGGCGACCGAATCGGCGGTGACAACGATGGGCGCGCATCCGTTCTCGACCGGCGCCGACCAGTGCCTGGTGCATAATGGCTCGCTGTCCAACCACAACAATGTCCGCCGCGAGCTGATCCGCGAAGGCATGACATTCGAGACCGAGAACGATACCGAGGTCGCTGCCGCCTATCTCTCCTCGCAGATGGCGCATGGCAAGAATCTGGGCGAGGCGCTGGAAGGCACGCTGAGCGATCTCGACGGCTTTTTCACCTTCGTCGTCGGCACCAAGAACGGTTTCGGCGTGGTGCGCGATCCGATCGCCTGCAAGCCTGCCGTAATGGCCGAAACCGACCAGTATGTCGCCTTCGGCTCGGAATATCGTGCGCTCACCAAACTGCCCGGCATAGACAATGCGAAGGTCTGGGAACCCGAGCCCGCAACCGTCTATTTCTGGGAGCATTGAACCAATGCCGGCAATCAACCTCTCCAAGGCCGCGCGAGAGCCGGGCCAGGCATCGAGGGTCTTCGACCTGGCCGAAATGTCATTGCGCGAGCTCAACCAGGCGCTGCACGATCTGGCCCCCGGTTCAAATGAGACCGCCTGGGAGGTGCTGCACCCGCGAGGCAGCCATTCGGTCGCCGTCGGCGTCGACCAGCCTGTCGCCATCGATGTGCGCGGCAGCGTCGGCTATTATTGCGGCGGCATGAACGACGGCGGTACCATCACCGTGCATGGTTCGGCCGGACCCGGCGTCGGCGAGAACATGATGTCCGGCCAGATCATCGTCAAAGGCGATGCCAGCCAGTATGCCGGCGCCACCGGCCGGGGCGGGCTGCTGGTTATCGAAGGCAACGCGTCATCTCGCTGCGGCATCTCGATGAAAGGCATCGACATCGTCGTCCATGGCAATATCGGCCACATGTCGGCCTTCATGGCGCAATCCGGCAACCTCGTGGTGCTGGGCGACGCCGGCGATGCGCTCGGCGATTCAATCTACGAGGCGCGGCTTTTCGTGCGCGGCAAGGTCGAAAGCCTCGGTGCCGACTGCATCGCCAAGGAGATGCGGCCCGAGCATCTCGAATTGCTGCAAAACCTGCTCGACCGCGCCGGCGTGACCGGCGTCAAGGCGGCGGAGTTCAAGCGCTACGGCTCGGCGCGCACGCTTTACAATTTCAATATCGACAACGCCGACGCGTATTGAGGCTCAATGACCTATCGCAACCCGCCGACGACGCCGCGCAAATCCGCGACCTTCGACGACTACACGCTTTCCGAGATCCGCCGCGCCGCGGCGACCGGCATCTATGACATCCGCGGCGCCGGCGCCAAGCGCAAGCTGCCGCATTTCGACGACCTTCTGTTCCTCGGCGCCTCGATCTCGCGCTACCCGCTCGAAGGCTATCGCGAGCGCTGCGACACCAGCGTCGTGCTCGGTTCGCGCTATGCGAAAAAACCGATCGAATTGAAAATCCCGATCACCATTGCCGGCATGAGCTTCGGCTCGCTGTCCGGCCCGGCGAAGGAAGCGCTCGGCCGTGGCGCGACGCTGTCGGGCACCTCGACCACCACCGGCGACGGCGGCATGACCGAGGAAGAGCGCGGCCATTCGAAGACGCTGGTCTACCAGTATCTGCCGTCGCGCTACGGCATGAACCCGCGCGATCTGCGCCGCGCCGATGCGATCGAAGTCGTCGTTGGCCAGGGCGCCAAGCCCGGCGGCGGCGGCATGCTGCTTGGCCAGAAAATCTCCGACCGCGTCGCCGAAATGCGCACGCTGCCGAAAGGCATCGACCAGCGCTCGGCCTCGCGCCACCCCGATTGGACCGGGCCGGACGACCTCGAGATCAAGATCCTCGAACTGCGCGAGATTACCGACTGGGAAAAGCCGATCTACGTCAAGGTCGGCGGCGCGCGGCCCTATTACGATACCGCGCTTGCGGTGAAATCGGGCGCCGATGTCGTCGTCGTCGACGGCATGCAGGGCGGCACCGCCGCAACCCAGGAAGTGTTCATCGAAAATGTCGGCCAGCCGACGCTTGCCTGCATCAGGCCGGCGGTGCAGGCGCTGCAGGATCTCGGCATGCACCGCAAGGTGCAGCTGATCGTCTCCGGCGGCATCCGCAACGGCGCCGACGTCGCCAAGGCGCTGGCGCTCGGCGTCGACGCGGTGTCGATCGGCACGGCAGCGCTTGTCGCGCTCGGCGACAACGACCCGCGCTGGGAAGCGGAATACAACGAGCTCGGCACCACCGCCGGCGCTTATGACGACTGGCATGAGGGACGCGACCCGGCCGGCATCACCACGCAGGATCCCGAGCTAATGAAACGGGTCGATCCGATTGCGGCCGGACGACGGCTGGCGAATTATCTCAAGGTGATGACACTTGAGGCTCAGACAATCGCCCGCGCCTGCGGCAAGAACAGCCTGCACAATCTCGAGCCCGAGGATCTTGTGGCCTTGACGATCGAAGCCGCCGCCATGGCCGGCGTGCCGCTGGCCGGCACCAACTGGATACCGGGCAAGAACGGCTTCTAAGACAAACCAAAAATGCCAGTAAGCGAGGAATTATAATGGGGAACGATCTCGCCGCCTTCGCCAAGGAGAAGGGCGTCAAATATTTCATGATATCCTACACCGACCTGTTCGGTGGGCAGCGTGCCAAGCTGGTGCCGGCGCAGGCGATCGCCGACATGCAGCGGGACGGTGCCGGCTTTGCCGGCTTTGCCACCTGGCTCGACCTGACGCCGGCGCATCCCGACATGCTGGCGGTGCCGGATCCTGATTCGGTGATCCAGTTGCCGTGGAAGCCCGAAGTCGCCTGGGTCGCCGCCAACTGCATCATGGACGACAAATCGGTCGAGCAGGCGCCGCGCAACACGCTGAAGCGGCTGATTGCCGAGGCGGCCGGCGACGGCATGCACATCAAGACCGGCGTCGAGGCCGAGTTCTTCCTGATCTCGCCGGACGGCAAGACGATTTCGGACGAATACGACACGGCGTCGAAGCCCTGCTACGACCAGCAGGCGGTGATGCGCCGCTATGACGTCATCGCCGAGATCTGCGACCACATGCTGGCGCTCGGCTGGGGCGCCTATCAGAACGACCACGAGGACGCCAACGGCCAGTTCGAGATGAACTGGGCCTTCGACGATGCGCTGGCGACCGCCGACAAGCATTCCTTCTTCAAATTCATGGTGAAGTCGGTTGCCGAAAAGCACGGCCTGCGCGCCACCTTCATGCCGAAACCCTTCCAGGGCCTGACCGGCAATGGCTGCCATGCCCACATCTCGGTGTGGGACAGGGACGGCAAGACCAATGTCTTTGCCGACAATGCGATGGAGCTCGGCCTGTCGGCCAAGGGCAGGAATTTCCTTGGCGGCATCATGAAACATGCTTCCGCGCTTGCCGCCATCACCAACCCGACGGTCAATTCCTACAAGCGCATCAACGCACCGCGCACCATCTCCGGCGCCACCTGGGCGCCGAACACGGTGACCTGGACCGGCAACAACCGCACCCATATGGTGCGTGTGCCCGGCCCCGGCCGCTTCGAGCTGCGCCTGCCGGACGGGGCGGCAAACCCCTATCTGCTGCAGGCCGTCATCATCGCCGCCGGCCTTGACGGTGTCCGCTCGAAGGCCGATCCCGGCAGGCGCTACGACATCGACATGTACCAGTTCGGCCATACGGTGGAGGGCGCGCCGAAGCTGCCGCTCAACCTGCTCGACGCATTGCGCGAGTTTGACAACGACAAATCGCTCAAGGCGGCGCTGGGTGAGGAATTCTCGTCGGCCTATCTAAAGCTCAAGCAGCAGGAATGGAATTCCTATGCTTCCCACTTCACCCAGTGGGAGCGCGACCACACGCTCGACATCTGATCCGGAATTGTTGCACGCCCGGCGCGAAACAGGTTCATGAAATACTCGATCTTCTCCCTCGCCCGGGCGGCATTTTCCGGCCACAGGAACTGGCAGCGCACCTGGCGCGACGCCAGCCCGAAGAGCCACTACGACGTGGTGATCATCGGCGGCGGCGGCCATGGCCTGGCGACGGCATGGTTCCTCGCCAGCGAATACGGCATCAGGAATGTCGCGGTGCTGGAAAAGGGCTGGATCGGCTCCGGCAATGCCGGCCGTAACACCACCATCATCCGCTCCAATTACGGGCTGCCCGGCAATACCGGTTTCTACGAGCTTTCGATGAAGCTCTGGGAGCGCATGGAGCAGGACCTCAACTACAACACCATGGTCAGCCAGCGCGGCGTCATCAATCTCTACCATTCCGACGCGCAGCGTGACGCCTATGCGCGGCGCGGCAACACCATGCGCATCAACGGCATCGATGCCGAACTGCTCGATCTGGCGGCGGTCAGGAAGATGATGCCGTTCCTGAACTTCGACAATGCGCGCTTTCCGGTGCAGGGCGGGCTTTTGCAGCGACGCGGCGGCACGGCGCGCCACGACGCCGTGGTCTGGGGCTATGCGCATGCGGGGAGCGCGCTCGGCGTCGACATCATCCAGAACTGCGAAGTGACCGGCTTTGTCCGCGAGGCCAACGGCAAAGTGACGGGCGTCGAGACGAGCCGCGGCAGGATCGGTGCCGCCAAGGTCGGCATGGCCGTCGCCGGCTCCTCGTCGCGCGTTGCGGCGATGGCCGGCATGCGGCTGCCGATCGAAAGTCATGTGCTGCAGGCCTTCGTCTCGGAGGCGATCAAGCCGCTGATCCCCAATGTCATGACCTTCGGCGCGGGCCATTTCTACGTCAGCCAATCCGACAAGGGCGGGCTGGTCTTCGGCGGCGACATCGACGGCTACAATTCCTACGCCCAGCGCGGCAATCTGCCTGTGATGGAAGACGTCTGCGAGGGCGGCATGGCGCTGATGCCGATGATCGGCCGGATACGGCTTCTGCGCCAGTGGGGCGGCATCATGGACATGTCGATGGACGGCTCGCCGATCATCGACAAGACGCCGGTCGACGGGCTCTATCTCAACGCCGGCTGGTGTTATGGCGGCTTCAAGGCAACACCCGGCTCCGGCCTGGTCTTTGCCCACCTTCTGGCGCGCGACGAGCCGCACAACGAAGCCACCCGCTTCCGCCTCGACCGCTTCCGGCGAGGTGCGATGATCGACGAAAAGGGCCAAGGCGCCCAACCGAACCTGCATTGATGGCTGGCTGAAGAAGCATGCGTATTGTCTGTCCCTTCTGCGGCGAACGCGAACTCGGCGAGTTCACCTATCTCGGCGACGGCAAGCCGGCGCGCCCGGCAGCCGAGGCCTCCGAAGACGAGGTCTTCGACTACGTCTATCTGCGCGACAATGTCGCCGGGCCGATGAGCGAATTCTGGTATCATGGCGGCGGCTGCCGGGCCTGGCTGAAGGTCGCCCGCAACACGCTGACGCACGAGATTTCGGCGGTCGAACCGGCTGCAGGCGTTGGTGCCGCCGAGGTTGGGGCCTGATGGTTGGCCCCGCGCAGACACACCGGCTGGCGAGCGGCGGTCTCATCGATCGCGCCGCGCCGCTGGGCTTCCGCTTCGACGGCAAGAGCTTTGCCGGCTTCCAAGGCGACACGCTCGCCTCGGCGCTGATCGCCAATGGCATCAAGCTGGTCGGCCGCTCGTTCAAATACCATCGGCCGCGCGGCATCCTGACCGCTGGATCCGAAGAGCCCAACGCACTGGTTGAGTTGCGCACGGGAGCGCGGCGCGAGCCGAACACCAAGGCGACCACGGCCGAGCTTTATGACGGGCTCGAAGCCGCGAGCCAAAACCGCTGGCCATCGCTGCGCCACGATCTGATGGCGGTCAACCAGCTGTTTGCGCCGATCTTCGTCGCCGGCTTCTACTACAAGACCTTCATGTGGCCGGCGAAATTCTGGGAAGCGGTCTACGAGCCGGCGATCCGCCGCGCCGCCGGCCTCGGACGCGCTGCTGGCGTTGCTGATCCCGACCATTACGACAAGGCGTGGGCGCATTGCGACGTGCTGATCGCCGGTTCCGGCCCCGCCGGGCTCGCGGCGGCATTGGCGGCCGGGCGCAGCGGCGCCCGTGTCATCTTGTGCGAGGAAGATTTTGCGTTTGGCGGTCGCCTGCTCGCCGACGGCGGCATGATCGACGGCGAGCCGGCAGCCGAATGGATTTCACGCACGCTGGGGGAACTCGCAGCGCTCCCCGATGTCCGCATCATGAACCGCACGACACTGTTCGGCGTCTATGATGGCGGCACCTATGGCGCCATCGAGCGGGTCAACGACCACCTGCCCTCGCCGCCCGAGCACCAGGTGCGCCAGCGGCTGTGGCGGATCGTGGCCAAGCGCTGCGTCGTTGCCGCCGGCGCCATCGAGCGGCCGATCGTCTTTGCCGGCAACGACACGCCCGGCGTGATGATGGCTTCGGCTATGCGGACCTATGTCGCGCGTTACGCGGCGACGCCGGCAAAGCGGATCGCGCTGTTCACCAACCATGAGGACGGCTGGCGCACCGTCGAGACCGCACTTGCCGCCGGGTTGCAAATCGCGGCGGTCATCGATGCGCGCCCGGACGTGTCCGCCGCGCATCGCGCGCTCTCCGCCAAGGGCGGCTTTGCCGTGCTTAACGGTTCCGTCAGCGGAGTCGAGGGCGGCAAGGACGGCGTTCGGAAAATCGCGGTGGCGCTCACCGGCGGCGCACGGGCCGAGGTCGAGGCCGACGGGCTTGCCGTCTCCGGCGGTTGGAATCCGGCGGTCGGGTTGACCTCCTATCATCGCGGCCGGCCGAAATGGCAGGACGATATCGCCGCTTTCGTGCCCGATTGCCCGCCTCCGGGCATGGTGGCCGCCGGCGCCGCCAACGGCGCCTTCGGACTTGCCGAGTGCCTGCGCCAGGGCTTTGCCGCGGGTGCTGCGGCAGCGCAGAACGCTGGACGCAGCGGCAATGCCGGCACATCGCCGGTCGCCGACAGCGAGGCGTTTTCGCTAACGCCGCTCTGGCATGTGGCCGGCAAAGGGAAAGCCTTCGTCGATTACCAGCATGACGTGACAGCGTCCGACATCGAACTGGCGCAGCGCGAAGGCTTCGAGTCGGTCGAGCATCTCAAGCGCTATACGACGCTCGGCATGGCGACCGACCAGGGGAAGACCTCGAATGTCGCCGGCCTCGCCATCATGGCAGCTGTGTCAGGCAAGTCCATTCCCGAGACCGGCACGACGATCTACCGGCCGCCCTATGTGCCGGTCGCCATCGGCGCCTTCGCCGGCCATCATCGCGACGAGAACTTCCATGCGACACGACTGACGCCGTCGCATCACTGGGCAGCCGAACAGGGCGCGGTGTTCGTCGACACCGGCTTGTGGAAGCGGGCGCAATGGTATCCGCGCGCCGGCGAAAAGGACTGGCTGGACTCGGTGACGCGCGAGGTCAGGGCGGTGCGCTCCGGCGTCGGCTTCTGCGACGTCTCGACGCTCGGCAAGATCGACGTGCACGGCCCGGATGCCGGCGCCTTCCTCGACCGTGTCTACATCAACACCTTCTCCAATCTTGCTGTCGGCAAAGCCCGCTACGGGCTGATGCTGCGCGAGGACGGCATCGTTTATGACGACGGCACCACCTCGCGGCTGGCCGAGGATCACTATTTCCTGACCACCACCACCGCCAAGGCCGGGCTGGTGATGCAGCATCTCGAATTCTGCCGGCAGGTGCTGGTCCCCGAATTCGACGTGCAGCTGACCTCCGTCTCCGACCAGTGGGCGCAATTCTCGATCGCAGGGCCGAAGACGCGGGACCTGCTTCGCGAAATCGTCGATCCGGCCGAGGATCTGTCGAATGAAGGTTTTCCGTTCATGGGGGCGCGGGAAGTCGCGCTTCGCGGCGGCATCAAGGCGCGGCTGTTCCGCATCTCGTTCTCCGGCGAGATGGCGTTCGAGATCTCGGTCCCCACCCGCTATGGCGACGCGCTGGTGCGCAATTTGATGCTGGCCGGCAAGTCATTCGGCGTGACGCCCTACGGCACCGAGGCACTCGGCGTCATGCGCATCGAAAAGGGGCACGTCGCCGGCCCGGAGCTGAACGGCACGACGACCGCCGCCGACCTCGGCCTCGGCAAGATGATGTCGACCAAGAAAGACTTCATCGGCCGCGTCATGGCGAGGCGCGAGGCGCTGATTGCGCCGGACCGGCAGGTCGTGGTCGGCATCAAGCCGGTCGACAAGACACGCCGCCTGCGCTCCGGCGCGCATATCATCCCGAAGGACAAGACACCCGATCCCGATAACGACCAGGGCTATGTCACCTCGGTCTGCTTCTCGCCGGTGCTCGGCCAATGGATCGGGCTTGGCCTGGTCGAACGAGGGCGCGAGCGCATCGGCGAGATCGTCCATGCGCATGACCCACTGCGCGGCGAAGACTACGATGTCGAGCTGTGCAGCCCGGTTTTCTACGATCCGGATGGAGGGCGCCAGCGTGGCTGAGTTTTCCTGGATTGCCCGCAGTCCGCTGGAGAAAACGCTTGTCGTCGGCGCCTATGGCGCGCGCCGCACGGCGGCCAGCGTATCGCTCACCGAGATCCGCAATTTCGACCTGATCCAGGTGATGGCGCGGCGCGGCAAATGGGCCGAACTGGCAAAGGCTGCCAAAGCGCGTTTTGGCATGGCCGCCCCGGAAACGCCCAAGGCGGTCCGAGCTCCCGACGCTACGCTGATCTGGTCGGGACCGGATCAGTTCCTCGTCCTGTCCAATGGCGGCAAGCACGCGAGCGAACCGCTGAGCCAGGCGTTTGCGCAATCCGCCTCGCTGTCCGACCAGTCGCATGCCCGCGTGCTGATCAGCGTTTCGGGAGAAAAGGCACGCGCGATGCTGGCCAAACTGTCGTCGCTAGACCTGCACCCGGCGGCGTTCCCGGCCGGCACCGCTGCCGCGACCTCGGTCGATCACACCAGCATCAATCTCTGGCGCGGCAATGACCGGCCGGACGGACAGGCGGTGTTCAATCTTCTGGTATTTGCGACGTTTGCCGAAAGCCTGTGGCATACGATGCTCGATGCCGCCGCGGAGTATGGCGTCGATATCGGGCATTCCGAGGAATTGGGGTAAACTGTCTGCGTCGGCGCCGCCCCTCATCTGCCTGCCGGCATCTTCTCCCCGTATAGTGACGGGGAGAAGGGGGCCTGCCGCGACGGCTGCGCCTTTCCTGCAACGCCGATAATTGGCGAAATCGTTGGTGACAGGATCTTTCTCGCCGTCACTATACGGGGAGAAATGCCCGGCAGGGCAATGAGGGGCAGCGCCGACAATCGGAAGGATAAGGCCGAGCTGCTCCACCTTCACTTGCCAACTCCGGCTCTTCTGCCCTATTCTTCCCGCTAAAATAATTTCACACACAGGCAAACTTGTTTCTCGAAACCAGGGTTGAGATGAGCCAGTCGCCCTACCCCGCCGTCGCCGCCGGACCGCCCCGGCCAAGCCTGATCCTGCGGCCAGGCCAGATCGCGCTGCCGGCCGGGATGGAGCGCTATCCGGTTCAGGGCAATGGCGCGGTGCTGATCGAGGTCGAGGCCGGCGATACGATCACCGTGCGCGATGTGGAAGGCGGGCAGGCCTGCGAGCTGCTGGCATGGGACAGCAGCGGCGCGACCGATCCCGGCATTCTCGGCGAGAAATCGAACAGCAATGCCGCCGGCATCAAGGCGCTGCTGGCCGAAGGCGACGACAGCCTCGCTTCCTTGCGCCGGGGGATCGAGCGGCGCCAGGTGCAGCTCGACCAGGCAAAGGCGGTTCGCGTTTTCGGCGGCACCACCCCTGCCGGTACCCAACAAGTTTTTACCGTCGCCCGCGATGGGTCGATGCTGATTGCGGCGCCCGGTGGTCCGATGCTGGTCGACGGCCACGATACGGCGACGCCGCTTAGCGTCATCGTCCGCCGCGCCACCATCCGCCCGGCGGCGGAGTCGCAACTTGCCGACCCGCTGGCCGATCCCGTGCTAGACCTGCGCGTCCATTCGGCGACGGCGGAAGCCTATTTCGTCAAGGCGGGCGACTATCTGCAGATCATCGATGTCGACGGGCGCCAATGCACCGACTTCCAGTGCTTTTCGGCGCGCAAGCTGGACAGGGGGCGCGATCATCCGCTCGACGTGACCACGACCCGCACACTGATGGGCTCGAGCTATCCGATGCCCGGCCTGCATTCGAAATACTACGACCAGGACATGGAGCCGCTGGTCGAGGTTATCCAGGACACTTGCGGCCGCCACGATGCATTCGCGCTCGCCTGCGCCGCCAAATATTACGACGACATCGGTTATCCCGGCCATCCCAACTGCTCGGAGAATTTCAACCGGGCGCTCGCCGATAAGGGCGTCACGCCCCGCGCCGGCTGGATGGCGATCAACTTCTTCTTCAACACGTCAATCGACGCGCATGGCATCGTGGTTTCTGACGAGCCGTGGTCGCGGCCGGGCGACTATGTGCTGCTGCGGGCGCTGACCGACATCGTCTGCGTCTCGTCCGCCTGCCCCGACGACACGACGCCGGCCAATGGCTGGAACCTGACCGACATCCATGTGCGAACCTATTCCGGCCAGCATAAATTCTCGCGAGCGATCGCCAGACGCATGACGCCCGATTCGGAACCGAAAATGACCCGCGAGACCGCCTTTCATTCGAGCTTTGCCAAGCACACCCGCAACTTCGTCGAGTACAAGGGCTATTGGCTGGCCAATTCCTTCGCCAGGCAAGGCCCGATCGATGAATACTGGGCCTGCCGGCAGGACGCCGTGATCATGGACCTGTCGCCGCTGCGCAAGTTCGAGGTCACCGGCCCGGATTCGGAAGCGCTGCTGCAATACACGCTGACCCGCGACATCAAGAAACTCGGCGTCGGTCAGGTGGTCTACTCCGCTATGTGCTACGAGCATGGCGGCATGATCGACGACGGCACGCTGCTCAGGCTCGGCAAGGATAATTTCCGCTGGGTCGGCGGCGACGATCTATCCGGCGAATGGCTGCGCGAGACGGCGCAAAAACTCGGCCTCACCGTGCTGGTGCGCTCATCGACCGACCAGATGCACAACGTCGCCGTGCAGGGACCGAAAAGCCGTGACATCCTGCGGCAGATCATCTGGACCTCGCCGCTGCAGCCGTCGATCGACGAGCTTGAATGGTTCCGTTTCGCGGTCGCCCGCATCGGTGGCGGCAACGGCATTCCCGTCGTGGTTTCGCGCACCGGTTACACCGGCGAGCTCGGCTACGAGATCTGGTGCCATCCGCGCGACGCCGAAAAGGTGTTCGACGCGATCTGGCAGGCCGGCCAGCCGCACGGCCTGAAGCCGATGGGGCTACAGGCGCTCGACATGGTGCGCATCGAGGCCGGGCTGATCTTTGCCGGCTACGAGTTCTCCGACCAGGCAGATCCGTTCGAGGCCGGCATCGGCTTCACCGTGCCGCTGAAGACCAAGAGCGACGATTTCATCGGCCGCGAGGCGCTGATCCGGCGCAAGGAAAACCCGCAGAGGAAGCTGGTCGGCCTCGACATCGACGCCAATGTCGCGGTAGGCCATGGCGATTGCGTGCATGTCGGCCGCGCCCAGATCGGCATCGTCACCTCCGGCATGCGCTCGCCGGTGCTGAACAAGACCATCGCGCTGGCCAGGCTCGAGGTCGCGCATTCGGCGATCGGCACCGAGGTGGAGATCGGCAAGCTCGACGGCCACAGCAAGCGGCTGCCGGCGCGCGTCGTCGCCTTCGCCCATTACGATCCGCAAAAGACCAGGCCGCGCTCCTGATCGATCGCCCCCACGGGAGGCTTAGTCCGGCCTTTCGGCGATGCGGCTGCTTGTCCTGTCTTTCACAGCAATGTGCACAGCGTCACAAAGCGCTTGACGTGAAAGCGCGTTGGGTCAATCTTCACTGCTAAGAATAAAATACTACTGAGCGGAAAACGCCTGGGCCGTTCAACGTGAGCGTCGATGACGCCTCGCGAGATTGCGGCTGTTGCCGATGGGGAACATCAAAAATGGGGAATCCACGTACATGAGCACGATAGTCACCACCTTGGTGCCGCCTGCCGAAGGGCAGCTGCACCGGAACATCGATTGGCGCGGCGCCTTCTGGGTCGCAAGCGGCGTTCCGGCCCTTGTCCTGTTTTCGATCGGCGGCATTGCCGGCACCACCGGAACGCTGGCCTTCCTGATCTGGACAGTATCCATGATCATGGGCTTCCTGCAGTCCTTCACCTATGCGGAAATCGCCGGCCTGTTCCCGAACAAGTCCGGCGGCGCCTCGATCTACGGCGCCACCGCCTGGCTGCGCTATTCGAAATTCATCGCGCCGCTTTCTGTGTGGTGCAACTGGTTCGCCTGGTCGCCGGTGCTGTCGCTCGGCTGCTCGATCGCCGCCGCCTATATCCTCAACGCACTGGCGCCGGTGCCGCTGTTCACCCACACTTCGCCGGAAGTCGCCGCCTATATCGCAGCCCATGCCGGAACCAGCGCCGCCGATGCCATCACCGCGGTCACCGCGGCGGCGACGCCGGCGATCCGCAACTGGACGCTCTACGGTCACACGCTTGGCCCGGTTTCCTTCACCTTCAACGCCACCTTCTTCATCGGCGCGGTGCTGATGCTGATCATCTTCTCGATCCAGCATCGCGGCATCCTGGGCACGGCCAATGTGCAGAAATATATCGGCCTGCTGGTCATCATCCCGATGCTCATCGTCGGCGTGGTGCCGATCGTCACCGGCCAGATCAACTGGGCAAACTTCTCGCCGCTGGTGCCGCTGGCGGCAGCCTATGCGCCGGAGCCCGGCGCATGGAACATCGCCGGCTGGACGCTGGTGCTCGGCGGCATGTTCATCGCGGCATGGTCGACCTACGGTTTCGAGACCGCCGTCTGCTACACCTCCGAATTCAAGAACCCCGGCACCGATACCTTCAAGGCGATCTTCTACTCCGGCCTGCTTTGTATGCTGCTGTTCATCCTGGTGCCGTTCACCTTCCAGGGCGTGCTCGGCTTGAACGGCATGCTGGCGACGCCGATCGTCGACGGCTCCGGCGTTGCCGATGCGCTGGCCGGCATGGTCGGCGGCGGCCAGCTGATCCACAGCCTGCTGGTCATGCTGATGATCCTGGCGCTGGTGCTCTGCATCATGACGGCGATGGCCGGCTCTTCGCGCACGCTCTACCAGGGTTCGGTCGACGGCTGGCTGCCGCGCTACCTCAGCCACGTCAACGAGCACGGTGCGCCGACGCGGGCGATGTGGACCGACCTGATCTTCAACCTGATTGTGCTGGCCATCGCTTCGGCCGACGCGACGAGCTTCTTCTTCATCCTCGCGGTGTCGAATTGCGGCTACATCATCTTCAACTTCCTCAACCTCAATGCCGGCTGGATCCACCGCATCGACAATGGCCACATCGCGCGGCCATGGAAGGCGCCGAGCTGGCTGCTCGGCCTCGGCGCGATCTTTGCCTATGTCAACGCGGTCTTCATGGGCGCCGGCGCCAAGGTCTGGAACCCGATGGCATTGTGGGCCGGGCTGATCACTGCAGCCTTGATCATCCCGGTGTTCTGCTTCCGGCATTACATCCAGGACAAGGGCAAGTTCCCCGACCACATGCTGGCCGATCTCGGCATGAACTCGTCCGACCTCGCAGTGCGAAAGGCCGGGATGCTGCCCTATCTGACGCTGGTCGCTGGCGTCGCGGTGATGCTGCTCGCCAACTGGCTGTTCGTCATCTGAGGCTTGCCTTGAGGGATCGGGCGCGCGATGCGCCCGGTCCCTGCATTTTGTTCTTGCTTTGTGCCGGCAGCTATGCTATTAATTTCGCTATGGTGCTGATTCGCCCCGAGACCCGCCGCTGAGGCGGGTTTTTCGTTTCTGGGCTAAAAGCGCGTCGCGTTCGATCGGCCTCATGCGACGCGCCTTAGATTCTTGTTTTTATGCATGTCGTTATCGCAAAACCGCTGCACACTTTTGCGCGACATGCATTAGCGGGCTCAATCGATCTTGATGAACACGCCCTTGGTGTTAAGATATTCGTCAAGGTGTTCGGCGCCGCCCTCGCGGCCGTAGCCGCTCATCTTGTAGCCGCCGAAGGGCACGGCCGGATCGATGGCGTGATAGGTGTTGACCCAGACCGAGCCGGAGCGGATCTTGCGCGACAGCTGATGGGCGGTGGCGAGATTTTGGGTGAAGACCCCTGCAGCCAAGCCGTAAGGCGTGTTGTTGGCCCGCTCGACCGCCTCGTCCAGCGTATCGAACGGCAAGGCTGAAATCACCGGCCCGAAGATCTCCTCACGGGCGATCTTCATGTCGTCCGAGACACCGGCAAAGACCGTCGGCGCGACGAAATTGCCGGCGGCAAGCGCGCCTTCCACAAGCCGTTCGCCGCCGGTGACGAGTTTCGCCCCTTCCGCAGTGCCGGCCTCGAGGTAACCGGTGACCCGTTGCAACTGCTTTTCGGAGACGAGCGGACCGATCTCGGTCGCGGGGTCGATGCCGTCGCCGACCCTGAGACCCTTGGCATATGCCGCCAGTCGCTCGACGAACTCGTCATGGACGGCGCGTTCGACAAACAGGCGCGAGCCGGCAATGCAGATCTGGCCGGAATTGGCGAAGACCGACATTGCCGCCACCGGCACCGCTTTGTCGAGATCGGCATCGGCGCAGACGATGACCGGCGACTTGCCGCCGAGTTCCAAGGAGACGCGCTTGAGGTTGCCGGCCGAGGCCCGCACGATCGACTGGCCGGTCGCCGTCGAGCCGGTGAAGACGATCTTGTCGACACCCATGTGCTCGGCGAGTGCCGCGCCCGCCTCGGTGCCGGTGCCGGTGACGATGTTGACGACGCCTTGCGGGACGCCGGCTTCGTTCATGATGTCGGCGATCAAAAGCGGCGTCAGCGGCGCCTCTTCCGATGGTTTCAGCACGATAGTACAGCCGGTCGCCAGCGCCGGGCCGATCTTCCAGATCGACGCTGCCGTCGGTGCGTTCCACGGGATGATGGCGCCGACGACACCGACCGGCTCCTTGCGGGTGAAGGAGACGATTTCGCCGGACAGCGAATTCTCGATGGTCTCGCCGTGCAGCGCCGTCGCCATGCCGGCATAGTAACGCAGCATGCCGATGACGCGGTTGCGGTTGGCGCGGGTGCGCACGATCGGCATGCCCATGTCGGTGGTGTCGGAGCGGCTGATCTCTTCCCAGTGCTTTTCGAAGAGGTCGGCGATCCTCAGCAGCAGCACCTGCCGCTCATAAGGCTTGAACCGGCTCCACGGGCCCTCGAACGCCTTGCGCGCAGCAGTCACCGCCAAGTCGATGTCCTGGCGGTCGCCGCGGGGAACCGTGGCGATGACCGCGCCGGTGGCGGGATTGCGGCTCTCCATGGTCCGGCCGGAGCGGGCATCGACCCAGCCACCGCCGATGAACATCTGGCGATGGCGCCCGTCGATCGGCAGCCGCAGCGGTGCCTTTGTCTGAGCTATGGTCATGACGGTCCTCCTCCGGCGCCTACGCCTGGTGGGCGGATTAAACCGCCGGAGGTCACATTTGCCAACAGCTCTATTCGGCCGCCAGGGCCAGTTGCGGCCTTTCGTTCTTTTCTTCCGTCTCGGCCGCCTGCTCCACCACCTTCTTGGGCTCCCTGCCGAAGAACAGCGCGTAGGCTGCCGGCAGGACAAGGATGGTCAGCACCGTGGCGACGAGAATGCCGCCCATCATGGCGTAGGCGAGCGGCCCCCAGAAGACGCCGCGCGAGATCGGGATCAGCGCCAGCACCGCAGTCAACGCCGTCAGCACGATCGGCCGGAACCGGCGGACCGCCGAGCCGATGATGGCCTCGGAGCGCTCCACACCGGCGGCGATGTCCTGATCGATCTGATCGACCAGGATGATCGAGTTGCGCATGATGATGCCGAGCAGGGCGATGACACCGAGGATGGCGACGAAGCCGAACGGGGCGCCGCTGATCAAGAGTGCCGCCGCCGCGCCGATGATGCCAAGCGGACCGGTCGCCAGCACCAGCATGGCTTTGCCGAAATGCTGCAGCTGGATCATCAGCAACACGACGATGACGGCCAGCATGATCGGCGCTTTCGCTGCAATCGAGGCCTGGCTTTCGGCCGCATCCTCGGCGCCACCCTGGATCTCGATCTTGTAGCCGGGTGCGAGGCTGGCGCGCAGGCCCTGCATGTCGCTGTACATTTTCATGGCGACATCGTTCGGCTGCACGCCGTCCGGCAGCGTGGCGCGTACGCTGATCGTCGGCAAGCGGTCGCGCCGCCATTCGACGCCTTGCTCCAGCACCGGAACGATCTTGGCGACCTGCGACAGCGGCACGGAGCCACCGAAATCCGTCGGGATATAGACGGAATCGACCGCCGACAGCAGGTGACGGCTTGCCTCCGGTTCGCGGGCGACGATCGAAACCGTCTCCTCGCCGTCGCGGAAATCATCGAGCGGCGCTCCCGACATGGTCGCCTGCAGCATCTGGCGGATGCGCTGCGAGGTGACGCCGAGCGCACGGGCACGATCCTGGTCGATCACCAGCTTCATCGCCGGCACCGGCTCCAGCCAGTCGTCGTGGATGGCGCCGAGCAACGGATTTGCCTGGAACTTCGCCTTCACCTCGTCGGCGATGCGGCGCACTTCCTGGCGATCCGGACCCATGACGCGCATCTGCACCGGCCAACCAGTCGGCGGACCGAGGAACAGGCGATCAACCTTGGCGCGGATCGATGGGAAATCCTCGGCCAGGACGGTGCGCAGCTTGACGATCAGCCGCTCGCGGGCCGGTTCGTCATTGGCCATGACCAGAAGCTGGGCGAAGTTCGGGTTGCGAAGCTGCTGGTCGAGCGGCAGGAAGAAGCGCGGCGCGCCTTCGCCGATATAGGTGGCGATGAAGCGCTTGTCCTTGTCGTCCATCATCCTGGCTTCGAGCGCCTTGGCCTGCGTCTCGACTTCCTTGATGCTGGTGCCTTCCGGCAGCCAGAGATCGACGAGGATTTCCGGACGCGACGATTGCGGGAAGAAATTCTGCGGGATGAACTGGAACGCCCACAGGCTGGTGGCAAAGGTCATCAGCGTCATCACCAGGACGATGATGCGATGGCGCACCGCCCATGACACGGTCGAGCGAAGACGGCGGTAAAAACCCGTGTCGAAGACATCGTGATGGCTGCCGGCGTGCTTGCGCTGCTTCAGGATCATGTGGCCGAGCCATGGCGTGAAATAGACCGCAGCGAACCAGGACACGACCAGCGCGATGCCGACGACGTAAAACAGGGTGCGCACATATTCGCCGGCCGTCGAGGCTGCGAAACCGACGGGGATGAAGCCGGCTGTGGTGATCAGCGTGCCGGTCAGCATCGGGAAAGCGGTCGAGGAATAGGCGAAGCTCGCCGCCTCGACCTTGACCAAGCCTTCCTCGAGCTTTCGCTCCATCATTTCGACGACGATCATCGCGTCGTCGACCAAGAGCCCAAGCGCGATGATCAGCGCGCCGAGCGAGATGCGCTGCAGGTCGATGCCGAGTTCGTACATGATGGCGAAGGTGGCTGCCAGGACCAGCGGAATGACGATGGCGATCACCAGGCCCGAACGCCAGCCGATCGACAGGAACGAGACGACAAGCACGATCAGCAGCGCTTCACCGAGCGCTTCCATGAACTCGGCCACCGCATCCTTGACGACGCCCGGCTGATCGGAAATCTGATTGACCGAGACGCCATAGGGCAGCGCCTCCTCGAAGCGCTTGTAGGTCGCTTCGACGTCCTTGCCAACGTCGGTGACGTTGAAGCCCTTTGCCATGACGACGCCAAGCTGGACGCTGTCGTGACCGTTGATACGGTATTTGCGCTGATAGGGATCCTCGAGGCCGGAGGTCACCGTGGCGATGTCGCCGAGGCGCGTCACCTGGTTGCCGGCGCGCAGGCGAAGCTCGCGGATGTCGGCCGCCCTGGTGACGTCGCCTTCGACCGAGATGCGCACGGAACGCTGGCCGGTGTCGACCGAGCCCGCCGGGTCGACATTGTTTTGGCCCCTGATCGCATTCTGCAGGTCGGTCAACGTCAGGCCGCGTTCGGCAAGTACCTTGGATGAAACGTCGATGTAGAGCTTTTCCGGCTGGTCGCCGATGATCACGGCTTTCTCGACGCCGGGCGTCGTCAGCAGCATGTCGCGTGCCTGGATGGCGAATTTCTTCAGCTCGGGATAGCTGTAGCCGTCGCCGCTGATCGAATGCAGGGTGATGAATGTGTCGCCGAATTCGTCGTTGAAGTAGGGCCCGAGCGAGCCCTGCGGCAGTTCATTCGAGATATCGCCGACCTTCTTGCGCACCTGATAGAACGCATCCGCGACCTGCGCGGGATTGGTGTCGCCCTTGACCTGCAATGTGATGATGGCGCTGCCGGCGCGGGTGTAGGAGCGGACGAAATCGAGATGCGGCGTTTCCTGCAGCTTGCGCTCGATCTTGTTGACGACCTGGTCCTCCATCTCCTTGATCGAGGAGCCAGGCCAGATCGCCTGGACGACCATGACGCGGAAGGTGAAATCGGGGTCTTCCTTCTGGCCCATGCGCATCAGGCCGAGCGCACCGGCGACGATGATCAGCCCGAACAGGAAGCGGGCAATGCTCGGATGGCCGATTGCCCAGCGCGAAAGATTGAAAGATCGCTTTTCATTGGTGTCGGTGGTCATCGGCGTCAGTCCGTTTCAATTTGATCAACAGAGCACGCGCTTTCGCATGCCCAAGGAACTTCCGATGTGGGCTTCCGGGCGGCGAGGCTTTCCGAGTTGAGAGATCTACATCGCGGTGGGACGCGAGGATCGACGTGGGGGTTACATCGACCTGAGATCTCGAAAATCGGGGGGCCGCCTGCCGCCCGGAAACTGTGGATTGCCTGGCCGTCAGCGCAAGCGCCTTGCGGCGTCGTCATCGGCCGACGCCGACTGTTGCGCTGCATCACCGGTCAGCTTGACTTTCAGATTCTCGGTCATGAACTGCGTGCCGGCGGCGACGACCACGTCGCCCGGCTTCAGCCCATCGGCGACGCTGACGCCGTCGGGGGTGAAGGCGGCGACCTTGACCGGATGCGCATGGACGGTCCCGCCATTGCGGTCGACTGTCCAGACGATCGATTGGCTGTCCTTTTGCGCCAACGCGGCCAGCGGGATCGACACCAGCTGCTGCCGGTTATCCGCCGCGGCTTCGATGGAGGCGGTCATGCCTAGCAGCACGCGCGGATCGTTGGGCAGGCTGACGCGGACGGCAAAGGTGCGCGACTGCGGATCGGCGCTGCCGGCGACTTCGCGGACCTTGCCGTCGAGCGTCAGCGCCTCATCGGACCAGAAGCCCGCCTTGACGGTCTTGCCCGGCTTGAATTCGGCGATATCGGTTTCCGGAACAGCGATCAGCACTTCCTTCTCGCCGTCGATGGCAACGGTCACCACCGGCGTACCGGAGCCGACGACCTGGCCGACATCGGCGGCAACGGCGGTGACGATGCCGTTCTTGTCCGCCTTGAGATCGGTATAGCGGACCTGGTTCTGTGCCTGGGCAAGCTGTGAGCGGGCGGAGTCTCGCGTGGCGACCGCCTGATTATAGGCGAGCGTTGCCTGCTCGAGCTGCGACTTCGGCGCGAAATTCTTGGCGTAGAGCTGTTCGGCGCGCTTGCGCGTAAGCTCGACTGTCTCGACCTGACGGTCGGCAGCATCGAGGCTGGCCTGAGCGCTTCTCACCGAAAGCTCGTAGTCGGTGGGATCGATGCGGGCGAGAACGTCGCCGGGCTTGACGCGGTCACCGATGTCGACAAGGCGCTCGGTGATCTTGCCGTTGATGCGAAAACCGAGATTCATCTCGGTCCGAGCACGCACCGATCCGGAATAGGAGAGCTGACGGGTATCGCTCGCCTTAGCGATCTCGACCACCTTGACCGGGCGGATGATCTCGGTGACCTCGGCTTTCTCCTGCGAGCAGCCGGCGAGGCCGAGAGCGGCAACGATAATCAGTGCCAGGCCGGCGGCCGGTCGCCTGTAGGTGATGGACTTGGACAAAGACACTTTTCGTACTCCCGAACTGTGGGGATGAATTGCCGACATCACCGCCCGACGGGCGGCAACGGTCATTTCTTCAAGGCTCTGATGGCAAACTCGGTAAGCTCGTCCGGTGTCGCCCGGTTCTTCTTGGCGAGGCACTGGGCCATCATCTGCGGATGACAGAGGCTGATAATAGCAGCACCGAAACACCGGGACGCGATCACCGGATCCTGATCGACGAACTCGCCGGTGGCGATGCCCTCGCGGATCACTTCCGCAACCAGTTCGTGGATGCTGTCGATGTGCTTTTCGATGACATGCCAGTCGCGCTCGATGGCGACGATGACCATCTCGTGCACCTTCTCCTGGTCGATCATGGTCTCGAGCGTCCACTGATAGTGCGTATGCACGTAGCGGCGGAGCTTTTCGCTGGCGGTGCCGGGACTATGGCAGGCTTCGTAGGTCAACCGGTAGCAGGTCTCGAGCATACGGCCGCAAACCGCCTGGTGGATTTCCACCTTGGAGGCGAAGAAGCGGTAGATATTGGCGGTCGACATGCCGAGTTCGCGCGCTATGTCGGCGACGTTGGTCTTGCCGTAGCCGTAGTGGCGGAACAATCGCTCCGCGCAATCCAGGATGCGTGTGACATTTTCCTGGCGGGCGGAATCGGCGGTGGTGTCTAGAGTTTCCAGCATCTTGTTTGCCAAATTTACGACTGACGAATTTAGAATTTCGTCACTCGTAAATTGAAAACCATCACCTGTCAAGGCCGATTTTGGCCGCTGATGACAGATGGTGACATCTCTGGACGGAGTTGGACCATGAAAAGCATGTGGGTCCCGCCGGGCGCGCCTGCAACGCCGCCCCGTCTGTTCGACGCAAAGGATTTTGAATTGATGTTTTCAGATCAGGCGTTAAGGCTGCTTCGTCATCTCCCGCAGCCGGAACTTCTGGATCTTGCCCGTCGAAGTCTTCGGGATTTCCGCGAAGATCACCGCTTTCGGCACCTTGAAGCGGGCGAGCAGCGCGCGGCAGTGCTCGATGATTTCGGCCTCGGTCGCCGCCTTGCCCGGCTTCAGCTCGACATAGGCGACCGGCACCTCGCCCCATTTGTCGTCGGATCGGGCGACAACGCCGCAGGAGCCGACGGCGGGATGTTTGTACAGTGCCTCCTCGACCTCGATCGAGGAGATGTTTTCGCCGCCGGAGATGATGATGTCCTTGGAACGGTCCTTGAGCTGGATGTAGCCGTCAGGATGCATGACGCCGAGGTCGCCCGAATGGAACCAGCCGCCGGCAAAGGCCTCGTCGCTCGCCTTGCGGTTCTTGAGATAGCCTTTCATGACGATGTTGCCGCGGAACATTACCTCGCCGATAGTCTCGCCGTCGGCCGGCGTCTCTTGCATCGTCTGCGGGTCCATCACCATCAGGCCTTCGAGCGCGGCGTAGCGTACGCCTTGCCTGGCCTTCTTCGCCGCCCTCGCCCCCTTCTCCAGCCGGTCCCACTCGCCGTGCCATTCGTTGACGACGGCCGGGCCATAGGTTTCGGTCAGGCCGTAGAGATGCGTGACGGCAAAGCCCGCATCGGCCATGCCCGACAGCACCGCCTCAGGCGGCGGCGCTGCGGCGGTGTTGAAGCTGACGGTCTGCGGGAACTGCCGCTTGTCCTCGTCCCTGGCGTTGATCAGCACCGACATGACGATCGGTGCACCGCACAGATGGGTGACGCCGTGATCGGCTATGGCGTCGTAGATCGGCTTCGGCCGCACCCAGCGCAGGCAGACATGCGTGCCGGCCTGCACGGCAAGCGTCCAGGGAAAGCACCAGCCGTTGCAGTGGAACATCGGCAACGTCCACAGATAAACCGGGTGCTTGCCCATTCCGGCATGGATGGTGTTGGCATAGGCCATGAGTGCCGCACCGCGATGGTGACAGACGACGCCCTTCGGATTGCCTGTCGTGCCAGAGGTGTAGTTGAGCGAGATAGCATCCCATTCATCGTCCGGCATCGACCAGGCGAAATCCTCGTCGCCGTCGGCGACAAACGCCTCATAGTCCAGCGTGCCGATCCGTTCCCCCTTGGGATAGGGCGCATCGGCGGCATAGTCGGGATCGTCGTAATCGATCAGCAGCGGCTTGACCTTGGCCAGCGCCAGCGCTTGCCGAACCACGCCGGCGAATTCGCGGTCGACGATCAGCACCTTGCTTTCGGCGTGGTCGAGCTGGAAGGCAATGACCGCAGCGTCGAGGCGGGTGTTGAGCGAATGCAGCACCGCCCTGGTCATCGGCACGCCGAAATGCGCTTCCAGCATCGGCGGTGTGTTGGACAGCATAACGGTGACGGTGTCGCCCTTGCCGATACCGCGCTTCGCCAGCGCCGAGGCAAGCCTCAGCGAGCGCTTCCAGAAATCGCGATAGGTCGTGCGCTGGCGGCCATGGATAATGGCGGTCTGGTCGGGAAAGGTTTTTGCCGCCCGCTCGAAATAGGTCAGCGGCGTCAGCGGCTGGTGGTTGGCCGGGTTCCTGTCGAGGTCCTGTTCGTAAGGATTGCCCATCCCGTCCTCCGCAATGTGTTATTAGGCCTTCTTACCACCAGGCTTTGAACACGGTGTAGGATTTGTGCATCGCCGGTCTGTTGCGACCGTCTTTTCGCGATGCAAGTGCCCGCCGTTGGTGAATATCTCATCGAAGCCACCTCAACGGTATGCGGCTTCGCCTATCCACCTGGGCGCCCCTACTCGCCTTCACCCTCTGGCCACAAAGCATCGATGTCCCGATGTCCTTCCACAATGTTCGCCACCTCGAAGAAATCGCCATAGTAACGGAAGAAAATCACGTACCCCCTGAAAGCGAAACTTCGGACGTCAGGCCGGAGTTCGGGACGAGCACGACCGATCGTCGCAGGCAAGCTCGCCAGATCGCGGCATTTCTGACGCAACGCATCCACAAAGCGCCGGCCGATCAATAGGCTGCCGCTTTGGCCGGTGATGTATTCAAGGATATCGACCAAATCTGTCTGTACCGACGGCAGCATGCGCAGCCGCGGCACTCCTAAAAACCTTCCTTTGCGAGCTGCTTGGCCTTGGCTTCCAAGGCCGCGTCAATATCTTGCTCCGAGGCTTCGCCGCCTTCGGCAAACGACTTGTCCACCATGGCACGCAGCGCCTTCAACTTTTCCTCGCGCTCTTCGACCAGGCGCAGGCCCTCACGCACGACTTCGCTGGCAGAGCCGTAGCGGCCGCGTTTGACAATATTGGACACGAAGGTTTCCCATCGCTCTCCCAATGATACATTCATTCTCGGATCTCCTGTCTGATCAAATGGTACCGCAATAACAATAAATGTGCAATTACTGACATCGGCAATGCTCCAATGCCATATCATGCCTCCTCTCTTAATTTGACTTTTGTCGAGAGCCGTGAATAATGTCAGCGAGGAGATGGCATGGCGATCCGACCGGCAGAACAGCTTATCCACAAGGCCGCCTGGCTTTACTACGCACACGGCCTGCGCCAGGACCAGGTGGCCAGCCAGCTCAAGATTTCCCGTGCCTCGGTGGCGATGTATCTGCGCAAGGCGCGCGAGACCGGCATCGTCAACATCTCGACCTCGACCCAGCTTTTCACCGACGACGTGCTGGCACGCAAGCTGGAAGACGCGCTGAGGCTCGACGCGGTCTGGATCGCGCCGGAAAACGGCTATGTCGCCGACCCCTCGACCGATATCGCGGTGCTGGCGGCAAGCGTCTTTCTCGAGCTGATCAGGAAGGGCGACCGCATCGGCGTCGCCTGGGGACGGACGATCTACACCATCGCCGACATCATGTCCTATGCCGATCTGCAGGACGTCACCGTGGTGCAGCTCTGCGGCAATCTGGGCGCCCCCTATTCGTACCGGCCGGACCAATGTACGATGGAAATCGCACGCCGGCTCAATGCCAAGGGGCTGAATTTTTACGCGCCGCTGGTGCTGACGACGGAAGAACTGGCACGCGGCCTGCGCGCCGAGCCGGTGATCCGCGAGCAGTTGTCGGGCATCGGCGAATGCGACCTGGCGCTGTATTCGGTAGGCTCGGTGGACACCGACAGCCATCTGGTCAAATGCGGCGCGCTGACGCCAAGCGAAATGGCTGTATTGCGCAAAGCGGGTGCGGCCGGCGTCATTGCCGGGCAGATCATCGACGCCCAAGGCCAGGCGCTCGACTGCAGCTACAACCGCCGGCTGATTTCGGCAGAGCTGTCATCGTTGCGCAGCATCGAAAAGCGCCTTGTGGTGGTGCAGGAGGAGAGCAAGTTCGAACCGCTCGTCGCGGCGATCGCCGGCGGGCTATGCACTCATCTCGTCGTCGACGCACGGATGGCGCGACGGCTGCTCGACCATGCCGGAGCGGCAGCAGAAAAGGTCGCCTAGACAGTACATTTCCAGCCGCCGGCGCGTTGTCATCAATTTGTCGCGGCATTCCTGTTCACAACAAAGAGAAATCGGACGAAGCTGACATGAAGAACCTGTGGAATGACGACGAGGCGGAGAAGCTGGTCGCCGACTATGCAAAGAAGGGTGTGGCCCGCGATCTGGCGCTGCGCGTCTACACGACCAGGCTGCTGGGCGGCGAGCCGCGGCTCGTCCTGCATGGCGGCGGCAACACCTCGTGCAAGACCAGGGCCAGCGATCTTGTCGGCGACGAATGGGACGTGCTCTGCGTCAAGGGCAGCGGCTGGGACATGGGCGTCATCGAGCCGCAGGGCCTGCCGGCGGTCAAGCTCGGCGCGCTGTTGAAGGCGCGGTCGCTGAAGAAGCTCTCCGATGAGGACATGGTCGCGCTGCAGCGGGCGAACCTCATCGATCCGTCCTCGCCCAATCCCTCCGTCGAGACGCTGCTGCACGCCTTCCTGCCGCACAAATTCGTCGACCACACGCATTCGACCGCAATCCTCGCCATCGTCGACCAGGAGGACAGCGAGGCGCTGAGCCGGAAGGTGTTCGGCGAAAAGATGGGCTTTGTGCCCTACATCATGCCGGGCTTCGATCTGGCGAAGGCGTCCGCTGATGTTTTCGACGCCGATCCGACGGTCGAAGGCCTGATCCTCGACAAGCATGGCATTTTCACCTTCGGCGACGATGCCAAGCAGGCCTATGACCGGATGATCCATTACGTGAACGTCGCCGAGGATTTCATCGCCAGCCACGGCAAGCCGCGCACCGAAAAAGTGGCCCTGCCGGCCAGGCTTGCGAAGCCCGCGGAGATTGCGCCGATGCTGCGCGGCGCGGCGGCGGTGGCGCGCGGCGAAGGCCGCTTCGACCGGATGATCAGCGATTTCCGGACCTCGGATGCGATCGTCGACTTCATCAATTCGGCAAAAATTGCCGACTATGCCGGGCGCGGCGTCTCGACACCCGACCTGTCGATCCGCATCAAGACCGGACCGATGGCACTGCCGGCGCCCGACGCTGACAAGGTCGGCGACTACAAATCCGTCATCCGCGAGCATGTCGAGAAATTCGCCAAGGACTATCGCGCCTATTTCGAGACCAATGATGCGCTCGACGATGTGAAGCGCACCATGCTCGACCCGATGCCGCGGCTGACGCTGGTGCCCGGCCTTGGCATGTTCGGCCACGGCCGCACGCTCAAGGACGCGAAGATCGCCTCCGACGTCGGCGAAATGTGGATCGAGGCAGTGCGCGGCGCCGAAGCCGTCGGCGATTTCCGCCCGCTCTCCAAAGCCGACCTGTTCCCGCTCGAATACTGGTCGCTGGAACAGGCCAAGCTCGCCGCCAACAAGCCGAAGCCGCTGACCGGCCAGGTGGTGCTGGTCACTGGCGGCGCCGGCGCGATCGGTGCGGCCACGGCAAAGCTATTCGCCGACAACGGTGCCCATACCGTCGTCGTCGATCTCGATGCGTCAAGGGCTGCCGAGGCGGCAAAAAAAGCTGGCAACGGTTCGATCGGCATTGGCGCCGACATCACCGATCCGGCGCAGATGCGCGCTGCGTTCGACAAAGCGGTCGCCGTCTACGGCGGCCTCGACATTCTCGTCTCCAATGCCGGTGCTGCCTGGGAGGGCCGGATCGGCGAGCTCGACGACGCAACCTTGCGCAAGAGCTTCGAACTCAATTTCTTCGCCCACCAGTCGGCGGCGCAGAATGCCGTGCGCATCATGCTGGAACAGGGCACCGGCGGCGTGCTGTTGTTCAACACCTCCAAGCAGGCGGTCAATCCGGGGCCGAAGTTCGGCGCTTATGGAATTCCCAAGGCGGCAACGCTGTTTTTGTCCAGGCAATATGCGCTCGACTACGGCGCGAATGGCATCCGCTCCAATGCCGTCAACGCCGACCGCATCCGTTCGGGGCTGTTGACCGAAGCCATGATCGCCAGCCGCTCGGGCGCGCGCGGCGTGTCGGAGAAGGAGTACATGTCCGGCAACCTGCTCGGGCAGGAAGTGACGGCCGAAGACGTCGCCCAGGCCTTTCTGCATCAAGCGCTGGCCGAGCGGACCACCGCCGATGTGACGACGGTCGACGGCGGCAACATCGCAGCGGCGTTGAGGTAGATCTAAACACCGGACCAACAAAAAGAGCGGCCCGCGAGCCGCTCTTTTTCTTTGCCGATAGCGAAAGACTACTTCGCGTTCGGGTTCGGCATCCAGGCCGGCATTGCGACATCGGCATGGGCGAACTGCGGCAGCTTGGCCGAGAGATCCTCCATGTTCTTGATGTCCTTGTCGAGCAGGTCCTTCTGGGTGATCAGCGTCGGCGGCACGATGACGTTGTGGCCGGGATCTTCGCCGGCCAGAAGCTGCGCCAGCGCACGCACGGATACCTGACCGACGACGGCCGGGTTGGTAGCGGCGGTTGCCGCCCAGGCGCTGTCGGGCTCGCGCATCGCGGCGATGTCCGAGGTCGAGATGTCGGCCGAATAGATCTTGATGTCCTTGTTCAGCCCGGCCTCGTCGACGGCGATCTTCACGCCCTTGGCGAATTCGTCATAGGGCGCGAACATCACCTTGATGTCGGGGTGGGCCGACAACACCGAGCGGGCCTGGTTGGCGACCGAATTGGCGATCGGGTTGTCGAGCGTGCCGAACATGGCAACTTCGTCGATGCCTGCATACTTCTTCTTGAATTCGACCCAGGTCTCGTTGCGGCGGTCGAGCGGCGCGATGCCGGCGACATAGACATAGCCGGCCTTCCAGCTCTCGCCATTGTCCTTGACCGCCTGTTCGAGTGCGAGGCGCGCGAGGTCGCGGTCGGATTGCTCGATCTGCGGGATCTTGGGGTTTTCGACATTGACGTCGAAGGCGACGACCTTGATGCCGGCGTCGACCGCGCGCTGGGCGGCGTCCTTCATCGATTCCGTCAAGCCGTGCTGGATGATGATGCCCTGGACGCCGAGCGCGATGGCCTGGTCGACCATGTCCGCCTGAAGCGCCGCGTCCTGGCGGCTGTCGAGCACGCGCAGGTCGACGCCGAGCGCCTTGGCCTGCGCTTCGACACCGGACAAATACGCCTGGAAGAAGTCGCCGGTCGAGAGATAGCGGACCAGCGCGATCTTGACGGCACCCGGCTTGTCGAACGGCGCCGGCCTGTCCTGCGCCATCGCCGGCATCTGCATCAGCAATGTTGCGCCGGCAAGCCCGAGCGCTGCCTTCCCCAAAAGTCTTCTTGTGATGTTCACGTCGCTTCCTCCACTTGTTGAACCCAAAATGTGACCCGGTCGAACCCTATCTCCTGCCCCTGCCGGACAGGGCGAAGGTAAAGACAAGGGCGACCACGAGAACCACGCCCTTGACGAAATCCTGCGTGTAGTAAGGCGCGTTCATCATCGTCAGGCCCTGCAGCAGCACGCCGACAAACACCGCGCCGACGGCCGTGCCGAAGGCGTTTGGCTTGGCGGCGCCGAGAACCGCGTAACCGATGAGTGCAGCAGCCACCGCGTCGAGCAACAGATTATTACCCGAGGCGATGTCGCCGCGTCCAAGCCGGGCGGCGAGCAAAATGCCGCCGATCGAGGCAAATACTCCCGAAATAACGTAGGCCCAGATTTTGTATGCCTTGACAGGCGCGCCGGCGAGTTCGGCAGCGCGTTCGTTGCTGCCGACCGCGTACATCATGCGCCCGAAACGGGTGTATTCGAGAAAGAACCAGATCAGTACCGCCAGCACGAGCAGGACGACGACCGACACCGGAATGAGGTTCGGGATGAAGAAATCGAAGCGATGGCGGCCAAGCGCCAGAAAGGCGGCGCCGAAGCTGCCGTTGGCGACCGAGCCGTCCGGCATGGTCATGCCGGTGGCGATCGAGCGGCCTTCGGTCGGGATGCGTTGCAGACCGACAAGCAGGAACATCATGCCGAGTGTCGCTAAGAGGTCCGGCACCCGCATATAGACGATCAGCCAGCCATTGATCAGGCCGACGACGGCGCCGATCACGAGACAGACGACGACCGCCACGACGGCGTTCTGTTCCAGCACCACCATGACATAGGCAGCCGCCATCATGGCGCTGGTGGCGACGGAGCCGATCGACAGGTCGAAGCCGCCGACGACCAGCGTGGCGGTGACGCCGAGCGCCAGAACGCCGGTGATGGCGACCGACTGGAAGATGAAGACAGCACTTTGCGGCGAGACGAAGCCGTCGGCGGCGATGGCGAAATAGGCGATCAACCCGAACAACAGAACGATGAAGCCGTAGCGAATAGCATTGTCGCGCAGGATCATTCGGCGCTCCCGCACGCTGACGCCGTCTTTATCCAACCCGAACTCATGCCCTCTCCATTCCAATTCTCTTTGTCTTCCCGCCGTCAGGCTGCGCTGTGCAACGGCCCGCCCGCTACTTCGGCCAGCAGACGCTCGAGATCGACATCGGTATTGCGGTGCTCGCCGACGATCGTCTGCTCCGACAGCACCAGAATGCGATCGGCCGTCTCCAGGGCCTCGTCGAGTTCGGTGACGAACAGCAGCGTCGCGCGGCCGCTGGCGCTGGCCCGCAGCTTGGCGGCGATATCGCGCCTGGCCGAAATGTCGACGCCCTGAAACGGCTCGTCGAGGATGAAAAGCCTTGCGCCCTGCGACATCCAGCGGGCGACCATCACCTTCTGCTGATTGCCGCCCGAAAGGGTGGACATCTCGTCCTTTTCCGAGCGGCAGACGATGCCCAGTTCCTGGATCTGCTGGCGGGCAACGGCGCGTTCGATGCGGCGCTTGAGGACGCCGAGACGCGACATGCGCCTGTGGAACGGCAGGCTGATATTCTCCTGGATGTTGAAGTCGCCGACGATGCCGTTTTCGCCCCGGTCCTTGGCGACGAGAAACACACCGGCGGCAATCGCTTCCCCCGTCGACTCCGGCGCATAGGGTTTCCCGTTCAGCATCATGGTCCCGGCCAGCGGCTGGCGCAGGCCGAACAGCGTCTCGGCGAGCGCGGTCTTGCCGACGCCGACAAGGCCGGTGATGGCAACGACCTCGCCGTCGCCGAGCGTCAGCGAAATCGGCCGGGCGCCTTCTGCAATCCGCAACCCGTCCGTGGCAAAAATTGCTTTGGCCGAATTCCTGGCGACGATCCGCTCGAGCTGGATCTTGCGGCCGAGCATGGCGTTGACCGCACCTTCGTAATCCAGCGGCTTCTTGTCGAAGATGCCTGAGATAACCCCATCGCGCATCGAAATGATGCGATCGGCAAGCCGCCTGATGTCAGACATACGGTGCGAAATGTAGAGAATGGCCACGCCTTGCTGGCGGAGCCGGTCGAGCAATGCGAACAGCCGGTCGGCCTCGGCACTGGACAGCGAGGAGGTCGGCTCGTCGAGGATCAGAACTTTCGGCCGGTGTGCCATGGCGCGGGCGATCGCCACCATCTGGCGGTCGGCAAGAGAGAGATCGCTGATCCGGGCCTTGAGGTCGATGACCAGTCCCATGCGGTCGGCAACCGCCTTGGCCTCGCGACGCACCCGGCCTGGATTGAACAGCATCGGCACGCCGCTGCCGCTCAACCTGTCGAGGGTAAGATTGGTGGCGACGTCGAGGTCGGCGACGACACCGTCATTGATGTTCTGGTGGACGGTAACGACGCCGGCGCGGATCGCCTCCGCCGGCGTTTTCGGGGCGAAATCCTGACCGGCAAGCGACATCGAGCCGCCGCCATGGTCGTAAACACCGCTGATGATCTTGACGAGGGTGGATTTGCCGGCGCCATTGGCGCCCATCAGCACGGTCACTTCGCCGGCATGCAATTCGAGCGAGACGCCGCCAAGCACCTCGATATGGCCAAAGGATTTCCTCAGGCCGTCGACGCGGAACACGGCATCATTGCCCATTCGTTCCTCCCTGACCGTGACGCTATGGGCTATATCGGCAATTGTCAACACGATTGACAATTGCCAGCAGGCTTCCTAGCTTGGCCCGACCGCGTTGGCTCCGCTATCATCGGAGCACATGAGCGGGAGGTGAGGATGACTGGGAAATCGCCGTTCGAAGCACTGTCGGTCGAGACATTGGCGGGCCGTCTCCGTGCCAACGAGGCCCTGCGTTCGCAGATCGGCAAGGACACGAGCCAGTGGAAGGTTCGTGAAGTCGGCGACGGCAATCTGAACCTGGTGTTCATTGTCGAAGGCGCTGAGGGTGCGGCCGTCGTCAAGCAGGCCCTGCCCTATGTCCGGCTGGTCGGCGACAGCTGGCCGCTGCCGCTAAAACGCTCCTTCTTCGAATATCATGCGCTGACGCGGCAACAGGCACGGGCGCCGGGTTCGGTGCCGGATATCTACCACTTCGATGAAGGCCAGGCGCTGATCATCATGGAGTATCTGTCGCCGCACATTATCTTGCGGCGGGCGCTGATCGAGGGCCGGCAACTGCCCAACATCGCGAAAGACATCGGCCTGTTCATGGCCCGCACGTTGTTTCGCGGCTCCGACCTGCATATGGCGACCAAGGCCCGCAAGGCCGATCTGGCGCTGTTCGCCGACAATGTCGAACTCTGCGACATCACCGAGAACCTGGTTTTCTCGGATCCGTATTTCGATGCCAAGATGAACCGGCACACCAGCCCGCAGCTCGATGGCATTGTCGCCGAGCTGCGCGCCGACCGCGACCTCAAGGTCGAGGCGCAGCGCATGAAGCACATCTTCGCCGCCAATGCGGAGACGCTGCTGCATGGCGACCTGCATTCCGGCTCGATCATGGTCACCGACACCGAAACGCGGATGATCGATCCCGAATTCGCCTTCTACGGCCCGATCGCCTTCGACGTCGGCATGCTGCTCGCCAATTTCTGGATGGCGTTCTTCTCGCAGCGCGGCCATGAACAGGGCGGAAGCCGCGACGCCATGCGCGACTATCTGCTCGGCGTTACGGTCGAGACATGGTCGGTGTTCCGCAGCGAGTTCTCGCATCTGTGGCGAACCGAGCGTACCGGCATGCTCTACCAGAAGAGCCTGTTCGAAGATCAGGGCGACAGGCTTGGCGCCGAGCAGGCGCTCGACCACATGCTGCATTCGATCTGGACCGATCTGCTCGGCTTTGCCGGCGTCGAGGTTCACCGGCGCATTCTCGGCCTTGCCCATAATGCTGATTTCGAGACCATTGCCGATCCGGATCTGCGCGCCAGATGTGAAGCAAGGGCGCTGAAATTCGGCCGTCACCTCGCCGTCAACCGGCGCCAGATCCACAGCATCGACGAGGTCAATCAATTGGCCGCGCTGATCGAACGGGAGAGCAGGATTTGAACGTCGGCGACCGCCACTACCGTACCATCTGGCCGAGCGACGACGGGCGTTCGGTGGAGATCATCGACCAGCGCTGGCTGCCGCATGATTTCCGCATCGAAAAGATCGATACCGTCGCCGGCATCGCCACGGCAATCCGCGACATGTGGGTGCGCGGGGCGCCACTGATCGGCGTCACCGCCGCCTATGGCGTAGCCATGCAGATGGCCGACGATCCGTCGGATGCGGCGCTCGACGCGGTCTGGGCAACCTTGCACGAAACGCGCCCGACGGCGATCAATTTGCGCTGGGCGCTGAACGAAATGCAGCGCTTCCTGCTGACGCTTCCCCTGGCAGAACGTGCCGCGGCTGCGTATCGACGTGCCGGCGAGATCGCCGACGAGGATGTCGGCCTCAACCGCGCCATCGGCGCCCATGGGCTCGAAATCATCAAGGCGATCGCGGCGCGCAAGCAGCCGGGCGAACCAGTCAATATCCTGACCCACTGCAATGCCGGCTGGCTGGCCACCGTCGACTACGGCACCGCCACTGCGCCGATCTATCTGGCGACGGAAGCCGGCATTCCAGTCCATGTCTATGTCGACGAAACGCGACCCCGCAACCAGGGTGCCCAATTGACCGCCTGGGAGATGGCCGGCCACGGTGTGCCGCATACGTTGATCGTCGACAATGCCGGCGGCCATCTGATGCAGCGCGGCCAGATCGACATGGTCGTCGTCGGCACCGACAGGACCACCGCCAACGGTGATGTCTGCAACAAGATCGGTACCTATCTCAAGGCGCTCGCCGCCGACGACAACGACGTGCCGTTCTATGTAGCGCTGCCGTCGCCGACAATCGACTGGACCGTGGGCGACGGGCTGGCCGAAATCCCGATCGAACAGCGCTCGCCCGACGAGGTCTCGCTGGTCTGGGGCAAGACGGCTTCCGGCGAGATCGCCCAGGTCCGCGTATCGCCGGAAGCCACGCCGGCGGCCAATCCGGCCTTCGACGTGACGCCGGCGCGGCTGGTCACCGGCTTGATCACGGAACGCGGTGTCGCTACGGCCTCACGCGAAGGCCTGAGGGCGATGTTTCCCGAGCGCGGATGATCTCCCTCTTGAGGGGAGATGTCGCCGGAGGCGACAGAGGGGTCGCAGCGTGTGGAGCGCCCGCGCCTTCTAGGCCGAGAAGATGTTGGCGCTCTACGTGAGACGACCCCCTCTGGCCTGCCGGCCATCTCCCCCTCAAGGGGGGAGATTACAGCTCCAGCCACGGCGTCGATTGACATCGGTAATGCGGCCTTCCATACAAACGCCGTCAATGTTCTCAGGGCGGGGTGAAAGTCCCCACCGGCGGTAAGGGTCTCGGCCCAAGCCCGCGAGCGCTTTCCGGTTAGCCGGAAGGGTCAGCAGATCCGGTGTGATTCCGGAGCCGACGGTCACAGTCCGGATGGAAGAGAACGAACGGAAGACGGTCCGCTTTCGCGGTTCGGATTCCGTATCGTGCGTCCTGATTCTGGATCGAAACGGAAAGATGGACCCATGAATCAGCATTCCCACAACGACTATGAAACGATCCGCTTTGCCGTCATTCGGGCGCGCTGGCACGCCGATATCGTCGACCAATGCGTTGAAGCATTCGAGGCGGAACTGGCGGTTCTCGGAGAGAAACGCTTTGCCGTCGATGTCTTCGATGTGCCAGGCGCCTATGAGATTCCCCTGCATGCAAAAACGCTTGCCGAGACCGGCCGCTATGCCGCTATCCTCGGCGCCGCGTTCGTCGTCAATAGCGGCATCTACCGGCATGAATTCGTGGCAAGTGCGGTCATCGACGGTATGATGACCGTGCAATTGTCGACTGGCGTGCCGGTGCTTTCGGCGGTGCTGACGCCGCACAACTACCATGACAGCGCGGACCATCACCGCTTCTTCTTCGAACACTTCCAGGTCAAGGGCAAAGAGGCAGCCAATGCCTGCGTGCAGATCCTGGCCGCGCTGGAACGCATCGCCGCGTGAAATGTCCGTCCCCGGGTGGAAATCCCGGTAACACGCTGTACTATCTGCGAAAATACCGAAATCGGGAGGATGCAGGTGCAGACCAAGAAGATCATCAATGACGGCAACCGCACGGTCGACGAGATGCTGGAAGGCATCCTGGCCGCGCATCCCCGCCAGCTTAAAAGCGCGGACGGAAGCCCCCGCTCCATCATCGCCCGCGACGGCCCACGCCCCGGCAAGGTCGGCCTCGTCATCGGCGGCGGCTCGGGCCACGAGCCGACCTTCCTCGGCTTCGTCGGCAAGGGGCTGGCCGACGCCGCGGCCATCGGCAATGTCTTCGCCTCGCCGCCGCCGGACCCGATCCTTGAATGCGCCAAGGCGGCCAGCGGCGGTGCTGGCGTGCTGTTCATGTATGGCAACTATGCCGGCGACGTGATGAATTTCGACATGGCCGCCGAAATGGCGGCAATGGACGACATCGAAGTGCGCACCGTGCTGACCACCGACGACGTCGCCTCGGCGCCACGCGACCAGAGGCAGAAGCGACGCGGCGTCGCCGGCAATTTCTTCATCTTCAAGGCCGCCGGTGCCGCCTGCGACCGGATGCTGTCATTCGACGAATGCGAGCGCATCGCCAGGAAGGCCAACGATTACACCTTCACCATGGGCGTGGCGCTGTCGCCCTGCTCGCTGCCGCAGACCCGCCGGCCCAATTTCGAGATCGGACTGGACGAGATGGAGATCGGCATGGGCATCCATGGCGAGCGCGGCATTGGGCGCGGAAAACTGATTACTGCCGACGAGATCACCGACGAGATGCTGGACAATATCCTCGACGAGATGGCGCCGGCGCGAGGCGACAAGGTCGCTGTGCTCGTCAATTCGCTCGGCTCGACGCCGCTGATGGAACTTTACGTCATGAACCGACGGGTCAAGCACAGGCTCGATGACATCGGTGTCGCTGTCCATGCGACCTGGGTCGGCAATTATTGCACCTCGCTCGAAATGGCCGGCGCCTCGGTGACGCTGATGCATCTCGACGGCGAGTTGCAGGAGATGCTCGACCATCCCTGCGACTGCGCCATGTTCCGTGCCGGCTGAGAGGGCATCATGACCTCGATCGACACAGCCGGCTTGAAAAGAATGTTCAATGCGATCGCCGCGGCGATCGATGCCGACAAGGACCGGCTCTGCCGGCTCGACGGCGTCATCGGCGATGCCGACCACGGCATTGCGATGGCGCTCGGCTTTGGCGCTGTGCGCGACGCGCTGGACCAGATCGATGCGTCGACCGAGCCGACGGCATTGCTCAACACCGCGGCAAAGTCGTTCCTCAACGCCGTCGGCGCCTCGTCAGGCCCGCTCTATGCGACGGCCTTCATGCGCGGTGCCGTCGCCGTCAAAGGCAAGGCAATTCTGGAGGACGCTGACGTCATCGCCATGCTCCGGGCGATGGCGCAAGGCATCCAGGATCGCGGCAAGGCCGAGCTCGGCGAAAAGACCATGGTCGACGCCTGGCTGCCGGCGGCGCAAGCGGCCGCCGCAGCCCAAGGCGCCGGCAAGACGCTGGCCGAAAGTCTTGACGCTGCGTTCGCCGCGGCTGAGCGCGGCGCCGAGGCGACCAAGGACATGATCGCCGCGAAGGGCCGCTCGTCGCGGCTCGGCGAGCGGTCGCTCGGGCACATGGATCCCGGCGCCGCGTCGGCCGTGACGATCATCAATGCGATGCGGAACAGTCTGGTCTAACCCCGCTTCGCCGCGTCGAGCCTGTCGATGGCCTGGACATTGCCTGCCGATGGTCCCTTCTCATCGAATTCCGATGCGAGCCATGCGTCGACGATCGACTTGGCCAGTTCCGGGCCAATGACGCGGGCGCCCATGGTAATGATCTGGGCGTTGTTGGATTTTGCGGCGCGCTCTGCCGAATAGGTGTCGTGGGTGAGTGCGGCGCGAATGCCGGGCACCTTGTTGGCGGAAATGGATACGCCGATCCCGGTGCCGCAAAACAGGATGCCGCGATCGTTCTCGCCGTCCAGGATGGTCTGGGCGAGCTTCTGCGACAGGTCGGCATAGTAGCCCGCCTGGCTGAGGTCATTGACCGTGAGGCCGGGCTTGGTGGCGAGGTGAGAGGCAATGACGTCGAGCAGCGGCTTGCCGGCGCTGTCGGCTCCAATGGCTATTTTCATGTTCGGTTTCCTTCTTGTTCGATGCTTAGATCGCCGCCGAGGCGCGTTTGAGGATGTCTATATAGCCTTCCGCCTGCCAGGCGGAACGGCCGATGAACAAGCCGTCGATATGAGACTGTCCGATCAGTTCGGCGGCATTTTGCGGATTGACGCTGCCGCCATAAAGCACCGGCGGTATGGCCGGCAGGAGGTCGCCGGCGATTTTCTTGATCAGCGCCTGCTGTCGGCCGGCATAGTCCGAGCTTGCCGGCACACCCTTGTCACCGATCGCCCAGACCGGCTCATAGGCGAACAGGATAGTCGCCGCCTTGGCCGCGCCTTCGAGAAACTGCAGCGCGCCGTG
Source organism: Mesorhizobium sp. M0991 (assembly GCF_040318915.1). Lineage (NCBI taxonomy): Bacteria > Pseudomonadati > Pseudomonadota > Alphaproteobacteria > Hyphomicrobiales > Phyllobacteriaceae > Mesorhizobium > Mesorhizobium sp. M0991. The sequence continues at coordinate 85,368 of NZ_JAMYNE010000002.1, forward strand.
CACCTGCAAGGCCAGCACCGCATCGGCCTGGCCGCTGTCGCGTTGAGCCAAGGTCTCGCCGACGCAGATCAGTGGCACGAGACCGTGCTTCACCGCCGCCGCAGTCTTCAGCCCGACAGCCTTGTCGGTCTCGCCGAAATGCTCGCGCCGTTCGCTGTGGCCCAACTCTACCATATCAAGTTCGCAGTCTTTCAGCATTATCGGCGAGATCTCGCCGGTCCAGGCGCCAGCGTCAGCCCAATGCATGTTCTGCGCGCCGACCTTGATGCGCGCCGGCGACAGCGCTTTCTTGACCTCGCGTATCGCCGTGAAGGGCGGGATGACGAAGGGCTGAATGCGCTCGTCGAAACCGGGGACGAACTCGGCCAATGCATCGGCGAAAGCCATCGCCTCGGCGAGCGTCTTGTTCATTTTCCAGCTGGTGCCGACCCAGTAAACCATGCGTGCTCTCCTACTCTGCGATCACTGTCAGCGAAACGCCAGCACCATCCAGCGCCGCGCGCATCTGCGGCTGCGGCTCGCGGCCGGTGAAGACGGTATCGAAAGCCTTGAGATCGGTCAGGAAATGCAAGGCGGTGCGGCCGAATTTCCCATGATCGACCAGCAGATATTTGCGCGCGGCTGCGGCCATCATCAGCCGTTTGGTCTGGACCACTTCCTGATCTTGGTGAAAGGCAGAGGCACCATGTATGGCCGATGACGACAGGAAAGCGACATCGGCGCGCAATGATTTCAGCGTGTCCTCGGCGAGCAGGCCGAAGAAGCCGTGGAACTTCTTGCTGTACTGGCCGCCGAGCGCAATCAGGTTAATCCCGGCAACGCCCGCCAAATCCTGGATGACAGCCAGGTTGTTCGAGATCACCGTCAGCGGACGCAGATCGGCAAGGTGCCGAGCAACGCCGCCCGCGGTTGAGCCATCGTCGATAATCACCGTCTGGCCCGGTTCGATCATCGTCACGGCGGCGGCGGCGATGCGCTGCTTTTCATCGCCGGCCAGCCGCTGGCGGTAACGGAAATCGCTCTCGAAAAGGCTGCTCGGCTGGATCGAGGCGCCGCCGCGCACCTTGCGCAGAAAACCGCTTTCCTCGAGCTCGTCGAGATCACGGTGGACGGTCATCTTGGAGACGCCGAAGCGCGAGGCAAGATCGTCGACACTGGCGGTGCCGGTGTCCATCAGAAAATCCATGATGCCTTGCCGGCGGCCGTCGCTCTTCATTTCCGCGGATTCCTCGTGCAACCCGAACGCACGTTCCGAGATATAACAGGAAACGTCGCACAGCCACCAAATTTTTTGTGATAATGTTATGTCTCTATGAGATATCATGACGCTTCTGGTCGCGTGCTGTAACAAGAATTGCTGCCGGCCGAGCGCCCAGCGGTTGCGGTGCCGCGGAAATGCGGCCAGAAGCATCAGGGGCTCGACGACAACCGAACAGCCCGCAAACACTGGCTCGAAACCGGATACGGGAGACTACTGAGTGGCTCGCATCACACTGAGACAATTGCTCGATCATGCCGCCGAATACGGCTATGGCGTGCCTGCCTTCAACATGAACAATATGGAACAGGGCCTCGCTATCATGGAGGCCGCCGAGGAGACCAAATCGCCGGTCATCCTGCAGGCGAGCCGCGGCGCGCGGGCCTACGCCAACGACGTCGTGCTTGCCAAACTGATCGATGCGCTGGTCGAAATCCATCCCGATATCCCGGTCTGCATGCATCTCGACCATGGCAACAACGAAGCCACTTGCGTCACCGCGATCCAGCACGGCTTCACTTCGGTGATGATGGACGGATCGCTAAAGGAGGACGGCAAGACACCCGCCGACTACGCCTATAATTCCGGCATCACCCGCCGCGTCGTCGACATGGCGCATTGGGGCGGCGTGTCGGTGGAAGGCGAGATCGGCGTTCTTGGATCGCTTGAGATGGGCGGCGGCGAACAGGAAGACGGCCATGGCGTCGAGGGCGTCATCAGCCACGACCAGTTGCTGACCGATCCGGTACAGGCCGAACAGTTCGTGCGCGACACCCATGTCGATGCGCTGGCAGTCGCCATGGGCACCAGCCACGGCGCCTACAAGTTCAGCCGCAAGCCGGACGGCGCTGTACTGGCCATGAACGTCATCGAGGAAATCCACCGCCGCTTGCCTAACATGCATCTCGTCATGCACGGCTCGTCCTCGGTGCCGGAGGAGTTGCAGGAGATCATCAACAAATATGGCGGCCAGATGAAGCCGACATGGGGCGTGCCGGTCGAGGAGATTCAGCGCGGCATCAAGCATGGCGTGCGCAAGATCAATATCGATACCGACAACCGCATGGCGCTGACCGGCGCGATCCGCAAGGTGCTGACCGAGAATCCGAGCGAATTCGATCCGCGCAAATATCTGACGCCGGCAATGGCAGCCATGCGGAAGCTGTGCAAGGAGCGCTTCGAGCAATTCGGCACCGCCGGCAACGCTTCCAAGATCAAGCCGCTGCCGCTGCCGGAAATGGCCAAACGCTACAAGTCCGGAAGCCTCGATCCGAAATTTGGCTGACATATTCCGGTTCTGAGCAGGAGCCGCCTCGGCTCCTGCTCATCCCATCATGCTCGCGGCAACAGATCGGCCCTGCCGGTCTCGATGAAGGGCGCCCAGTAGTCGACCGACTCGCGGATCATGGCGACGACCTGATGGTCGACCGGCTCGCGTTCGCGGAACGACAATTCGAGGCAGATCTCGTTGCCGATGCCGCCGCCCCGGCGAATCGTCTCCAGCAGCTTTTCCGGCGTGATGCGGCCGTCCTTGTTGTGGGCGGCAATGAACGGCCAATGGCCAGCCTTGTTCATCGACGATTGCTTGATGTGGATGATCGGCGATTCCTTTGGAAAAGCTTCGGCCCAGGCATAAGGGTCAATGTCGTCCGGATTGCTCGACGTCACGTCGCCATGGTCGATGTCGACCATCATCTTGAGCGGGATCGCCGTGCCGGTCGCATTGATTTCGCGCTGCAGCGCGCGGCAGCTCTCGATCGTGTGGCCGAATTCGCGGCCGACCGACATCGGCTCCCAGAACAGGTAGGTCAAGCCGGCGGCCCGGGCATGCTCGGCAACCTCACGCCAGCATTCCAGCGCGATGTCGAAAAGCCGCGCGCGACGCTCAGGATCGTCGTAGTCACGATGGGTGAAGATCGCGAATTGCGTGCCCATGCCGGCAGCGCCGAGTTCGGCCGAAATTTCGGCAAAAGTCTTGAACCAGTCGACATAATAGCGCCGCACGTCGGCGTCGGGATGGCCGAAATGATTGAGCCTGCCGTAGGGGCCGGTCATCGCCGATGTTACGCGCACACCGGTGCGGGTGAGAGCGGAGCGGAACAGGCGGATGAATTTGGCGATCGTCGCCGCCGGCCAGCCGGGATTGACGAACTCATGCGTGAGCTGAACGTCTCGGATGCCGATCGCGTAGGCGATCGTATCGATCAGGTCGTCCGGCTCGGCAAAACGGTTGACCAGCGGATTGGTGTTGAGGGATAGCGCAAAAGCCATCAGCCGGCCTTCGCCAGCCGACTCGAACACCAGTCTTCGAACGCTTCTCTTTCCGCGCCGGACAGATGCAGGCCATGCTTGGTGCGTCGTTCGAGAATATCGGCCGCGGTCTCGGCCCATTCGTGCTCGAACAGGTAGTTGGCTTCGCGCTCGAAAAAATCCTTGCCGAAGCGCCGGCCCAGTTCGGCGAGCGAACCAGCCGTGCCGACCAGATCACGCGTCCTTGTGCCGTAGAGTCGGCCATAATGCTTGACCAGCGATGCCGGCATCCAGGGATATTCGTGGCCGAGGTCACCGAGGAACTGCTCGAAATCGGCATTGGCGATATCGCCGCCCGGCAGATGCCCTTTCGAGGTCCACGGCTTGCCCATCTTCGGAAAGAACGGGGCGATGCGGTCCAGCGCGTGCTCGGCCAATTTACGGAAGGTGGTGATCTTGCCGCCGAAGACGGAAAGCAGCGGCGCCTGCCCTGCCGAAGCGTCGAGTTCGAAAATATAATCGCGGGTCACCGCGCTCGGATTGTCGGCATTGTCGTCATAGAGCGGCCTGACGCCGGAAAACGAACGAACGACGTCGCTGCGCGCAAGCTGGCGCTTGAAGTAGCGGTTGACCACCTTGATCAGATAATCGATCTCGCCGGCATCCGCGGTCACGTCCTCCGGCCGCCCGTCATAGGGAATATCGGTGGTACCGATCAGCGCGAGATCGTTTTGATAGGGATTGATGAAGATCACGCGCTTGTCGCTGTTTTGGACGAGATAGGCCTGTCGCCCTTCCCAGAATTTTGGCACGACGATGTGGCTGCCCTTGACCAGGCGCACGTTCCGCTTGGAGTTCTGGCCAGCCACGCGGTTGATGACGTCATTGACCCAGGGACCGGCGGCATTGATCAGCGCCCGTGCCCGGACTGTGGTCCTGACGCCGGTTCGACCGTCGCGCATCTCCACCGACCACAGGCCGTTTTCGCGACGGGCGGCAATGCAGGCGGTGCGGGTGAATATCCTGGCTCCGCGCTCGGCGGCGTCGAGCGCGTTGATGACGACCAGGCGGGCGTCGTCGACCCAGCAGTCGGAATATTCGAAGCCGCGCTTGAAGGCGTCCTTGATCGGCGCGCCTTCTGGCGCGGTGCGCAGGTCGAGCGTGCGCGTGGCCGGCAGCCGCTTGCGGCCGCCAAGATGGTCGTAGAGGAACAGGCCGAGCCGGACCAGCCAGGCCGGCCGGTCATCGGGGCTGTGTGGCAGCACGAAGCGCATCGGCCAGATGATGTGCGGCGCGGATTCGAGCAGCACCTCGCGCTCGATCAGCGCCTCGCGCACCAGGCGGAACTCGTAATATTCGAGATAACGCAAACCGCCATGAACGAGCTTTCCCGATCGCGAACTGGTGCCCTCGGCGAGATCGTCTTTTTCGCAAAGAATGACCGACAGGCCCCGGCCTGCCGCATCGCGCGCGATCCCGGCGCCATTGACGCCGCCGCCGATGACGAAGAGGTCGACGATTTCGGTTTCACCGCTCATCTCGCTCTATGCCCTGTCGTCAGCATGGATTGACCGGAGGCAGACCGGCGATGAAGCGGCGCACTTCCTCGGCCGCCTGCTCGGCCGCATAAGTCACCGTGCGCACCGACGCGCCGGCGATATGCGGCGTCAGTGTCACGTTCGGCAGCTGCAGCAAGGGCCAGTCGGCAGGCACCGGCTCGACGGCGAACGTTTCCAGCATGGCGCTGCCGATGTGCCCCGAGACGAGCGCCTCATAAAGCGCATCGTAGTCGACCAGCGGTCCGCGCGCGGTGTTGACGAAGATCACGCCCGGCTTCATCCGGGCAATGGCGTCCTTGCCGATCAGACCGCGCGTCTCTTCGGTGACCCGGGAGTGCAGCGTGACCACATCGGAGCGCGACAGCAGATCGTCCAGCGCAACCAGCTCGACGCCGGTATTGCGGTCCTCGGCGCTCAATTGCACATAGGGATCGCAAACCAGGATGCGGCAGCCGAACGCGCGCAGCAGCCGAACCAGCCTGGTGCCGATATTGCCGTAGCCGATGACGCCGACGGTCATTTCGTTGAGCTCGCGGCCGGTGCGGTCGGCGCGGTAGAGATCGCCGCGCCACTCGCCCTTGCGCAAGGCTTCGTGGCCGACGCGGATCAGCCGCGTCTCGGCGAGAATGGCGCCGATGGTGAACTCGGCCACGGCGCTGGCATTGCGACCGGGCACATTGACCACCGTGATGCCATGGGCCTTGGCGGCCGCCATGTCGATGTTGATCGGCCCGCCGCGCGATACCGCAACCAGCTTCAGCGTCGGCAGGCGCTGCATCATGGCTTCGGAGAGCGGCGCAAGCTGGGTAACAAAAATTTCGGCATCGCCGATAAAATCGACCACCTCGTCAGGATCACCGAAATACTCCTTGACCTTGTCGAGGCCGAGCGCAGCATTGCCGAATTCCATCGGCTCGTCGGGCCATGCAGTCTCAATGGTGCGGATGTCGAGATTATCGCCGCAGGCCGCCTCGATTTTCTCGCGAAACACGTCCGGAAGCATGAAGCGGTCACCGATGATCGCAATTTTTTTGCGCATGCTCTTCTCAATTCACGTCAGTTTGTCTGGATGCGGCCATCGAACGCCAGACCGGCCGCAGCGCCTCATGCGCCAATGCGTAGGACGGAGCAATCGCCTCATAGGCGGCGGCAAGTTTCCGGTCGCTGGGCTCGGCCGCACGGAGCAAAGGCGTGACCCATTCACTGACGCAATCGTCCATCGATACGTACTGGCCGACGCAGACCGCAGCAATCATTGCAGCGCCCGCAGCGCCGGCCTCCTCGCGCTCGCTGGTGCGAATGTCCGCGCCGACCGCAGCACCCAGGATCTTGCGCAGAGCCGGGCTCCTGGCCGCTCCGCCGGTCAGGCGGATTTCCTTGGGCAGCGGCCCCATCGCGGCGTAGCAATCGCGTGCCGCGAAAGCCAGCCCCTCGAACACCGCGCGGACCATGTCGGCATAGCCGTGCCTGGACGAAATGCCAACGAAGCCGGCCCTGGCATTGGCATCGACGAACGGCCCGCGCTCGCCGGCCTCCGAGACATAGGGCTGGTAGAGCAGCGAGCCTGGCTCGGACGACGATATCCACTGGTCGACCAGCGCGATCATCTCGCCATTGGTCCGCGTGATACCTTGCGAGGCGAGAATGCCGGAGGCGAGGCCAAGGACCCAGTCGATATTGAGCGTTGCCGCCATGTTCGACTGCATCTGCGCAAAGACGCCCGGTGCCGGCATCGTCATCGTGTAGCCGGTTGCAGCCTCGTTGAGCAGAACCTCGTCCGGCGTTTCGGCAAGCCGCATATGCATTCCGGTAGAGCCGATGATCGAGCATCCCGGCTTGCGCTCGCGATCGAACAGGCCGGCGCCGAGCGCCGTGCAGGCGACATCGACATAGGCCAGAACGACCGGTGTGCCGGCGAGCAGGCCGGTCGCATCGGCTGCTGCTACCGACAGCGAGGTGCTTTGCCTGGTGCCATCGACGATGGGCGGCAGTAGATGCCTGAGATCGGTGACGCCGAGTACCTCGAGCACATCATCTGAATAGCCGCGCGTGCGGAAGTCGCCGAAGGTAAAGGTGCCCTCGGACGGGTCGGTGGCACGGTGACCGGTCAACTTGAAATAGAGCCAGTCCTTGCAGTGGAAGGCCGTCGCTGCATTGGCAAGCATCGCGGGCATGTGGCGCTTCATGAAGACGAACTGCGATCCCTGCTGGCAGGCAGCGAGCCCGCTGCCGGTCTTTTCGAAGCGCAGCCGGTCCTCTGGCCGCGCGCGGATCTCCTCGACGACCGCAGCAGCGCGCGCGTCGAGCCACAGCCAGCCCTTGGCTACCGGCTCACCATCCTTGTCGATCAGCCAGGTGCCGTCGCCTTGGCCGGTCACGGCAACGGCAATGGTCCGGCTGGCTAGGTTCGGCACCTTGTCGGCGAGCTGGCGCAAGGTCGTCGCGGTATCGGCCCAGGTGCGCGTCAGGTCCTGCTCGGCGCCGCCGCCCGGCAGTGTCTCGTATTTATTGGGCAGCGCGGCGGACGCGATCTGCCTGCCCGCCGTGTCGAAGGCGACGGATTTTATGACAGACGTGCCGGCGTCGATGCCGATCAGCACATCCTGCATCAAGCAAGCTCCGTGCCGTGCGAAATGGCATTGCCGCTCGCCTGATCGAAGACGTGAAGGTTTTTCGGATCGATGCTGATCTTGATCGGCGCGCCAAGCTCCAAGCGGGTTCGGTCATGTTCGACCAGGACCAGCGAACCGCCGGCGAAATCGGCGGCGATATGGGTCTGGTCGCCGAGCCATTGATTGGCCGAAACCGTCGCCGGCACACCATCCTTCGAGCGGCGGACCGCATAGGGCCTGACGCCGATGACGACGCGCTGCCGGTTGAGCAATTCGTCGCGAACCGGGCCGCTGAACGCATCCTTGTCGTAGTCGAGCGAAAGCCCGTCGGGCAGCTTGAGATTGATCTTGCCGTCAGCTGTGCCGACATAGGCCTCGAAGACATTCATCGGCGGCTCGCCGACGAATGTGCCGGTAAACAGGTTTGCCGGCCGCTCCTTGAGCCTGTCAGGCGTGTCGAACTGCTGCAGCACGCCGCCCTCCATGACGGCGATGCGGTCGGCAAGCGCGTTGGCCTCAGTCTGGTCGTGCGTGACCAGGATCGCGGTCAGGCCGCGCTCCTTGATGAAATGCTTGATGCGGCCGCGCAGCACGGCGCGAAGCTGCGGCTCGAGCTGGCCCATCGGCTCGTCCAGCAGATGCAGGTCGGCCTCGCGGATCAGCGCCCGGCCGAGGCTGGCGCGCTGCTGCTGGCCGCCGGAGATCGAGCTCGGATAGCGCTCGAGAATGTCCTCGATCTCGAGAAGCTTGGCGATGTTGGCAACCTTTGCATCGACCGCACTCTTCGCCAGCCTGGCGGCCTTGAGGGCGAAGGCGATGTTCTCACGCACGGTCAGCGGCGGGTAGAGCGAATAGCCCTCGAAGGCCATTGCGACGTTGCGCCTGACCGGCGGCAACGTGTGCACTTTGCGGCCGGCAACCGCGATGGTGCCGCGCGAGACCTCTTCGAAGCCTGCGATCATGCGCAATGTCGAGGTCTTGCCGCAGCCGGACGAGCCGAGCAGCGCCACGATCTCGCCCTTGGCGATTTCCATCGTCAGGTTCTTGACGGCGTGTACGCCGCGGTCGATCGGACCGTAGAACTTGTCGACGCCCGAAATGGTGATTGCGGTCGGGCTCATGCCGCTTCTCCACTGCGCAAATTGACGACATTCTTCGAGCCGATACGCTCGCCGCTTGCCCGATCGAACAGCACGGCGCTTTTGCTATCGACGGCGATATGCGCCCGGCCTTCGGATTGGCCCGGCGTCCCGGACGGACGCGAGACCAGGATTTCACGGCCGCGCACGGTTCGCACCAGCGTGACGATCTTCTCGTTGAGCGGCGTCTCAGCCTCGACCGTCACCGGGATGGCGCCGGGCGTGCCTTCATCGACAAAGGCCAGTGCCTCCGGCCGCAAACCGATCACGCAGTCGCGGCCGACCACCGCCTCATGAGCGCCGGCAAGATGGACCTGGACGTTGGACAGGCCGACATAGATGCCCTTGGCGTCCCGCGACGGCTTGACGTCCAGAAGGTTGATCGTCGGGTCGCCGAACAGCCGGGCAATCTCGACATTGGCCGGCTCGCGATAGATCTGCTCGGGCGTGCCGAGCTGTTTGACGACGCCCTGCGACATCACCGCGATGCGGTCGCCGAGCGCCATCGCTTCCTTGTAGTCCTGGGTGACGTAGATGACGGTCGCGCCGCGATCGGCGAGCAGCCTTGGCAGTTCGAGGCGCATTTCGAAGCGCAATTTGGCATCGACGTTGCGCAAGGGATCGTCGAGCAGGAGAAGCGGCGGCGAGCCGACCAGCGCGCGGGCAAGCGCGGTGCGTTGCTTCTGGCCGTTGGACAGCGCCCGCGGCTTGTGGCTGAGCACATGGCCGATTTTCAACAACTTGGCGACGCTCTCGACGCCGGCCTTGATCGTGCCCTGCGATGAGTGCTTCGCCTGCAGCGGCGTCGCGATGTTATCGAACGCCGTCATATGCGGGAACAGCGCGAAGTTCTGGAATGCCATGCCGACGCCACGGAACTCGGCGTCGAGATCGGTCATGTCCTCGCCGCCGATGAGGATCTTTCCCTCGTCGGGGTCGATGACGCCGGCGACCAGCCGCAGCAGCACGGTCTTGCCGGCGCCGGACGGTCCGAACAGGACCAGCGTTTCGCCGTCGGCGACGGTCAACGACAGATTGTCGAGAACGGTCTGGCTTTTATAGCGCTTGACGATGTTTCGCAGTTCGAGGCTTGCCATCGGACTATCCTTTCACCGCGCCAAGCGACAAGCCTTCGACGAGATAGCGTTGCGCATAGAGCGCGAGCGCCAGCGTCGGCGTGATCGACAGCACGATCGCCGCCGAGATCTGGCCGTACTGGATGCCCGAGGACGTGATGAAGGCGAGCGCGCCGACCGTCACCGGCTGCTTGTCGGCCGAGGCGAGCACCAATGCAAAAACGAAATTGTTCCAGGCAAAGATGAAGGCGAGCAGACCGGCAGCGGCGATTCCCGGACCGGCGAGCGGCAGCGCGATCTTGCGAAAGGTGGCAAACCAGGAATGTCCGGCAATGCGGTAGGCGTATTCGATATCGGCGGGGATATCCTCGAAATAACCGCGCACGATCCACAGGATCAACGGCAGGCAGATCAGCTGGTAGACCCAGATCAGCCCGATATAGGTGTTGGCCAGCCCGAGCTTCTGGAAATAGAGGGTGAGCGGCAGGAGCACCAGCAGCGCCGGCGCGAACCGGAACGACAGGAGCGTGAAGGCAATGTCCTCCGAGCCGCGGAATTTGTGCCGCGCAAAGGCGTAGGCCGCGGGAACGCCGAGCAGCAACGCGACGGCAACCGAGGTGACCGACAGAAAGACGGAATTCCACAGATTGCGCATGAAGGCGATATCGAGCGTGCCGGCTGCCGTCATCAGCTTGCCGGTGATCAAGGCAGTGTAGTTGGCGAGCGTCGGCTCGAAGACAAGCTGCGGCGGAATCCGCAGGATTGTCTCGTTGGTCTGGAACGACATCATCAGGATCCAGACGATCGGGAACATGAAGAAGATCACGACCAGCGCCAAGGCAATGCCGCGCAGGATGCGTTCGAGAAGGGAGGTGTGTTCCATGCCAGCCTCCTATGCCTGTCCGCGGGCGCGTTCGCGCAGCCGCAGCCAGTTCTTGATGAAAATATTCGAGAGGAAATAGGTGATCGCCCACAGAATGATCATCAGCGCCGCCGAGCGGCCGACATTGGTCGACTGGAAGAAGTTGAGATAAGCCTCAACCTGGAACACGGTCAGCGTATCGCCCGGACCGCCCTGCGTCATGGCATAGATGATGTCAAACTGCTGGATGGAATCGAGCAGGCGGAACAATGTCGCCGTCAGGATATAGGGGGTCAGCATCGGCAGGGTGATGCGGAAGAAAACGAAGCTCCTCGGCACGCCGTCGAGTGCTGCCGCCTCGAATGGCTGCGTGGGCAGGCTGCGCAGGCCGGCAAGCAGCAGGATCATGATGAACGGCGTGTAGACCCAGATGTCGACAAGCACGACGGTGAGCAGTGCCGTGGACGGAGACGAGGCCCAGCGGAAATCCTGCAGCCCGATCAGGCTGGCGAGATAGCTGAGCACGCCAAAGCCGGGATTGGTCATCAGCTTCCACATCAGCGCGGCGAGCGCCGGCGCGGTCATCAGCGGCATCAACAGCATGATCGAGATAAAGTTGTTCAGCGTCGAGCGCTTTTGTAGCAGCATGGCGATGCCGAGACCGAGAAGCAGCTCGAGCACGACGGTGATGCCGGCGTAGAGCAGCGACACCTGCAGCGTGTTCCAGAACTTCGGGTCAGTGAAGAACGAGATGTAGTTGTCGCCCCAGTTGAACTGCCGCGCCCAAGGCTGGCTCAATCGGTAGCGCTGGAAAGAATAGACCACCGATGTGAAGAACGGGATCAGGATGCCGATGCAGACCAGCAGGGCCGGCAAGCTGAGGAGATAGGGCAGCACCCGCTTGCTGATCCTGAAGCCCGACGGCCTGTTTCTTTGTGTTGTCGCCGCAGTCATCTGCTGCTCCGTCATCCTGTTGCTTCGCCGTCCCGGCCGCCCAAGGGAGCAAGGCGGCCGGTCGGGCGAGCAGGCGGTACCGCTCGGCACCGCTTCGCAAACGTGTCACATCCTAAAGGCTGGCCCGCGGGACGGGCCAGCCCTGGCCGCGGCTTAGCCGAGCCCGGCTTCCTTGAGCTGGCCGTTGATGCTCTCGGCCAACTTGTCGAGGCCCTCGTCGACTGGCACTTCCTTGGCCACCATCTTCTGCAGCGTCGCCGCCCATTCGGTGGTGAGATCGAAGAACAGCGGCTGCGGAGTGAACTTGATGCTGGCGCCCGGTGCCGAGACGTCGAACATCTCGACATAGCCCGGATAGCTCTTGTTCAGTTTGTCGCGGAACATCTCGTCCTTCCAGACCGACTGACGGACCGGATTGACGAAGTCCATCTTGGTCGCACCGAACAGACCGTGCTCGGGTCCGGATGCCCATTGCATGAAGTACCAGGTGGCGTCCTTGTCCTTCGAGAAATTGGACATCGACAGCGACCAGATCCAGATGTTGGGCGTCGGTGCCTTGGCGGCGGGATTGGCCTTGAAAGCGGAAAAGGCGAGCTTGCCGGCCATTTTGTTGTCGCCGCCATTCATGAAGTAGCCGAGGATATCGGCGTCGAAAATCATCGCCGAGGCGCCGGCACCGAGATCGGTACCGACTTGGTACCAGGTGTAGGTCGACCAGTCCTTGGGGCCGCTCTCCTGGATCATCTGGACCCACTGTTTGTGGAAAGCCTTGGATTCGGCGGTGCTCATCGCGGCCGACAATTTGCCGTCGGCCGAGACGTTCAGGTCCTTCTGGTCGAAATTGGCGTAAGCCGACAGGAAGCCTGGGTGGATCGTCGCCCAGGAGCGCGAGCCGCGCACGCCGATGCCGTAGACACCGCCACCGACGTCCTTGGTGAGCTTCGCTGCCGTAGCTACCATCTCATCCATATTGCCGGGAACGCTGACGCCGACTTTGTCGAACATGCCCTTGTTGTAGGTGATGTTGTTCTGCTCGAAGCCCCACGGAATGCACCATTGCTTGGCGTCTTCCGACCCGAGCACGCCGCCGGGCTGCCCGTTCCAGGCGCAAGAACTCCTGACGCCAGGCAGGAAGTCGTCCCAGGCATATTTCGGGTTGGTCTTAGCCGGATCCTTGATCCATTCGTTGAGGTCGGTGATCCAGCCGGCCGGACCGTAGGTCCAGGTCATGTAGGCGCCGGTCATGAAGGCATCGTATTCGGGTGAGCTGGCCGACAGTGCCGCGGTGACCTTGTCGAAATAGACGTCTTCCGGAAATACGTCGTAGACGACTTCCATGCCGGTCAGCTGCTTGAAGTTGTCGAGGTCGGCAATCATCGCATCGGCGTAGGGATGCTTGTTGAGCAGCAGCTTGATGGTCTTGCCCTTATGGGCCTGCCAGTCGAAATCAGCCGCCAGGGCGCGGGTCTGCCCGAGGTTGAGCAGGGTGCCGGCGGTGCTGGCGGCAAGGCCCATTGCACCGAGGCCCTTGATCAGCCCACGGCGGTCGACTTGTCCACGCAGGAACGCGTCGATGAGGTCTTTCTCTTTCTCATGCATTTCTCTTCTCCTCCACAGGGTAGTTTCAACGAAATGGTTGCCGGCTACCCGACCGGCGTCTGTTCCACGAGCGATCGCGCCGTCCGCTCGTCGGTTATCAGGCCTTTGAGATAGCGGCCCTCCAGCACTGACTTGATGGCGCGAACCTTCACCTTGCCGCCGGCAACGGCGACAATCCTGCGGTTGCTGATGTCTTCGCGCGCCAGTGCCAGCGCCCGGTCGGAAAGCGTCGTCGCAACAGCCTTTCCGGCATCGTCGAAGAAATGGCCGAGCAGTTCGCCGACGCCGCCATTGCTGCGGATTTCCTCCATTTCGCCCTTCTCGATCATGCCGGTTGCGACAAGCGAGGCCTCACGCTCGGCAGTTCCGATGCCGGCGATGAGCAAGTCGGCGGACTTGGCGAGGTCGAAGACATCGCTGACGCCTTTCTGCCCGAGCAACACGGTTCGATCCTCGACCGTGTTGGCGAACATCGGTACGGGCATCACATAGGCCTCCGCACCAGTCCGCTCGGCGACGCGGTGGATGACGTCATGCGGATTGGCCGAGAACTTGCGCGTCAGGCCGCCAAGCAGCGAGACGAAACGGATCCTGCCGGCCGATATGCGCGGCAGATATTCCACGCAGGCGGCAAGCGTGCGGCCGTGGCCGACGCCGATCAGCGCCTCTTCGCCGCGTTCGATCTCGCGCTTGAGAAACTGCGCGCCGGCGATGCCGAGCGCCTTGAGCGGCAGGTCTTCGGCATCGAAGTCCGGAACCACCTCGCAATAGTCGAGGCCGTACCGGCCGGACAATTCGTCCTCGAGCTCCACGCATTCGGAGACTTCGCCGTCGATGTAGACTTTGACCAGGCCTTCCTGATTGGCCTTGGTGATGAGGCGATGCGCCTTGAGGCTGGTCAGGCCGAGCCGCTTGGCGACCTCGGACTGGGTCAGGCCGCCAGCATAATGAAGCCAGGCGGCACGGGCTGCCATCCCGGTCTCATCATCGCGCAGCAGGCCGTTGCCAAAACCAACCATTTCCGCCCTTTGATATTTTTATCAGTTGTTGCAAAATTTTTCACAAGGCGTCGCCCGAGTCAAGCAACCGCTGCGTTTAAATCTCCATCCGGGAGCTTGCTGGCTTGGTCGAACAAGGGCCAAGCGGATCAACGGGCAAGAATCAAATACCGCTTGCGCGCATTTAAAACGTTTGCAATTTGACCTGGACTGATTACAAACGTTTCAAACTTCGTTCGGGAGGAAACGATGCCGACCCGCGTTACCACCCTCAAGGAACTTGCTGCGCAGCTCGACCTGTCGATTACCACCGTTTCGCGCGCGCTTGCCGGCCACGAGCAGATCGCCTTGAGAACGCGCCAACGTGTCGCCGAGGCCGCGCGCCAGGCCGGCTATGTGCCGAACACGGCAGCCCGCACGCTGGTCTCCGGCCGCAGCGGTTTTGTCGGCATGGTGCTGCCGATCCGCGGCCCCAATCTGGTCGATTCCTTCCTCGGCGAATTCGTCACCGGGCTCGGCGAAGGGTTGGTTTCGCACGGGTCCGACCTGATTCTGGCCGCAGCGGCGCAGGGCCAGTCGGAACTTTCCGTGCTTCGCCATGTCGTCGAATCCGGACGCGCCGATGGGGTCGTCGTCACCCGCATCGCCGAGGTCGACGAGCGGCTTGCTTATCTGCGCCGACGCAATTTCCCGTTCGTCGCGCATGGCCGGCTGCTCGACGGCGACTTTGCCTACCATTGGCTCGATACTGATGGCGCACATGCTTTCGGCGAGGCCTTCGACATGCTCTACGATCTCGGACACCGCCATTTCGGCCTGGTGACGATTTCCGAGCCGATGACGTTTCGCCATCTCAGACAGGACGGGCTCGCTGCCGCGATTGCGCGCCGGGGCGATCCGTCCGTCAGGCTCTATGTGGCGACGGCGCCGCGTTTCGATCGCGGTGCCCGCATCCAGGCAATCAACCGGCTTCTGCACGCCACCGAGCGGCCGACGGCGATTATCGCGCTGTTCGACGAGCTGGCGCTGACGGTGATGGAAGAGGCGGGGCGCGCCGGACTTGCCGTTCCTCGCGACCTTTCGGTGATCGGCTTCGACAACATAGCCGCCTCAGCCTATGCCCCGCCGGGGTTGACCACTTTCGACGCTTCGATCCGGCAGTGCGCGCGCGAGATCGGCGAGATGCTGCTGACCGTCATCCGCAACAAGCCGGACGCGCCACTGACCCGGCTGGTCCGGCCGACACTTGTCTCGCGAGCAAGCCATGGCTCGGTACCCACAGGACAGAACTGATGTCCGCTTCGCGGCGCAACCCAGGGAGGAAGATGACGATGAATGCTTTGAGGATATTGGCAGGCGCCGTGCTGGCGCTGTCGCTCGCTGCCGGCGCAGCACAAGCCCAGCAGGTGTTGTTCTGGTCGACACAGGCGCGACCTGTGGAAGAGACGCAAAAAATGCGCGGTGAGGTGCTGAAGGGGTTTGACGGCCAGGTTGACTATCAGGTCGCCGAGGACGGGCCCTGGCTCACCCGCCTTCAGGCCGAACTGCAGGCCGGCTCCGGCACCATAGGCGTGCTCGGCGGCCTGCACGGAGACTTCTCCACCGTCGGCGCGAACCTTGTCGATCTCTCTGGCGTCGATCTCGGTGGCGTCAAGGTCAACGAGACCTACAAGAAGCTCGGCATGCTCGGCACCGGAGAGCAGAAGTACCTGCCATGGATGCAGGCCACCTTTCTGATGGCGGCCAACAAGCAGGCGCTGCAATACCTGCCGGCCGGCGCCGATCTCAACACCATCACCTATGACCAGCTCATCGAGTGGGCGAAAAACATCGCAGAGAAGACCGGCTCACCCAAATTCGGCTTTCCGGCCGGCCCGAAAGGGCTGAAGCACCGTTTCTTCGAGGGTTTTCTCCTTCCATCGTATACCGGCTCGATGGTGACCAAGTTCCGCTCGGCGGAGGCCGAGACGGCGTGGAACAAGTTCAAGGAATTGTGGCAATACACCAACCCGAATTCGACCAACTATGCCTTCATGCAGGAGCCGCTGCTAACCGGCGAAGTCTGGGTGGCATTCGATCACGTCGCGCGCCTCGCCGACGCCTTCAACCAGAAACCCGATGACTTCGTCGCCTTCCCGGCGCCGGCTGGCCCGGCAGGCCGCGGCTACATGCCGGTGGTGGCCGGCGTCGCTATCCCGAAGACCTCGCCTGACATGGACGAGGCCAAGGCGCTGGTCGCCTATATGCTGAAACCGGAAACCCAGATCGCGACGCTGAAGGCGACAAACTTCTTCCCCATCGTCGACGTCAAGCTGCCCGACGACATGCCGGCCTCGGTAAAGGCCTTCAGCCCAGTGATCGCCACCATGACCGGTGCCCCGGATGCGCTGCCGGCGCTGCTGCCAATGGGACTTGGCGGCCTCGGCGGCAAGTTCAATCAGATCTACACCGACAGCTTCGAGCGCATCGTGCTCGGCGGCGAGGATGTGCACGGCGTGCTCGACGAACAGGCGACGGCGCTGAAGGCGATCATCGACCAGGCGAAAGCGCCGTGCTGGGCGCCCGACAAACCCTCGCAAGGCGCCTGCCCGGTCGATTAAGAATCCTCCCCGGGCGTCCGGACCTAGCGCGCCGGGCGCCCACCCTTTCAAACGCCGAACAGAGAACGCTCCATGCACGGCAAGGCCCTGCCCTATCTGCTGCTGATGCCGGCGACGCTGTTCCTCTGCGTCTTTTTCCTCTACCCGTTCGTGTTGGTCGCCTTCGAGGCGTTCACCCGCGACGGCAGCTTTACGCTCGACAATTTCCGCACCATGGCGGGCAGCTGGAAATTCCCGGTCACGGTCCGCAACACGCTGCTGTTGAGCGCCGTCGTCGTGCCCATCCAGCTGGTCATGGCGCTGCTGATGGCAACGGTGGTGTCGCGGCTTGAAACCGGGCGCAGCGCCGCGCTTTACATCTTCGCTATTCCGCTCGGCATCTCCGATCTCGCCGCCGGGCTGATCTGGCTCGCCATCTTCGACCAGTCCGGCTTCCTCAACACCTTGCTCTCCAATCTCGGCGTCATCGACAGGCCGGTCATGTTCCTCGGCTACCAGAGCAAGCTGACGATCTTCATTGCCGTGGCGCTGGCCGAGATCTGGCGCGCGACCGCCATCATGATGGTCATTCTGGTCGCCGGCATGGGGCTGATCCCCCGGGAATATTACGAGGCAGCCGAGGTCTTCGGCGCTAGCCCGTGGAAGCGCTTCATCAAGATCACGCTGCCTCTGTTGCGCCCAAGCCTGCAGACGGCGATCATCCTGCGCGTCATCCTTGCCTTTGAGGTCTTTGCCGTGGTTGCAGCACTCGGCGGCACCAATCTGCCGGTGCTGATGGGCGAGACCTACAATTGGCAGTTCACGCTGCAGGACCACAATGTCGCCGCCGCCATGGCGCTGTTCATCCTCGCCATCTCGATCGGCTTCACGCTGTTCTTCCTGCGGGTGCTGCGTGTGCCGAAGGAGGCTCGCATATGAGCACCGTCGCGGAGCTCTCGATCGCCGCGCCTGAGGCCCGCAAAGCGGGCAACTGGTTGCTGGTCGCAACCGTCATCCTGCTTTGCGCCTGGGTGCTGCTGCCGATCTATCTGTTGATCGTCAACACGCTGTCGTCGCCGGAAGAGGTGACCGCCTTTCCCAAGCGCTTCTTCCCGTCATTCGATTTCGGCAGCCTTTCTTTCTTCATCAATTTCGCCGGTGTCGCCAAGGCGCTGTGGAACTCCGTCCTCGTCGCCACGCTGACGATGCTCCTCTCGATCGGCTTCGGCGCACCCGCCGGCTACGCGCTGTCGCGGTTCGAATTCCCAGGCAAGGAAACGTTCCGTTTCCTTGTGCTGATGACCCGCGCCTTCCCGCTGCCGCTGCTGGCGCTACCGCTGGCGGTGATGTTCATCCGCACCGGCCTCGACGATACCGCGATCGGGCTGGCGCTGGTCCACACCACGCTGGCGCTGCCATTCGCGGTGCTGATCACTTTCTCGCTCTTCTCCGGCATTCCAGTTGAGCTGGAGGAAGCGGCCTGGACGCTCGGCTGCACGAGATTGCAGGCATTCCGAAAAATCATTCTACCGCTGGCGCTGCCGGGCATCGCGGCGTCGGCGGTATTTGCCTTCACCATCTCCTGGAACGAGGTGTTTGCCGCCGCCGTGCTCACCATCGAGAACCGGACGCTGACCGCCTTCCTGCTTCAGAGCCTCGGCGAATCGCCGCTCTACCTCAAATTCGCCGGTGGCGCGGCACTGGTCATCCCGGCGCTGATCTTCATCTTCGCCGTTCGCAAATATCTGTTCGCCATGTGGGGGATCGCCAACCGATGACGCGCACAAAAGAGAACGCCGATGGCTGAGATCGCCATCAAGCAGGTCGCAAAACGTTTCGGTGGCTTCACCGCGCTGCATTCGATCGACCTGACCATCGCCGACCAGGAATTCATGGTGCTGCTTGGCGCCTCGGGCTGCGGCAAGACCACGCTGCTGAGGATCGTCGCCGGGCTGGAAACGCCAAGCCAGGGCGAGGTCTGGATCGGCGGCCGTCGCGTCGACCATCTGCCGCCGCGCGAGCGCGGCATCGCCATGGTGTTCCAGAATTACGCCGTGTTTCCGCACCTGACCGTGTTCGAGAACATCGCCTTCGGCCTGCGGATGAAGAAGCTGCCGCAGCAGGAGGTCGAGGGGCGCGTCAACCGCACCGCGGAGCTCATGCACATCGAGCAGCTTTTGAAGCGCTATTCGGGCCAGCTTTCCGGCGGCCAGCGCCAGCGCGTGGCAGTCGCTCGGGCGCTCGCGATGGAACCTGACGTGATCCTGATGGACGAGCCGCTGTCGAACCTCGACGCGCTGCTGCGGCTCGAAATGCGCGCCGAACTCAAGGGCGTGCTCGCTGCGTCCAAGACCACCACCATCTACGTTACCCATGACCAGGTCGAGGCGATGAGCCTCGCCGATCGCATCGCCGTCATGCACCAGGGCCGTATCGTCCAGGCCGCCTCGCCGGTAGAGGTCTACCGCAATCCAGCGGCCCGCTTCGTCGGCTCCTTCATCGGCAACCCGCCGATGAATTTCATCCCGGCGACCAAGGCGGCAGACGGCAGTTGGACCGTCGCCGGGCTGACGCTGCCTGGCCCCAAATCCGACAAGCCGACGATAGAATTCGCCATTCGCCCCGAGGATGTCGACGCCGGCACCGAAGGGCTGCACGCCACCGTGCGCGTTGTCGAGCCGCTCGGACCGCACACGCTGGTCACCTGCGATGTCGAGGGCGGCCTGTTCCGCGCCATCCTCGAATCGAATGTCACGGTCGCTGTCGGCGATCACCTGCGGCTCTTGCCCAAACCCGACCGCATCCGCTGGTTCGATCCCGAAACCACCAACGCCCTTTGATCCACCTTCGATCCTGAAAGTACGAACGCCCCGATGATATCTCTTGCTGTCGACGAAACCATCGCCCGCGCCGTCGAGGTGCTCAGGGAAAACGACCAAGGCACCTACACCATACCGACCAAGGGCCTCTACCCGTTCCAATGGAACTGGGATTCCTGCCTGACCGCGCTCGGTCTTGCCCACTACGATGAGGCTCGGGCCTGGACCGAGATCGACACGCTGTTCGCCCACCAGTGGCCGGACGGCATGGTACCGCACATCGTCTTCCATGTCTGGAGCGATGGCTATTTCCCCGGGCCGGAGGTCTGGCGAACGGACCGCCCGACCGCCACGTCGGGCATCACCCAGCCGGCGGTCGCCGGCTTTGCCGTGCGCCGTCTGTTCGACCGGGCCAAGGACAAGACCCTGGCGGCCGAGCGCGCCCGTGCGCTGTTGCCGAAAATCGATGCCTGGCACCGCTGGTTCTACGAACATCGCGACCCGAATGGCGAAGGGCTGGTCGCCATAATCCACCCATGGGAGTCCGGCCGCGACAACTCGATCGACTGGGACGAGGCGTTGGAGCGCGTGCCGACCGAAGGCGTCGAGCCCTACACCCGCCGCGACATCCTGCACGCCGATCCGGCGCATCGTCCAACCGAGGCACAGTATGACCGCTATATCTGGCTGCTGCAGCATTTCCGCGGGCTTGGTTGGGACAACGCCCGGCTGCACGACGCCTCGCCATTCCAGGTCGTCGATCCCGGCTTCAACGCCATCCTGATCCGTTCCGCCGCCGATCTTGCCGATCTCGCCGAGGCACTTGGCGAAACCGAAATCGCCAAGGCCAACCGCGCCCGTGCCGAAAAGGGGCTTTCAGCAATAGAACGGCTGTGGAGCGACGCGCATGGCCAGTACATTTGTTTCGACCGAGTGGCCGGAAAGCACGTTGACAGCGCATCGGTCGGCGGCATTCTGCCGGTGTTTTCGGCCATTCCGGAAAGCCGGGCAGCGGCCATCGCTGCAACGATCGAGCGCATCGCTGGCAAAGCGCGTTACATCGTCCCCTCGCATGAGCTCGATGATCCCCGCTTCGATGCCAAGCGCTATTGGCGCGGCCCGGTCTGGCTGGTGGTCAACTACATGATCGCCGACGGCCTTGCTGCCGCCGGCCACAGCCAAATCGCACAACGGATCACGCAATCCAGTCTCGAGCTGATCGCCGAGAGCGGTTTTGCCGAATATTACGATCCCCTTAGCGGCGAGCCGCTCGGCGGCAGCCGCTTCACCTGGACCGCGGCAATGGTGATCGAGTTCCTGAAGGGCAGAGCCTGAACGCTTCCGCCTAGGCCGCCGGCTATCAAAGCCCGTTCTGTCTGCCGAATAACAGTCGACACCATTTGCGTCTGAGGCATGTCCTGGCCCGTCAAAACAGGGCCAAGGCATGCCGATCTTCACCATGCCAGAGCTATAATAATTCTTCACAAACCGCTATCTATACTGCGTCGGGGCGGGGAGAAACGCGGCTTGGAATTCGATCTGAAAACCATTGAGGCGCTTGCTCCCGATCAGGCGTCGCTGAGCGCCGCCTCCAAGCTCACCAAACGAACGAACTGGCCGCGGCTCGAAAAGCATGAGCAGCAGGCGCTCATCTGGGGCGAATGCCAGGGCTCCGGCTCCAATCCTTATCGAGTGGTGGTCGACACGGGCGATCACGGCTACAAATGCACCTGTCCCTCGCGCAAATTCCCATGCAAGCACACGCTGGCCCTGATGTGGATTGCTGCCACCGCGCCAGCCAGTTTTGCCGCTGCCAATACCACGCCGGAATGGGTGAATGACTGGCTTGGCCGACGCAGGAAGACAACGCCACAGCCGGCGCAACCGGTACCCGGCGCGGAAGCCAAGCGCATCGGCGAAGCCGCACAAGCAGACGAGAGCACCGCCGTTGAAGATATCGCGGCGCTGGAGCGTCGCGAGGCGGCGCAGCGCAAGCGGGCGGAAAGCACACGAGAAGCAGTGTCGGCTGGGCTCGATGAGCTTGACCAGTGGATTGCCGACCAGTTACGGCTCGGTCTGTCCGGGTTTGTCGACGCCAGCAGCGACCGTTGCCGGCGGATTGCTGCGCGGCTGGTCGATATGAAGGCAGCCGCGCTCGCCGGCCGTATCGACGAGATTCCGTCGCGGCTGATGGGGCTGCGCAGCGAGGAACGGTCTGATGCGGCAATCCGCGAGCTCGGCAAGCTCGTGCTGCTGGCAAAGGCGTGGCGGGCGGCGCCCGACGACCCCGAGCTGAAGCGCCTCGTATCGACGTCTGAACCCCGCGAACAGGTTCTCAGCAGTCCGGATGCAAGACAGGTTGAAAGCCTCTGGGAAGTTCTCGGCGAGAAGATCGAGAGCCGCCGCGATGGTCTGGTCAGCCATTCGACCTGGCTGCTCGATTTGAAGAGCGCCACCCCGCAATTTGCCGTGCTGCTCGACTTTTTCCCGGCTTCGGCCGGGCGCCGGTCCAACGCTTTTGCACCAGGCGACCGTTTCAATGCCCGACTGGTGTTTTATCCATCACGCATGCCGCTCCGCGCCCTGGTGGCGGAGCGCATGGGGGAAGTTGCGCCCGGCGCGTGGCCCGATTTTGCTTTTGGCACCGCGAAGGATCCGCTCGCCACGCATGCTTCCCATCAGGACGCCGCGCCCTGGATCGCCGATTGTCCCCTCATGCTGCCGCCCGGCGCTATCCTGCTCGACGATCGGGGCATGGCATGGTGGCAGGCGGAGGATGAACCGCAGGAGATCGCCTTGCCGATCGCCGGCGCGGTAGATCAAACCTTGCTCGGCCTCGACCTTGCGGCCACGGCAGCGCTCTGGAACGGCGCCCGGCTTGAGCTTCTGGCGGCGCAAAGCGAGTTTGGGAGGCTTGATCTGGCGTGAACGAAAGCGAGCAAACAGGCCTGGCGGCAATGCGCGATTGCTGGATCACCGGCGGTGCTACGTTCGATCTGGCTCCGGCCGGATGGAAGGCAATCGCCGGCAGTGCAAGTCCCGACGAACAGGAGCGCCGGCTCCTGGCAATCGCAGCACAAGCGCTCGACGTCGCGCTGCGGCCGGCCGCGCCGACGACACTCAATCGTCGTCCGCCGCTGCCCAGACTTGTCCTGCCCATTCTGCCGGCACGATTTCGCCCGTTGTTGAGAGCCGCTCTGAAGCACGCCGCCGACGCGAGGCGAAAGACACGCGTGGCGGCGCTCGTCGCCAGCCGCGGCTTTGTGCTCCATCCCATGGACTGGATGCCCTCGGATCAGACCTGTCCTGACGTCTACGCACCATGGGTAGACTGGCAAGCAAGCGTGGACGGGGAAAGACATGCCCCACGAGAGAAACTGACGGCGGAAAACTGGGATGAGTTCTATCCCGCCGCGCGACGCTTGGCCCTTGCCGATATGCGCCGTACCGACCCGACATCGGCTCGAATGTTGATCGAAGCCAAGGCGTCGGGCGAACCGGCGGAAGTCAGGCTTGCGCTGGTCGAGCTTATGCGCTTCGGCCTGAGTGCCGAGGACGCGCCTTTCCTGAAAAGCCTTTCCGTCGACAGGTCCGGCAAGGTGCGCGAACTGGCTGGCCGGCTGCTGGCAAGATTAGGAGAGCACGTTCGCCCGAGCGACGGTGGACCGGACGATCCCGTAGCCGAGCTCGCCGCCCTTATCACTGAAGGCAGATCGGGCTTCATCCGCCGCCGGACGATCTACACTCCGGCAAAACTAAAATCCCAAGCGCAGGAGCAACGCCGCGCCGAACTGTTCGAGATATGCAACCTCGTCGACCTTACCGAACGGTTCAACACTACGGAAGCCGAATTCATAGGAGGCTGGCAATTCGGCGCCGACAATAAAGCCGACATCCTGATCGCACGAATGGTCGCCGCCTCAGGGAGCGAAGCCGCCCTTACGCAGATGGCGGATACGCTTATCGCCGAAGGCGGCAAACCGGCACTGTTCGTGCTTCACCTCATTCCCCGCCTGGACAGCCGCAGAAAGCGTGTCCTCATCAGGCTGATCCTCAAGGAGACGACTTATCTTGGCATGATCAACCTGGCGGAAGGCATCGATGCCGACTGGTTGGAATGGGACGACCTGACGAATGGACAGGCGCTCGCCGCACTGCGTTCCGCCGCCGGCGGAAAAGACGACGCCGCGCGGCGGGGTCTCGACGATGTACTGGAGACGATCGGCTTCCTTGCCACCGCGACCACGGCAGCGAAATTGATCGACGACATGGCCGCGGCGGGCGTGCCGCCCGCGGCTCCTTCACTCGGGCTTCTACGTCTCAACACATCACTGGCGGGGCCTGGAACCAACACATGACCAATCCGGAGAACAGCAAAATGAACGCAGCCATCCGCCTCCCGGTCGAGCAGGCCTACGCTTCGGAATTGCAGGCGCTGGCGCGCGATGACGATCGGCAGAGGCCTGCCGGCTGGAGCCTGTCGCCACAGGCTGTGCTGACCTATCTGCCAGGCGGGAAGGCCGGTGACGGCACCTTGGTAACGCCAAAATATGTCGGTCGCCGCCGGTTGATGGAAACCGCGGTAGCGACGCTCGCCACCGACCGAGCACTCTTGCTGCTCGGCGTTCCCGGAACCGCCAAGTCCTGGGTGTCGGAACATCTTGCCGCCGCCATCATGGGCGACTCGACGCTGATCGTGCAGTGCACGGCCGGCACCGACGAGAACCAGATCCGCTATGGCTGGAACTATGCGCAGCTACTGGCAAAGGGCCCGAGCCAGGAAGCGTTGGTGCCGACGCCGCTCTACCGAGCCATGTAGAACGCCAAGCTCTGCCGGCTGGAGGAACTGACCCGCATGGGCTCGGACGTGCAGGACACGCTGATCACCGTGCTTTCCGAAAAGATGATGCCGATCCCGGAATTGAACACCTCGATCTACGCCCAGCGCGGCTTCAACATTATCGCCACGGCAAACAACCGCGACAAAGGTGTCAACGAGCTCTCCTCGGCGCTCAAGCGTCGCTTCAATGTCGTGGTGCTGCCATTGCCGGAAGACATGGCCGAAGAGGTGGCGATCGTCTCCAAACGGGTCGACGAGATGGCTGGCGGACTCGACCTGCCGGTGCCGAAAAACGTCGGCGAGGAGATCGCCCGTGTGCTGACCATCTTCCGCGAATTGCGCTCCGGCGCGACTGCCGACGGCAAGGTGACGCTGAAGACGCCTTCCGGCTCGCTGTCGACCGCAGAAGCGATCGCCACGATGGTTGGCGGGCTCAGCCAGGCGGCGTGGTTCGACAGTGGCAAGCTCGGCGCCGAAGGTCTCGCCGCCAGCCTTGTCGGCGCGATCGTGAAGGATCCGGTGCAGGACAAGGTGGTGCTGGAGGAATATCTGGAAACGGTGCTCAAGAAGCGGCCCGACTATGCCGGCTATTACGCGGCGCTGAACGCAGCGATCTGACGCCATGGGCCACGGCGACATTGCCTATTTCGGGATACGCCATCACGGGCCGGGTTCCGCCGACAGCCTGGTGCAGGCACTGCAGGATTTGAACCCGGTCGCCGTGCTGATCGAGGGGCCGATCGACGCCTCTGAGCTTCTGCCCATGCTGGCCCGCCCCGAAATGCAGCCGCCGGTGGCGCTCCTTTGCTATCCGGAGGAGGATCCGGCTTCGACAAGCTTCTGGCCTTTCGCCGAGTTCTCGCCCGAATACCAGGCGGTGCTTTGGGCTGTGGGCAATAAGGCGACGTTGCAGTTTATCGACCTGCCGTCATCGGCACGGTTCACCACTGCTGCGATCGGTGGCGCGGAGGACGCCGATGCGACCGAAGCTATCCAAGCCCCCGAGAATGGTGACGCGGCTCCGCTACCGCGTGATCCGATAGCCATGCTGGCGCACGCCGCCGGTTATGAGGATGGAGAAAGCTGGTGGTCGGACATCATTGAACAGAACCCGGAACCCGGCCCCATATTTGCCGCCATCGCCGATGCGATGACGACACTGCGGGATGGCGAGGGTCCGATCGCGCAGCTCGAAGCAAAACGCGAGGCGCATATGCGGCTCGAAATCGCCGCGGCGCGCAAGGAGTTCGACGGGCCGATCGCCGTCGTCTGCGGGGCATGGCATGTGCCGGCGCTGCAGACCACCCACACTCAAAAAAACGATCAGGTCTTGATCAAGGGAATTGCGCGGCGCAAGACCACAATGACATGGGCACCGTGGACGGGACCGCGCCTGGCGCTGGGATACGGCTATGGCGCGGGCGTCGTCGCACCGGGCTGGTGTAAGCATCTCTGGCGCACGCGCGGCCGGCGCGATGTGGCGACCCTGTGGCTTGCGACGATCGCCGCCGTGCTGCGGGCGAAGGGTCACCTGATCTCGACCGCCTCGCTGATCGAAGCGGAGCGGCTCGCCCGGACGCTTGCCGCCATTCGCGAGCGGCCGAAACCCGGGTTTGAGGAATTGCGCGACGCCGCGATTGCGGCCCTCTTCAACGGCGAAGCGTTGCTGTGGAGGCTGGTTGAGGCCGAGCTGCTTCTGGGTTCGGACGTCGGGGAAATTCCGCCCGACACACCGCTGGCGCCGCTGATCGAGGATCTCCAGCGTAACCAGAGGGCGGCGCGCCTGAAGCCTGAGGCGCTGAACGGGAACTGTCGGTCGACCTGCGAAGCGAAAGCGGGCTGTTCCGCTCGACATTGCTGCATCGGCTGAACGTGCTCGGTGTGCATTGGGGCAGACTGACCGATGCCGGTCGCAGCCGTGGCACCTTCCGCGAGCGGTGGACCCTAGCGTGGGAACCGGAATATGCCGTTCGTCTGGTCGAGAACCTGATTTACGGTCCGATCATCGAAAAGGCTGCCAACGGTCGCCTGATCCAGATGATCAATGCTGCGGCGACGCTCGATACGCTTGCGGGACTGGTCCAGAGCGCCATCACGGCAAACTTGTCGGAAGCATCTACTGCCGGCCTCACGGCGTTGGAGGCACGCGCGGCGCGCAGCAGTGAATGCCTGGAGATCCTGGCGTCGGTGCCGCCGCTCGCCGAAATCATCCGCTACGGCGAGGCCCGCAAAACGCAGACGGACCGGCTGTCCGGCCTCATGGAGCGGCTGATCGTCGAAGGTGCGATCGCGCTTCCCTATGCTGCGCGCGATCTGGACGAGCAGGCCGCCGCGACACTGGTTGGTGCGATGCGCAAGGCCAATGAGGCGATCAGGCTGGTCGAACCCGGCCAAGACGTACTGGATGGGTGGCGCAACGGGCTGGCGGTCGTGCTGGAGGCGTCACGGTCGACGGCGCTGCTGGCCGGGTGCGCCGCACACCTGCTGTATGAAGCCGGTCGCCTGTCCGCCGAAGCCGCTGCCGGGCTGCTCGGGCGACGCCTGTCACCGGGGACGCCTGTCACTGAAGCGGCCGGGTTCTTCGAAGGCTTCTTCAGCACAGCCGGTCAACGGCTGATTTATGACGAGGGTCTGCGCAGTGCGGTCGATGGGTGGCTCAGATCCCTGGACGAAGATGCTTTCATCGCGCACCTGCCGTTGCTGCGCCGCGTCTTTTCCAATCTGGACAGCATGGAACGCCGCCGGCTGATCGAAGCGGTCCTCGGCCGCGCCGCGCGCTTGCCGGCTGGCCTGACGCCGACGCCGGATGGCGGCGAGGCATGGCGCCGGCACCTGGGGCTGCTTGGATCATTGCTCAACGGAGAAACCGGCAATGGATGACGAGGCCGAAATGAACGAACCCGGCCCGCTCACTGCTGATGGCGGAAGGGAGCGCCGCTGGCGACTGGCGATCGGCGCCGATGACGAAACGTCTGGGGCACTTTCCAGCGACGACAAACGGCTTTCGGCGGCACTCGACGCTCTCTACGGCGACGGCGTTAGCGCCGCTTCTGCCGACCCGCGCAAGCGGCGTGGCGGCCTTGGCCGGTCGGCGCCGCGCGTCGCGCAATGGATGGGCGACATCCGCTCCTTCTTTCCGGCGCAGGTCGTCCAGATCGTCCAGAAGGACGCCTTCGAACGGCTGGACCTGAAGCAGATGCTGATGGAACCGGAATTCCTCAAGGCGATCGAGGCGGACGTCAATCTCGTCGCCGACCTGATTTCGCTGCGCTCGGTCATGCCGGCCAAGACCAAGGACATTGCCCGGACGATCATTGCCGATATCGTCGCCAAGCTGATGCAGAAGCTGGAGCAGAAGACCGCCGAGGCGATACGCGGCGCGCTCGATCGATCGAGACGAACCAACCGCCCGCGTGCACGCGATATCGACTGGCAGCGCACTATTTCGGCGAACCTTCGCCACTATCAACCCGAGCACAAGACCATCGTGCCGGAGAAACTGGTCGGCTTCATGCGCAAGCAGCGCCGGCTTGTCGATCTGGATGAGGTCGTTCTCTGCGTCGACCAGTCCGGCTCGATGGCAAGCTCGGTGGTCTACGCCTCGATCTTCGCGGCGGTGATGGCCTCGCTGCCGGTTGTGCGCACGAAGCTTGTCTGCTTCGATACGGCGATCGTCGACCTGACCGAAGAGCTCAGCGATCCCGTCGAGGTGCTGTTCGGCGTGCAACTTGGCGGCGGCACCGACATCAATCAGGCGGTCGCCTATTGCGCCGACCGTATCGAACGGCCCACCAAGTCGCATCTGGTGCTGATCACCGACCTCTATGAAGGCGGTGATGGCCAGGAACTGCTGAGGCGACTGGCAGCGCTGGTTCGATCCGGCGTAAATGTCGTCGTGCTTCTGGCGCTGACTGATCAGGGCCGGCCCGGCTACGATCCCACAATGGCAGGCTCGGTAGCAGCCGTTGGTATTCCCGTCTTCGCCTGCACGCCGGATCTGTTTCCGGACATGATGGCTGCGGCCTTGCGCCGTGCGGATATCGGAGTATGGGCGGCGACCGCCGATATCAAGCTGGTCCGCGCCGAGGCGGAGGCGTCACCAACTGCCATAGTTTGACAAAACGCGGTCCCCGCCTATGGTCGACCTGTTACAGGAGCGGCGCATGGCGACAGCAACTGACTGTATTTTTGGCGGGTTTTCCGCACTTTTTCTTTCCAGCGAAATTCGCGTCAAGCCGCTCCTGCAATCCTCGCCGGTCTTCGCGTGCGTCGCATCGCTATCTGCGCGCCAATAGCATCCGTGAGCGCCCTCTCCTCGCGAACCGCCGAGCTTCTCTCGCGACTTGAGGGTCGGCTGGACCGGTCGGCGATCGTCTCGGCCGATGAGGCCGGGCCGCGTTACAGGGAAGACCCCGACGGCAAGACCGGTGCGCGGCCGGAGGTCGTGCTGCGACCGCGCACGCCGGCGAGGTGTCGGACATACTGCGCCTCTGCAATGAGGCGGGGCAGAGGCTTGTGATCCAGGGTGGCCGGACCGGGCTCGCCGGCGGCGCTCGCATCCAACCCGGCGAAGCTGTGCTGTCGCTGGAGCGCATGACTTCCGTTGAAGCTCTCGACCGCGAGGCGGCGACCATCATCGCCGAGGCCGGCGCGCCGCTGCAAACGGTGCAGGACGCCGCCGATGAGGCCGGCTTGCTGTTCGGCGTCGACATCGGAGCGCGCGGCACGGCCACGGTCGGCGGCAATGTCGCCACCAATGCCGGCGGCATGCGCGTGCTGCGCTACGGTATGTACCGGGCCCAGGTGTTTGGCCTGGAAGCGGTGCTTGCCGACGGCAGTATCCTGACCTCGCTCAAGGGTTTGGCGAAGGACAACTCCGGCTACGACCTCAGCCAATTGTTCATCGGCAGCGAGGGCACGCTCGGCGTGGTCACGCGCGCATGCCTGCGGCTGCATCCGAAGCCAGCCACCGAGATCAACGCCTTCTGCGCGCTTGCTTCGCTGGACGCAGCGATCACGTTGCTGGCGCTGCTCAGGCGGAAGCTCGGGCCCTTGCTGTCGGCCTATGAGGTGAATTTCGCACCGCTCTATGGCGCCATGATCGCCGGAATGGAGGCGCCGGCGCCGCTGCCCGCCGGCTCGCCCGTCTATGTGCTTGCCGAGATACAGGGCAGCGAGCCCGATCGCGACGGCGAACGTTTTGCCGCGGTGCTGATGCAGGCGGTTGAAGATGGCGTGATCGACGATGTGGTCGTCTCGCAATCGCCGCGCGAATTCCGGGCGCTCTGGGCGGTGCGAGAAGAGGCCAACCGTTTCCTGTTTTCGATGGCGGGCCTGATTGGCGTCGATGTCAGCATCCCGCTGGCGAAAATGGGGACTTTCCTGCGCGAAACAGAAGCCGCCATCAAGGCCATCGACTGGGGCGCCGACATCTACGTCTTCGGCCATCTCGGCGACGGCAATCTGCATTATCAGGTCCGCACCGTGGATCCGGCGGCCGCATACAGCGTCGTCTACCGCGGTGTCGCCGGCGCTGGCGGTGGCGTTTCGGCCGAACATGGCATCGGCCTCGACAAGAAGGAATGGCTGCATCTGGTGCGCAGCGATGCAGAGATCGCGGCTATGCGCCGCTTGAAAGCAGCCTTCGACCCGAACAACATCCTCAATGCCGGGCGCATCTTCGACCTCGCGCCGGGCTGAAATCGAAGGCCGGTAGCGCTGGCGGGGTGCTGCCTCTATCTGGTCGCGCTCTTCAATTCCGCATGCGCCACCGCGATGCGGGCGGCGAGCGCGGCGTTGTTGCGGACCAGCGCGATGTTGGCCCTCAGGCTGCGGCCTTGCGAAAGCTCGTTGATGCGGGCGAGCAGAAACGGCGTTAGTTCCTTGCGCCCGATGCCGCGCTTCTCTGCCTCAGCCACGGCCGCTGCGATTGTGCCGTCGATGAACGCCGGATCGAGCGCGTCCGCTTCGGGGATTGGGTTGGCGACGAGAATGCCGGTGCCGGATTCCATCTCATCATGCAGCAGCATCGCTCGCGCGATCTCGTCGGGCGTGTCGAGGCGATGATCGGCCTTGAGCCCGCTGGAGCGGGTGTAGAAGGCCGGAAAATCGTCGCTCCGGTATGCGATAACCGGTACGCGCTGGGTCTCCAGGTATTCCAGCGTCTTCGCAATATCGAGGATCGACTTAACTCCGGCGCAGACGACGGTCGTGCCGGTCTGGCCGAGTTCGGTCAGGTCTGCGGAGATATCGAAAGTGGCTTCGGCGCCGCGATGCACGCCGCCGACACCGCCGGTCGCAAAAATGCCGATGCCGGCTAAAGCGGCGATCCGCATCGTCGCCGAGACGGTGGTTCCGGCCGAGCCACCACGCACCATTATGGCGGCGAGATCGCGCCCGGAAGCCTTGACCACGCCCTTTGCCGCTGCCAGCTCTTCCAGTTCACGGTCATCGAGGCCAACCTTAATCTTGCCGGCGACTACCGCGATCGTGGCGGGCACGGCGCCGTTTTCACGCACCACCGTCTCGACACCACGGGCAGTTTCCAGATTGGCCGGATAGGGCATGCCATGGGTGATGATAGTCGATTCCAGTGCCACCACCGCGCGGCCTTCATCAAGCGCGGCAGCGACTTCGTCGTTCAAGTGGACAAGGGAAGGTTTCATATCATCTCGCTTTCAGGCAGGAATGCGGTACATGCCGGCGGCAAGGAAGCGCGGCGACAGATCAGGATGGACGCTGGATTCGCTCTCGGTAGTCAGCGTGGCAAGCAGCGCGCCGGTGCGCACGGCATGAGCGAGCGGCTCACCCGAAAGCACCTTGTACAGAGTGCCGGCGATCATCGCGTCACCGGCGCCGGTGATGTCGACGGGCTGGGCCGGGACGGAGTGCATGGTCGTCACACCGCTCTCGGTCGCAACGGCAAATCCATGCGCGCCTACGGTCACGATCACCTCGCCAGCGCCGGCCGCGCGCAGCGCTGCCGCTGCCTCCTCCGGCGTCAGCCGCTTGTCGGCATCCGTCATGCCGAGCATCGTACTGGCCTCGTCATGGTTGGTGAACAGAAGGTCGATGCCGGTCAGGTCCTTCGGCAGCCGCGCTGATTTCGGCGACGAGACCGTGTCGACGGCGAGCTTGAAGCGCGCGCCCTGCTTGCGCGAGATCAGTGCTGCGAGGGTCGCAGCCGGCAGATTGCAGTCGATGAACACCCATGTCGCTGAAGCCAGATGCGGCCAGAAGCGGTCGAGATAGGACGACGAAAACAGATCGAAGATCTCCATGTCGGCAATGCCGAGCACGAGATCATTGTTGCGGTTGAGGATGGCCGCATATTCGGCCGTCGGCCGTTCCGTGGTGGTGATGACCTGACTGACATCGGCGCCAAGATCGCGCAGGTGCCGCACCAGCGAGCGGCCGGTTTCATCGTCGCCGACGATCGAGACGAAGCTTATGTCGACGCCGAGGCGTGCAAGGTTTTCGGCGACGTTGCGGGCAACCCCGCCGAAGCTGCGATAGCCGTCGACCGGGTTCGACGTCTCGAAAATCAGATCCTTCTTGGCGTGGTATTTGCGGTCGAGCACCGCGCCGCCGACGCAGACCATGCGCTTGGACGTCGGCAAGACGTAACCACGGCCGAGAATGTAGCCCTTGTTGACGAGTTGCACGATGTGGGCCGCGACCGTCGAGCGGGCGATGCCGAGCACCGTTGCTATGTCCTGCTGACCGGCGAATGGGTTCGCCGCAATGAGGTCGAGAACCGCTTGTTCCTGTGCTCCAAGGTCGTCCATTGTTTTATCCGGCCGTCAAATTCAAGGCTTTCAATATTCAGACAACAGATGCTGTTGTCAACATTTGTTTGTTCCGCCGCATTGGCCACCGGCGCCCGCCAGCGGACTCCGTGGCCGCCTGACGAGGAGAGCGGTTGCGACGCATTGAAGAAAGGTACTTCACCAAAGAGGGCGAAACTTGCTCTTGGCGGCGTGCAGGACCAGGGGAGGACTGAGTGCCTTTACGCGAAACTGCGAAGGCCGCTAAGCCTTCAGCACCGAGACGGCCAGTTCGCTGTTGTGGACGTATTCGTTGGCGTCAGGCTGCTTCTGCACGAGCAGGATGAACAGCAGGTCGGTTAGCGTCAGTTGTGCATCACGCGCGGTTATCGATGAGGAGCGCGCGCGCTCTTCATCGGCGATCGTGTGGAGGCGAATGTCGGCAACCCGGCTCAGCGGATTGTCGCGAAGTCCGGTGACGGCGATAACGGTGGTGCGACGTTTGCGGGCAAGTTCAGCTATCCGCAGGGTTTCGATGCTCGCCCCGGAATAGGAGAGCGCGAACAGCACGTCACCTCGTCCAAGCGTCGAGACATTGGCCATTTGCACATGGCTGTCGCTGTCGTGCAGCACGTTGCGGCCGAGCTTCATCAGCTTGTAGGAAAAATCGCGCGCCACTAGCGAGGATGCGCCGACGCCGGCCAAATGAATGCGGCGCGCACCGTTCAACGCTTCCAGGGCCTTGCCGATTTCCTGCTCGGTGTTGGCCGCGACGGTCTGTTGCATCGACAAAAGCTTGCTGCCGATCAGCTTGCGCAGGATGACCAGATAGCTGTCGCCGACCTCGATCGAACCGTGGATCATGCCGGCCGGCACGTGCCATTCCTGCGACTTGGCCTCGCTGACGGCGAGCTTAAGCTCCTGATAGCTGGCATAGCCGAGCTTCTGGCTGAACTTGACGACGCTCGACTGGCTGCGGCCGATCTCGGCGGCAAGCCCCGCCGTCGATAGGCGGAGCATCTGGTCGGGATTATCGACGATATACCGCCCGATCTCGCGGTCGCCGGGCGCCATGACTTCGAGCTTGGCCTCGATCTTCTTCAGGACGGACATGCGTTCCCCAGTTGCCTGTCATCGACAATGCAAAGCCAAGGAATAAATTATTCCGTCTCTGATTGACAGCCAAGAATGAACCATCAAATCTCGACCGGTGCGGTTTCGGCCCAGCCTTCGGCATGTCGACGATTCGGCCATGAAAGATCGTAGACTCGGCGACAGCTCGGGATTAGGTCAGAGCCATGGACAAATTGCGGATCGTCGGCGGGCACAGGCTTGAGGGCGCGGTGACGATCTCCGGCGCCAAGAACGCGGCCTTGCCGCAAATAGCGGCGGCGTTGCTCAGCCCCTATTCGCTGCAGCTGACCAACCTGCCTGACGTGACCGATGTCGAGAACATGCTTGGCGTCGTCAGGCTCCACGGCGCCGAGATCACCCGATCGGCGCATGCTGCCACGATCGCCACGAGCGCTGCCGTGTCCAAGGAAACCACGTACGATACAGTCAGGCGCATGCGCGCGACGGTGCTGGTTCTCGGCCCACTGCTTGCCCGCTTCGGCCATGCCCGGGTCTCGCTGCCTGGCGGCTGCGCGATCGGCGCACGGCCGGTCGACATGCATGTCGCCGCACTTGCCGCACTTGGCGCCGATATCGCGATCGAAAACGGACTGATCGTCGCGTCTGCGCCGAGCGGACTGAAAGGCGCGCGCATCGTCTTGAGTTCACCGTCGGTCGGCGCGACCGAAACTGCGATGATGGCGGCGACGACTGCAAACGGCGAGACCGAGATATTCAACGCGGCCCGCGAGCCGGAGGTGGCCGATCTTGCCGCCTGCCTGAACGCCATGGGCGCGCGGATCGAGGGCGCCGGCACGCACCGCATCCTGATCGAGGGCAGCACCGACTGGCGCGCCGCCACGCACGACATCATCCCGGACCGGATAGAGGCCGGCACCTATGCCGTCGCAGCGGCTATCACCGGCGGTCAGCTTGAGCTGACCCATGCCCGGCTCGAGCACATGGCATCCGTCGTCCAGCTGCTCGAAGCAGCCGGCGTGAAAATATGGCCAGGCGACCGCGGGCTGATCGTATCGAGAGACGGGCCACTCAAAGCCGTCGATGTGACGACGGAGCCCTATCCGGGCTTTCCGACCGATCTCCAGGCGCAGTTCATGGCGTTGATGTGCTGTGCCGAGGGCGCTTCGCTGTTGCGCGAGACTATCTTCGAGAACCGCTTTATGCATGTGCCCGAACTGATGCGGCTCGGCGCCAACATCAAGCTGCAAGGCACCATGGCGCTCGTGCGCGGAGGCGAGAAGCTGAAGGGCGCGCAAGTGATGGCGACCGACCTGCGCGCCTCCGTCTCGCTCGTGCTGGCAGCGCTGGTGTCCGAGGGCGAGACGACGATCAACCGTGTGTACCACCTCGACCGTGGCTATGAGCAACTGGACCGCAAGCTCCGGCTGTGTGGCGCCCAGATCGAGCGGATAAGTGGATGAGTTCCGGCGCGGCGTCTCCGCATTATTTCCTGGGCGTCGATGGCGGCGGAACCGGCTGCCGGGCGCGTATCGAAGACGAAGCAGGAATCGTGCTCGGGCAAGGGCTGTCGGGCCCGGCGACAACGCGGCTCGGTATAGAGGCGGCCTGGGCCTCCGTTGCCAAGGCCTTTGGCGCGGCTATCGAAGAAGCAGGGTTCGCGGCGGCGGAAATCGCCGGGATCCGCGCCGGCGTCGGTCTTGCCGGCATCGGCCGTAAGGGTGCGCTTGAGGCGTTTCGCGGCATTGGACATCCCTTTGCGAGCATCGACTTCGTCAGCGACGGCGTCGCGGCTTGCCTTGGCGCGCATTCGGGTCAAGACGGCGCCATCGTCATAGCCGGGACCGGTTCGATCGGGCTCGGCTTTGTCGAAGGGCGCGACCTGCGCGTCGGCGGCTACGGTTTTCCGATTTCCGACGAGGGCAGCGGCGCTGATCTCGGACTGAAGGCAGTGCAGCTTGCCTTGCGAGCCCATGACGGCCGGCATGAGCGGACGGCGCTGCTGGCCGAGGTGATGCAGCGCTTCAAGGACGATCCGTTCGAGGCGGTGGCCTGGATGGACCGCGCCAGCGCGACGGACTATGCCGCCATGGCGCCCATGGTGATCCGCCATGCCGACCAGGGCGATCCGGCCGGTCGGCGGATCGTGCAGGGCGCTGCCGAGCAGATCGACACGTTCGTGCGGGTGCTGTTCGAAAAAGGCGCGCCGCGGGTTACGCTGCTCGGAGGTTTGTCCAGCCCGCTTGAGCCATGGCTCGCTCCCGACGTCCGCCGACGGCTGAAGCCGGCCGACGGCGATGCGGTTTCGGGAGCCATAATCCTGGCCAGAAAATCGCTCTGCCGCCAGTGATGCCTTGCCCGGCAAGGAATATAATATTCCTGCTTTCCGTTGACAGAGGGAATATCGAATTCTAAAAAGTTAACGAAACAGAACCGGCACGGCCGGTACGGAGCCGACGGCCAGGTGCAGGCACTGGACGCCGCTTGCCGCGGGCATCACAGTCCTGCTCGCAGTCGCACTTGAAAGTAAGCGAAGTGGTCGAACAAGGGTTGATGTCGGAGCTGGAGCGGCTGGTTTCCGAGGACCGGAACCCGAAGACGATGGACATCGATCTGTTGCCGACCCTCGAGGTGCTGCGCAAGATCAATGACGAGGACAAAGGCGTTGCGGCAGCCGTCGAGAAGGTCATCCCCGATATTGCTGCGGCCGTGGACCGGATCGTGAGTGCGTTCCAGAAGGGGGCACGTCTTGTCTATATGGGCGCCGGCACCAGCGGCCGGCTCGGCGTCCTCGACGCCTCGGAATGTCCGCCGACCTTCGGCGTACCCGAGGACATTGTGGTGGGCCTGATCGCCGGCGGCGTCGACGCGCTGATGCACTCTGCGGAAGGCGCCGAGGACGATCCGAAACAGGGAATAAAGGCGCTGCAGGACATCAAGCTGACCGCCGGCGACGTGGTGGTTGGCATCGCTGTCAGCGGACGCACACCCTATGTCATCGGCGGCTTGACCTATGCCAAGGAGGTGGGAGCCACCACCGTGGCGCTGTCCTGCAATCCTCGATCGACCATTGCCGGCATTGCCGATATTGCCATCTCTCCGGTGGTTGGCCCGGAGGTTCTCACCGGCTCGACCCGGCTGAAATCGGGAACCGCGCAAAAGCTGGTGCTCAACATGCTGTCTACCGCCAGCATGATCCGCATCGGCAAGAGCTATCAGAACCTGATGGTTGACCTCAATCCGAGCAACAAGAAGCTTGTCGCCAGGGCGATCAGGATCGTGATGCAGACGACCGGCTGCGCGGCGCAGCAGGCACGACAGGCACTCGATCAGACCGGCAATGATGTAAAACTGGCAATCCTGGTGACGATCACCGGCGTGGGCGTCGAAGAAGCACGTAAGGCGCTTGCCAACGCGGGAGGTTTCCTGCGCAAGGCGATAGGCGAAAAGACGGTGTAAGACCGCATGGATACTGGGCCGATGTTCCGGGGCGTGTGTCCCTTTGAAGCGGTCCGGCGAACTGCAAGGCATCAGGTTAACGATAATGGGAGACGACAATGGTACGGCACATTGGCAAGAAACTGCTTTCCGGCATGACGCTCGCGGCAATGATTGGAATCGCCGCGCTACCGGTGCGGGCGAGCGCGGCGACGCTGCATATGGCGTGGTCGCAGGACGCCACAGGTCTTGATCCGCACAAGCAGACGGCATTCTCCTCACTGCGGCTGCTGGAGCTGATCTATGAGCCACTGGTGCGGCTCGACGCAAACCTGCAAATCACGCCCGCGATTGCCGATTCTTGGCAGTTCTCGCCGGACGGCAAGGAGCTGAGCTTCAAGCTCAATCCGAAAGCAAAATTCCAGAACGGCGCCGCCGTGACCTCGGCCGACGTCAAGGCATCGTTCGAGCGCATACTCGACGAGAAGACGGGTGCTGCCGCCCGCGCCAACTTTCTCTCGATCGCCAGCATCGACACGCCCGATCCAGCCACCGTCGTGTTCCACCTCTCGCAGCCGGACGTGCCGATCCTGACGGCGATGAGCGACGTCAATGCGGCGATCGTCCCGGCAAGCGAAATCACGGCCGGCTCGATCGGCACGACGACGGTCGGCTCGGGTCCGTTCAAGCTCGAGAAATGGGATCCGAATTCCAAGGAAGTGCTTGTCGCCAACAAGGATTGGGCGGGCGGCGCGACTGGTGTCGACGGCATCGAGATCAGCGTGCTGCCGGACGAGACGGCGATCCTGGCCGCGATGCGCACCAAGCAGATCGATTTTGCCCTGCTCAACGATCCGCTTGTCGCCACGCTGGTGCCCAAGGAAGCCAGCCTGCAGTTGAACCGCGTGCCGGTGCTTGCCTATCACGTGCTGCAGCTCAATCCTTCCCGCAAGCCGATGACCGAACTCAAGGTGCGTCAGGCGATTTCCTGCGCCATCGACCGGCAGGAAGTGCTGGACACCGCCTCGCTCGGCGAAGGCAAGATCACCGGCCCGCTGACCATCCCGGCGCTGGCGACCGATCCGAACCAGTTGTTCTGCTATAAGCGCGACATTGGGAAGGCCAAGCGGTTGATGGCCGAAGCCGGCTATGCCAACGGCTTTTCGGCGACCGTGATCGGCGCCACCGGCGAGCCGCCGACGGCAGCGGCGGAAGCCCAGGTCATCCAGTCGCAACTCGCAGAAATCGGCGTGAAGCTCGATATCAGGATGATGGAGCTCAACGTCTACGTCGACGCCTGGCTGAAGGGCGATTTCGACATGGCCGTCGCGCTGAACGGCGGCAGGGCCGATCCCTACACTATGTACAACCGCTACTGGACCAAGACCGGCAATCTGCAGAAGGTGGCGAACTATATCGACGATACGCTGGACAGCCTTATGCAGAAGGGCCGCACCGAGACCGACCCGGCAGCACGCAAAGCGATCTTCGCCGACTTCGAGAAGCACATCACTGAGATGTCGCCCTGGATCTGGCTCTACACGTCCTACAGCTACACGGCACAGCAGAAGAATATCGCAGGATTCGAACCGGTGCCGACAGGTTCGCTGTTCAGCCTCGCCAAGGTGACGATCCAGTAGCTGCTTCGATGCCGGACGAGAGGACATTCTTCGCGTGAACTATCTGATGCGGCGACTGGCGACCTTCCCTCTCGTCCTGCTTGGCGTGTCCATCGTGGTGTTCCTGGCGATCCGGATGGTTCCGGGCGATTCGATCACGGCAATGCTGGGGACCGAAGCCGGCCTGCTGACGCCGCAGCAGCGCGATGCGCTTGCAGCTTATTTCGGCATCGACCAGCCCTGGTTCATCCAGTACTGGCGCTGGCTGCTTGGTCTTTTCCAAGGTAACCTCGGCATTTCGTCCACCTATGGCAGGCCGGTGCTCGACGTCATCCTCGAGCGTTTCCCGCTAACGTTGGAGCTCGCCCTGCTGTCGATGGTCATCGCCCTGGTTGTCGGCATGCCGGCCGGGATCTTTGCCGCCACTCATAATGAAAAGCTGTCCGACCTCGGCGTGCGCGTTGTCGCAATGATCGGGCAGTCGACGCCGAACTTTGTCCTTGCCCTGCTGATCATCTACACGCTGTCGGCGGGGTTTGGCGTTTTGCCGGCGATGGGTGAGTTTTCGCCGCTGTGGCAGGATCCGCTGCGCAATCTCGGCCAGCTGTTGCTGCCCGCCGTGACGCTCGGCTTTGCCTTCGCGGCTTCGGTGACCCGTATATCGCGTTCGGCGATGCTCGATGTGCTCAGCGACGATTATGTCAGGACGGCGCGCAGCAAGGGCGTTTCGGCGCGCGACGTCATCTGGCGGCATGCTTTGCCCAACGCGCTCATCCCGGTCGTGACGCTGAGCGGCATAGAGTTCGGCTATCTCCTGGGCGGAGCAGTCATCGTCGAGCAGATCTATGCACTGCCCGGTCTCGGCCGCATGGTGCTGGATGCCATCCTGCAGCGCGACTACGCGCTGGTGCAGGGAAGCGTGCTGTTCATCGCCTTCAACTTCATGATCGTCAATCTCCTCGTCGACCTCGCCTATGTCGCGCTCGACCCGCGTATTCGGCTAAGCGAGCACTGATGGCGACATTGCGGGCTATACTTGCGCACACCAGCGGCCGCATCGGCGGTGCCATCGTTGCGCTTTATCTGCTGCTTGCCATGCTTGGCATGCTGGGACTGACGCCGGACAATCCGCTGACGCAGCACCGGGTCGAGCGGCTGCATGCGCCTGACGGCACCTACTGGATGGGCACGGACCTGTTCGGCCGCGATGTAGCAAGTCGGCTGATGACCGGGATCGGCCAGTCCTTCATCGTGGCCTTCTTTTCGGTCGCCTTCGCGACACTGGCCGGCACCGTGCTCGGGCTGGCGGCAGCCTGGTTCGGGCGCCGCTGGGACGGCCTGGTGATGCGCATCATGGACGTTCTGCTGGCGTTCCCGGCGATCCTGCTGGCGCTGCTGATCGTCGCGGTTGCGGGACCGGGAATCTCGACCAGCGTCATTGCCATCGCCATCGTCTACACGCCGATCTTCACGCGCGTCGTGCGAGGTCCGGCTCTGTCGCTCAAGGCGCGCGAGTTCGTCGACGCGGCCCGCACGTTCGGCAGCAGTGCGGGCTATATCGTAACACGGCATCTGCTGCTCAATCTGGTGGCGCCACTGACGGTTCAGGTGACGCTGGCGCTGGCCTGGGCACTGCTGACCGAAGCCGGCTTAAGCTTCCTCGGGCTCGGCACGCAGCCGCCCGCTGCGTCGCTCGGCCTGATGCTGAGCGACAGCCGCAATCTGATGGAGACAGCTCCCTGGCTGATGATCTTCCCGGGGGTAGCGATCATGATCAGCATCCTCGGTTTCAACCTGCTCGGCGATGCGTTGCGCGATGTCCTCGACCCGAAGATGCGGAGATCGATCGCATGATCCCGCTGCTGTCCGTCAGCGGATTGCGCGTCGGCTTCGGCCGCAACCCGAAAGCCAATGAGGTCGTGCGCGGCGTCAGCTTCGAGCTCGCCGATGGCGAAACGCTGGCTATCGTCGGCGAAAGCGGTTCGGGCAAGTCGGTCACCGCGCTGTCGATCAATCGCCTCGTCGATTATGGCGGCGGCCGCATCACCGCGGGCTCGATCAAGCTGAGACGGGCCGACAACAGCATTTTCGACCTGACCGCCGCGGCCGAGCCGCAACTGACGAAGATCCGCGGCGGCGAAATCGGCATGATCTTCCAGGAGCCGATGAGCTCGCTCAATCCGGTGCTGACCATCGGCAGGCAGATCGAGGAATCGTTTCGCCTGCATCGCGGCCTGACCGGTCGGCAAGCGACGGCGGCGGCCAAGGACGCGCTCGACCGCGTGCGTATTCCCGACGCTGCACGGCGGCTGAAATACACGCCCAACCAGCTTTCGGGCGGCATGCTGCAGCGGGTGATGATCGCCATGGCGCTCGCGTGCAACCCGCGCCTGCTCATTGCCGACGAGCCAACGACGGCGCTGGATGTTACGGTGCAGGCGCAGATCATGGCGCTGCTCGCCGAGTTGAAGCAGGAAACCGGGATGTCGATGATCTTCATCACCCACGACATCGGTCTGGTTGCGGGCATCGCCGACAAGATCATGGTGATGCAAAGCGGAGAAGCTGTCGAGCAGGGCGCGCTGAACCAGATATTGGACGATCCGCAGCATCCCTATACGCGGCATCTGCTGCATGCGGTGCCGCATTTCGCCGGCGGCAGTGCGACACGCAGGGACGCGCAACGCGAAAAGCAAAAAGCTGCCGAGCCGGCGCTGAAGGTCGATGGCCTCGTAGTGCGATTTCCGGTCAAGGCTGGGTTTTTCAGCCGTGTCACCGGTGCCGTGCACGCAGTGGACGGTGTGGATTTCGAGCTGATGCCGGGCGAGACATTGGCGGTCGTCGGCGAGAGCGGTTCCGGAAAGTCCACCACCGCCCGCGCGATTCTGGGGCTGGTGCGCTCGACGCGCGGCACAATCTCGGCCAGCGCGCGCAAGGCCGCCGCCGGGCAGAGCGCCCTTCCCGTGCAGATGGTGTTCCAGAATCCCTATGGCTCGCTCAATCCCAGACTCACCATCGAAAGCATCCTCGCAGAGCCGGTGATCGCCACCGGCGGACGGATAACTGCTGAAACGCGGGCGAAAATGGCCGCGCTGTTGAAACGCGTCGGCCTTCCGGAAAACAGCCTGCAGCGCTATCCGCACGAATTCTCCGGCGGCCAGCGGCAACGCCTGTGCATCGCTCGCGCGCTGATGCTCAATCCTTCGGTTGTCGTCCTCGACGAAGCGGTTTCGGCGCTCGATGTGTCGGTGCAGACCAGGGTGCTGGAGCTCTTGATCGAGCTGCAGCGTGAATTCGGGCTGGCCTATCTGTT
This sequence comes from Mesorhizobium sp. M0991, assembly GCF_040318915.1. Lineage (NCBI taxonomy): Bacteria > Pseudomonadati > Pseudomonadota > Alphaproteobacteria > Hyphomicrobiales > Phyllobacteriaceae > Mesorhizobium > Mesorhizobium sp. M0991. The sequence goes on from NZ_JAMYNE010000002.1 coordinate 127,141, forward strand.
CATCTCGCATGACATGGCTGTCGTCGAGCGGATCGCCCATCGCATCGCGGTCATCTATGCCGGCCAGATCGTCGAGATCGGCGATGCCAGATCGGTGCTCTCGGAGCCGAAGCACTCCTATACCAAACAGCTTATCGCGGCCGTTCCCTCCATAGACCGGCGGCATGAACGTTTCGAGCTGGACACGCGCCAGGTCCCCTCGCTTGTACGGCCGCTGGGATTTGAGCCGGGCCCGGCCAATTGGCAGCAATTCGGGCCGGATCATAGAGCACGGTTGGACGTGTGATGATTATCACCCGAAAGCATGCAGAGTCAGACGGACAGCCCCCTCGCTGCCTTTCAGACGGAGGCCGCAATTGATCGACCATGATCTCTTCGACCGCGCATTCGCCCCGCTCGAAGCGGCCGTGGCTGCGTCGCGCATTCCGGGCGGCGTGCTCGGCATAGTCGACCGGGACGGCGAACGCATCGTCCGGGCAATCGGCTCAGCCCAAGTCGTGCCGAAGATAAGGCCGATGCATGTCGGGACATGGTTCGACCTGGCATCGCTGACCAAAGTCATCTTCACCACGCCGCGTATCCTGGCACTGGCGGAAGAAGGCGTCATCGACCTCGACGCGCCGCTGATTTCGGTCCTGCCCGACTTTCGCCAATATGACGAAAAAGCCTGGGAACGGAACGTAACGTTTCGCCGGTGTCTCGGCCATCAGACACCGTTTCCCGCCGTCGCGCCGATCTACACCTACGGCCGCGATCCCGAGCTGTTGCGCGCCTTTGTCCTGCAGCGCGAGTGGCAGGTCGGGGAGCCGGTCTATTCCGATATCAACTTCATCCTGCTCGGCTTCGTGCTGGAGCGCCTGTCCGGCAAGACCATTCGCGAAATGGATCCCGGTCCGGGCTTCGCGTTCTCCGCCGAACCGGATCAAGCGGCGGCGACCGAAGATTGCACATGGCGCCGTCGTGTGCTCTGCGGCGAAGTCCACGACGACAATTGCTCGGCATTGCAAGGGGCCGGTCACGCCGGGCTGTTCGGAACGGCAGCTTCGGTCCTCGACTTTGCGCGAGGGCTGCTGGACGGGACCGGCGCATCCGCGAGTTCGATAGCGCTGATGCGCACGCCCTTGTCGGCAACCCGCACCCATGGCTGGGAGCGACCCTACGAAGGCTGGTCCGGCGGCGGGCTGTGCAGCCCCGAAACCTTCGGGCATACCGGCTTCACCGGCACCGGGCTTTGGGTCGACTTCGACAAAGGCAGAGCGTGGACCTTGCTCACCAACCGGATCCATCCGACACGTCATTTCAACAGCGGGATCGCAGCGCTTCGCCAAGCGGTCGGCGATCTCGTCAATGGAGCCTGAGAGTCATGAATCCGAAAAATGGCGAACCAATGTGGGCCGTCGGCCTGATGACCGGCACCGTGCTGGACGGCAATATCGACGTCGCGCTGATCAAGACTGACGGCGAACGGATCGCGGATTTCGGCACCTACACGCTGGCCCCCTACCCGCAGTCGATCCGGACCTTGCTGGAAGAGACGCTTGGCCAGGCAAGGAGCTGGAATTTCACCGGGCCGGAACCGGCAATCTTCCGCGAGGCCGAAGAGGCGCTGACGCGTGCGCAGTCTCATGCGGTCAAGGATCTTGTCGAAAGCCACGGCCTGATCATGGCCGACATCGGCGTCGTCGGCTTCCACGGCCAGACCGTGCTGCACCGTGCCCCGCATGCCGGCCGGCTCGGCCAGACTCGCCAGCTCGGCGATGGCGAGCTGATGCATGCCATCCTTGGCACCAGGGTCGCCTATGACTTCCGTTCGGCCGACATGCGCGCCGGCGGCCAGGGCGCGCCGCTGTCGGCCGCCTATCACGCCGCGCTACTGCGCGAAGCCGACGCCAGCGGCGACACGGCGGTGCTCAATCTCGGCGGCGTCGCCAACATCACCTGGTGGGACGGCAAGGACAATGTTGTTGCCTTCGACACCGGGCCCGCCAACGCACCGCTGAACGATTTCATCAAATCGAAGGGGCTCGGCGAAATGGACCGCGACGGCGCGCTGGCGCGCGTCGGGACGGTCGACGAGGCACGGCTGGCCAAGCTCCTGCAGCATCCGTATTTGACCAAACCCTACCCGAAATCGCTGGACCGTTTCGATTTCGGCGCCTCGATGGCGGACGGGATGAATGCCGAGGATGGCGCTGCCCTGCTGACGGCCTTCACCGCGGCCGCCGTCGGCAAGGCGCTCGATCTTCTGCCGCGCCGGCCGAAGCGGCTGGTGGTCAGCGGCGGCGGTCGCCACAATCCAACGATCATGGCCATGCTTGCCAGCCGCGCTGGCGTCGAAGCGGTTCCGGCCGAGGCGCTCGGCTGGAAGGGCGATGCGGTGGAGGCGGAGTGTTTTGCGTTCCTGGCAGTGCGCGTGCTCAGGGGCTTGCCGATCAGCTTCCCCAGTACGACCGGCGTGGCCCGGCCGATGCGCGGCGGACGCCTTGCCGGCTAACTAAGCCGACAATTTCTTCTGCAGGAAGATACGGCTGCGGCCAATGGGGAAATCGGCAAGCACGCCGAAGGGCAGATAGCCCTGGCGCTCATAGGCCTTGGCAGCCTTGGGATTGAACGTGTCGATCCAGGCGCCGTGACAGCCGCGGGCGATCGCCTCCCTCTCGGCCGCCTCGAGCATCCTGCCGGCCATATGCTGGCCGCGCAGTTTTTCATCGACCCAGAGCCATTGCACATAGAGCCAGCCCCAGGCGGTGTATCCCGAGATGCCGGCGACAATAGCGCCGCGCTCATCGCGCACGAACACGGCGAGTGTCTTCCTGCCGGAGGCACCGACATCACCGTCGTTGAACGCCGTAAGCCGCTCTCCAAGAAAAGCCAGCTCGTGCGGCAAGGGATCGCCGGTTGTCTCAAGCGTTGTATTGTCCATCCAACGAGCATCTATCGAAGGACCGGACCGAGACGCAAGCCTTGCTGCGCTACAGCTTCGGTGAACGCCACGCCGCTGCCGCAGCAGCGATCAGCATGAGCAAGGCTGCAACCACCGCCGATGCCGCAAAACCGAATGTGGAATAAAGCGGTCCGAACGCCGTGGTGCCGACGAACACCGCAAGATAGGTCACCGCGCTGTTCAAACCCATGATCGTGCCGCGGCGCGCAGGGTCGAGCGCCGACAGGCGCATCACCAGGACGTTCAGCCCGAAATGATTGGCAAGGCCCCAGACGGCTATCATCGCTATGGTCAGGCCGAAGCTGCCACTTGCCGCAGCAATCGCGACATAGACGACCGCGACGAGCAGGTAGGCAAACGGCATGACACGCCGCGCGCCCAGGCGGTCGATGACGCCGTCGAGAAGTGCCGCCGCACCAAAGCCGGCGCCATAGGCGAGCGCGGCAAGCCCATTGGCACTGACCGGCCGTCCCAAGCCGTTGTGAAGGTGATCGCCGAGATAGCCATAGACACCGTAGAACGCGGTCATGAAGGCGGCGCAGGCAACCAGAAGCGGCACTATGCCGGGAACGGCCAAAGCGCCCAGTGGCGTCGGCGCCGAACCGCTCTTCCTGACATCGCTGAGCGACGTCAGAGACAGGCTCGCCAATGCGAGTGCTGCCAGCACCGCGACCGCCGCGAAAACGGCGCGCCAATGCACCAGATCGGCAAGTACGGCCGACAGCGAAACGCCGGCGACCATGCTTAGCGTCCAGCCGGTCAGCACGACGCCTATGGTGCCGCTTTCACGACCGGGCGGCGCAATCGCGGCAGAGCTGGCGTAGATCGCCGGCATGGCGACACCTGCTGCGATGCCGGCGAGAAGCTGGGCCGCGACCAGCGCCGTCACGGTCGGCGCAGCGGCGCTGGCGACGAGCGCAATTGCCAGCAGCAGCAACGCCCCTTGCAGCATGCGGCGGGCGCCGAGCCGGTCGATGTAGCGCGCCAGGAACAAGGCGCTTGCCGACGTACCGAGCCCGAAGGCAGCGGACGCTATCATGACTGCCGGCACGCTTGTGCCGAAGGATGCGGCCACAGCCGGTGCGATCGGACCGAGCACCAGCGAGTTCGAGCCGATCACGGCGATGCACCCAGTCAGCAGGTAAGCGAGTGCCGGAATTGGCGGCTTGGGGGCCGCTGCGAATGTGGCGACTTGATCACTGTTCGACATATGGCAATAATGGCCGTATTAAATTCTGTATCAATCGGGAATTTTAATATGGATGAAGAAACAGATGGCATTCCGCAGAACAGGCCTGCCGCCCGCGATATCGATGCAACCGACCGAAAAATATTAGGCGTTCTGGTCGACGACGCCACGATCAGCTATGCCGAGCTCGGCGACCGCGTCGGCCTTTCACCGCCGGCAGCCCATGAACGCGTCAAGCGCCTGCGGCGCAGCGGCGCCATCCGCAACACCGCGGTCATCATCGATCCCAAGGCGGTGCACAAGCCGCTGCTTGCCTTCGTCCATATCGACACCAAGGGGTGGGGAAAGACGCCCGAGCTGATGGCAATCTCCGAACACCCCGAAGTCGAGGAGATCCATTCGGTGGCCGGCGACACATGCATGCTGATCAAGGTCCGCACCGAGGACACGCGGGCACTCGAAGGCCTGCTGTCGCGCCTCTACGAAACACCCGGCGTCACCTCGACGCGAAGCTACGTCGTGCTCTCGACCTATCTCGAGCGGCCGGTGCAGCCGGGGATTACGACGGAGTGGCCGACGCCCCGGCACATGGCCAAGCCACTCTATTAACTCAAACGATCCTAACGCGTATCCAAAGTCGAACCGGGAACGTCTTAGACACTGCATCCTGTGGTCATCCATCGGGTCGGTTTCGTTTTCGCCGGTTCCTTGGGTGCGACGGGATGTCTGTTGCGCAACCGGAGACACGCGATGAGAAAATTGATCGTGGGCAGCTTCATTTCGCTGGACGGCGTCATCGAGGCACCAATGGAATGGGCGTCACCCTTCTTCGACGAGGAGATGAAGGAGCACTCCTATGAAAAGGCCGGCGAGGCGGATTTTTTCCTGCTCGGCCGCGTCACCTATGAAATGTTTTCGGCGCGCTGGCCGCAGGTCAAAGGCAGCAAGTACATGGACCGCATGAACGGGCTGAAGAAGCTCGTCGCGTCGCGCAGCCTCAAGGCAGTGAGCTGGAACGCGTCGCTGATCGAAGGCGACGTCGCTGCCGAAATCGCCAGGATCAAGCAGCAAACCGGCGGCAACATATTGAAGTATGGAGTGAGCAATCTCGACCAGACGCTGCTCGCCAACAGGCTTGTCGACGAGTATCAACTCTCGATCGTGCCGACCCGCGTCGGCCAAGGCAAACGCGCTTTCCAGGATGTCGACCCGTCCCTGGTCAAGCTGGAGCTTATAGATACGCACCGTTTCAAGAACGGCGTGATTACGCTGACCTATGTCCCGCTATGATCGTGTACCATGAAGATGCAGCCAAGACTTGACCCGACCCGGCTTTTCGACGTCCGCTACGCCGGCTTCCTGGAGACGGTCGCGCATTTGCGTGGACGGCTGCACCGCTACTGCGCACGCATGACCGGTTCGGCGCTTGACGCCGAAGACGTCATGCAGGAAGCGCTATTCGAGGCCTATCGGAAGATCGAGAAGCTGGACGATGCGAGCGCCCTTCGCCCCTGGCTGTTTCGCATCGCGCATAATCGCTGCATCGATTTCCTGCGAAGCCGGCAGGTCCGCCAGCAGGCTGAGGCCAATTTCGTCGAGGACGAGATCATCCTGCCGGTCGAGCCGGCGGGCCAGGGCGCGGATCGCGCGATCGAGCGGCTGGTGATCCACCTGCCGCCCAAGGAGCGCGCCTGCGTCCTGCTCAAGGATGTATTCGACTATTCGTTGGACGAGATCGCCGATCTCGTCGGCTCGACCGTGGGTGGCGTCAAGGCTGCGTTGAACCGTGGCCGCTCGAAATTGGCCGCCTTGTCGGGCGAGCCAATCGTCCGTTCGGAGCCCAAAAGCGATCCGGAACTTCTGGAATTGCTCAGGCGCTACGTCGAACTGTTCAACCGCCGCGACTGGGACGGGGTACGGGCGTTGACCAGCGCCGACGCACAATTGCGGGTCGCGGATTGCTTCAAGGGCAGGCTGTCGGAATCACCTTACTTCGTCGAATACGAAAAAGCCTCGACGGCCTGGAAAATAGCGATTGGCGAGATTGATGGCGAGGCGGTGCTGCTCGTGCTCCACCATGGCGAAGACGGTTGGAAGCCGGCCCATCCCGTTCGGATCGAAGCCGCCGGCGGGATCATAAATCGCATCACTGATTACTATGCCTGCCCCTGGATCATGCCGGCGGCTGGTGCGGTAGTCGTTTCCAGGCCGGCCTAACCGGCAGCAGGACCTGCAAGTGTCCGGCATCAACCTCAATGAAATGGGATCGATGCCGGACAAGACATAGGCAGTCTACTGAAGCTTCGCCTGCAAGGCGTTGACGTCATCCGTCGTCATTTCGCCGTCGGTCGTCACCTTGCCGTCGACGATCTTCCAGAGCCGGAACGGGCCGGTGATGTCGCCATACTTATCGAAGGCGACCGGACCGATGACGCCTTCGTAGCGGATCGGCTTGCCCTCCTTGATCAGGCCGAGCGCCTTGGCGAACTCGTCCTTGCCGGCATAGATCGGCGTGCCGGCCGGGTCGACTGCCTTGTACATCGCATCCTTGATCTTGGCCGGATCCTCGGAGCCGGCAATGGCGATGGCCAAGCCGACAATGGCGCCGGCATCATAGGATCGGTCGGCCGCCGGGTTCGAAGGTTCGATGCCCGAAAACGCCTTGTAGTTCTTGGTGAAATATTCGGTCGATGCGGTCGGGCTGGTGCCCGAGGACGTGCCATAGGCGTCCTTCAAATAGTCAGCGCCAACGGATTCGATGAAGTCCGGGCTGTTCATGCCGTCATTGAGCAGGAATTTCTGGACACCGCCCTGCGAAATCCAGGTACGGGCGATGGTCGCGCCGTCGACAGGCGTGCTGACGAGATAAAGCCCATCCGGTTCGCCGGCCATCGCCGCGGTCACCTCCGAGGCATAGCTCGACTGCTTTTCATTGTAGGGCGTGTCGGAGACGATGGTGCCGCCGAGCGCCTTATAGGCGCGCGAGAATTCTGCCACCATGTTGACGCCGAAGTCGTTGTTGACGTGGATGACCGACAGCTTCTTGAAACCCTTGTCGATGGCGTATTTGGCGGCGGCGACGCCCTGCAGCGCGTCCGAGGTGATGGTGCGGAAGAAAATGCCGTTGGTCTTGCCGTCGCGTCCGAGCGCGGTCAGCGTCGGCGACGAAGAGGCTGGCGAGACCTGGACGATCTTGGCCGGAGCGGTGACCGAGGTCAGGATCGGGATCGACACCGAGGAGATGATGCCGCCGATGATCACTGGCACCTTCTTGACCTGCACGAGTTGTGTCGCGGCATCGACGGCGATGTTGCCCTGGCTCTGGCTGTCGCGGGTATCGGTCGCGAGATCGCAGCCGCGGACGCCGCCCGCATCGTTGATGTCGCGGAAGGCCATCTCGACCGACTTGGCGCCTGCCTGGCCGTATTCGCCGGCCGGGCCGGTCAGTTCCATGACGAGGCCGACGGTGATCTTGCAGTCGGCGGCTTGCGCTGCGCCGGCCGCTGTCAGCAGAGCCAGCGCGGTGGTGATCTGAAGTATGGTCTTTTTCATTGTTGTTCCCCTTTCGTTACACGACTCTCATTGATGTCTTGAGCCTGTTCAGCCTTCAGGCATCTGCAGCCAGGTTTCATGCAGATGTCGCCATTCAACGCCGTTGGGCGCCGATGAACTGGTGGTGAAAACAACACTCGAGCGACGGCGGCTGTGCTTGCCGGCGCGCTGCTGTGTTTCGACGTAGCAGACGACGATCGCGTCGTCGGCCTGCCAGCCGGCCCGGATATCCTCGATCGAAATAGTGAAGTCGTCATCGCAGGTAGCGCGGCTTGCCCTGACGTGGTCGAGCACTCCGTCGCGATCGAGGATCTGGCCGTCCGGCGCAACCATGCAGAAACCCTCGTTCATGACGCGTTCGAAGCGGCTGAAATCCGCCCTGTCCGCGCTCCCTGCAACGAACCAGTCGACGAAGAAGCGGTGGAGATCGACGACCTCGGCGCTCGCGCGGGAAAACAGAGAGGACTTCTCGTCCATTGCCGCGCTCATATCCGGCCCGCGTTCAGATTGTAGTGCATGATCGAGCCGTGGCGGCCGTGGCGGTCGCGCTCCAGCGTGTAGACATCGCCCAGGGGCCCGCGGCTTTGCGCGATCACGGCAGCGATCCGCGCCCGGTCCTCGGCATCGAGCGCGACGTCCATGATTCTGGCATTGGCAAGGGCGTGCGCCTGGTTGCGGGCGCCGACGATGACGGCCGCCACTTGCGGCTGCTCCAGCACCCAGGCGCTGGCGATGGTGGCGATGTCGACGCCGTGGCGGTCTGCGATGGCCTTCAGTGCGCGAAGCAGCTCCTGAAAAAGCTCCCAGCCGCCGAAATCATCGATGATCAGCTTGTATTTGACCAGCGATCGGTTTTCGAGCGGCGTCTGCGGCTCAACGACATCAAGCCATCTTTCGCTGAGGAAGCCGCCCGCCACCGAACCATAGCAGAGGAAACTGACGCTGTTTTGCTTCGCGAGTGCTGCAAGGCTGTTGGCCGGCCGCTGGTCGAGCACGGAATATTGCAGCTGCTGGCTGACCAGCGGCACGCCAGCGGCCAGGATGTCGGCCAAATGTGGCGTGTCGAAATTTGTGGTGCCGACATTGCGCACCTTGCCTTCGAGCCGGAGGTCGTTGAGCCAACCCATCGCATCGACGTAACCGGGCAGCGCATAATCCCACCAGTGGAACTGGACCAGATCGAGCCGCTCCGTCTTCAGCCGCCGCAGCGACTGGTCGACGATGCCTCTGATGTAGTCACGGCTGATGCTGGAAAGCCTTTCGAGGTCAGGCACCAGCTTGGTGTGAACCTTCATTTTGGCGGCTGCATCAAGGCCGCGCTCATTGGCAAGCCGCAGCCGCGCCGCACCGATCAGTTCCTCGACGCCGGTATAGATATCGGCGCAATCATAGGTCTGGATGCCGGCGTCGAACGTGGCGATCAGGTCGGTCACTGCCTGTTGGCGGTCGATCGCGCCGTGCCCGCCGGCAAGCTGCCAGCCGCCGCGAATGACGCGCGAGATCGTGTAGCCGGGGCTGAGCTCGAATGCCTTGGCGGTCATCTTTGGTCACTCTCCCTGGGCAGCGGCACCGCCGTGGTCTCTGAATGACTGAACCGCCGCTTGCCGGTCCTGACGATTCGCAGCCGGCTGGCGCAATTGGGATCGGGACAGGCGATCTCGGCGTCCGACGTCATCCAGTCGTTCCTGTGGGTCGGGCGCTGCTTTGCTGCTAGAAGCGGCAACACAGCCGCGATGGAATAGATCGAAAAACCCTGCCCCGCCGGCATCGACAGCATCTCACCCTTGAGCTCGAAATAATCACCTGATTTGGCGCCGCAATAGATCGGCTTGCCCTCAGGAATGACCGCCTCGACGCGAAGGTCGAAGAGTTCAAAACTGTCGTCTGGTCCGGCCATTCAGATCTCCACACGCGTGAAGGTGATATCGCAAGCGCCGTTGCGGCGGATCACACCGCAGGTGGCGGCGAACCGGTCGCGCTCCTCGGGACGCACCTGCGCGACCACGCTGCCGGCAAGCCAGCCGATCGGGAACAGCAGGCGCGCCCCCTGGCCATAAAACAAGCCGATGTCGAAAATCGCATTCGGACTGCCGCCCCACATGCGGGGCGGCACGTAGGATAGCACGATGTCGCCCGGCTGCGGCGTCAGCGTTGCATTCTCCGCCGGCAACGGCCTGGCATAGGCTTGGCCCTCAATATCCGCTGATGGAACCGGGCAGGAGATTTCCGGCCCCGTCCACATCGCATGGATGCCGGCAACGACGCGCGGCTTGTCGAGATAGGCCAGCAGGAAGGCAGCGTTGTCGGGCGCCTTTTCAGGCAACAGCAGCGCCGTCACCGAAAGCTCCGAGCGTGGCTCGGTGATCCTGATAGCGGGCATGGTCATGTCTGGCCTTTCGCCGATTGCAGCTTGTCGCGCAGGAAGGCGAAGGGCCGGCTGATGTCGGCCACCAGCGCCTCGCGCGCCGCTTGCGCATCCTGCCTCGCAAGCGCTGCGACGATGCTGCGATGGTAGTGGGCGGTATCGACTTCGCCGGCATCCGAAAAGGCATAGATGGCAACGCGGATGCAGGGTCCTGATTGCAGCCACAGGCTCTCGATCATCGGGATCAGCACGGCGGAACCGCAGCAGCGGTAAATCTCGAAGTGGAAGCTCTGGTTGAGCGTCGCCTCGCGGTCGATGTCCTTCTTGTGCTTCAGCGCCCGCATCTCGTCCCACTCGCCGAGCATGGCCTCGACCGAAGCAATCTGGCGCGGGTTCATGCGCGTGGCGGCCAGCGCGATCGCTTCGCCCTCGATCAAAGAGCGGGCGCGCAAGAGATCGTCGATACGCTCCAGCGTGATCGGCGGCACGCGCACGGAGCGGTTGGGAAGCGCCTCCAGCGCCTTTTCCGTGATCAGCCGTCCGAGCGCCTCGCGCACCGGCATGGTGCTTGTGACCAGCGCATCGGCGAGGCCGCGGATGGTCAGAACCTGGCTCGGCTCAAAAAGGCCGCCGATCAAGGCGCGACGCAGCTCCGAATAGACGCGATCCTGCACAGTCTCGCGGCCGACCGGCGTAAGCTGGGCTGCGAGCGTTTCGTTGTTCCGTTCGATGGCGGCCTTCTGCATGGGCAGTCCCGGTCTTGGCCGTTTTCGGCTTGCGGAAGAAATTAAAGCCGAATAGCGTGATCAAAGCAAGTGTGATCACAAATCAAAACCAGAAGGCGGCGACGATCGCTTTCGGCCAGAGGGTTCCATGAGTGACACAACCGCACAACAGAGGGCGGACACCCGTACGCCGGTTCTGACAGCCAGAAATGTCGTCCGGCGTTTTGGCGGCCTTGTCGCGGTCAACAATGTCTCGTTTGACGTCCAGCCGGGCGAAATACTCGGCCTTATCGGCCCGAACGGTGCCGGCAAGACGACGATGTTCGACCTGCTGGCCGGCAGCATCCTGCCGACCAGCGGCGAAATCTTTCTCAATGGCGTACTCGTTTCGGGAGAGGCAGCCCATCGCCGCATCGGCCGCGGCCTTGGCCGCACCTTCCAGATTCCTCGGCCGCTGCCCAACTTGACGCTGATCGAAAACGTCATGCTGGCCGCGCAGGGACAGGCCGGCGAAAGACTGCTCGCCAACTTCCTGACACCTCGGCGGGTCGCCGCCGAAGAGCGGACGGCCGAGACGAGGGCCATCGAGCTGCTCGAACTCGTGACGCTTGCCCGCCTCGCACATGAACCGGCGCGGGTGCTTTCCGGCGGCCAGCGCAAGCTGCTCGAACTCGCCCGCGTCATGATGGCCGACCCGGCGATCATCCTGCTCGACGAGCCGGCGGCCGGGGTCAACGCAACCCTGCTCGAGATCATTATCGACCGCATCCGCGACATCAATGCGCGCGGCATCACCTTCCTGCTGATCGAGCACAATATCGACATGGTGACGCGGCTGTGCCACCGCGTGCTGGTCATGGCGAGCGGGCAACTGCTGTGCGAAGGCACCCCGGACGAGGTGGCGCGCGACCCGCGCGTCATCGAGGCCTACCTCGGGGGCGCGGCATGAGACAAACGGTACTTGATGTCCGCGATCTCGAAGCCGGCTACGAGCCTGGCGTTCCGATCGTGCGCGGCGCTTCGATCACCGTCGACCAAGGCGAGATCGTCGTCGTTCTCGGTCCCAACGGCGCCGGCAAGTCGAGCCTTATCAAGGCGATCGCCGGCCTTGTCCCTGTCACCGGCGGCACGGTTCTGCTGGACGGCAAAGATATCACGGCGTCGCCCGCCCACACCATGGTCCGCCTTGGCCTTGCCTTCGTGCCACAGACAGAGAACATCTTCCCGCTGATGTCCGTCGAGGACAATCTCAAGGTCGCCTGCGGCATCCTGAAGCCGCGCGAGGTCCCTGCCCGCATCGCGGAAATGTATGCGGCCTTTCCCGATCTCGCCCGTCAGCGCAGAACGGCCGCGGGCAATCTCTCGGGCGGACAGCGGCAGATGCTGGCGGTCGCGCGGGCGTTGATCGTCCATCCCAAGGTGCTGGTGCTCGACGAGCCGTCGGCCGGCCTGTCGCCGAAATTCGTGGCGATGGTGTTCGAGATGCTGGCCGGCATCCGCAAGTCCGGCGTCACCATCCTGCTGGTCGAACAGAACGCCAAGGCAGCGCTTACCATTGGAGACCGCGCCTATGTGCTGGTCGAGGGCAAGGACTGGCACCAGGGCATCGCCTCCGAGCTCTGGAACGATCCTGTCGTCGCCGAGCTCTACCTTGGCCAGCGCCGCCCCAAACTTGGGAAAGGAGGCGCGGCATGAACCTGCAATTTGTCGTTGACGGACTGCTTGCGGGTTCGATGATCGGCCTCGGCGCCATCGGCGTGACACTCACCTATTCAATCCTGCGCTTCTCGAACTTCGCCCATGGCGACTTCATGGCCTGGGGCGCCTATGCGACGCTCGCCGTGGTTGGCGCCATCGGCGCGATGTTCGGCAAGATCGCGCCGATCGCTCCCCTCTCCTTCGGCTGGCCGCTGATCGCCGCGCTCATCATCGGCATGGCGGCCACCGGCCTGCTGGCGCTAGCGCTCGACATGGTGCTGTTCGCGCGGCTGCGAGCCAAGGGCCAGGCGATCATCGTGGTGATGGCGAGCTTCGGCGCCTCGATGGCGCTGAGAAGCCTGCTCGAATTCATCTTCACCTCGCGTCCGACCTATTTCAGCCGGGCCATCCAGATCGCGATGCCGATAGGCTTCGGCATTCGCATTACCCCCGACCAGATCGCGCTGCTGCTGCTGACCGCCGTTCTGGTGCTCGGCGTGCATCTCCTGATGACGCGGACCCAGACCGGCCGCTCGATGCAGGCGTTGAGCCAGAACGCAGCACTTGCCCGCATGGTCGGCATCGACGTCGCCAGGGTGGTGCGCGTCACCTGGATCATCGGCGGAGCGCTGGCCTGCGTCGCCGGCGTCATGATCGGCATTCTCATCCAGATCCGCCCATTCATGGGTTTCGAGATGCTGCTGCCGATGTTCGCGGCCGCCATCCTCGGCGGCATCGGCAGCGTGCCCGGGGCCGTTCTCGGCGGCCTGATCATCGGTCTGGCCGAAGCGGGTGCCGTGCAATTGATCGGCGCCGAATGGCGGGCGGCCGTCTCGTTCATCATCCTGATGGCGGTGCTGTTCGTGCGGCCCATCGGCCTTTTCGGAGTGAGGGAACGCTGATGGATCTGCTCGGCTACGGCGCCTTCTTCCTGACCACCGCGCTGATCTTTTCGCTCATCACGCTCGGGCTCAACCTGCAATGGGGGCTGACCGGGCTTTTCAATGTCGGGGTCGCCGGCTTCGTTGCCATCGGCGCCTACACCTCGGCGTTGCTGACCACGCCCGACGATGCCGCGCGACTGGGCGGCTTCGGTCTGCCTATCCTTGTCGGCTGGCTCGGTGCAATGGTCGTTGGCGGCGTCGCGGCCGCCATTACCGGCATTGCCACGCTGCGCCTGAGATCGGACTATCTGGCGATCACTACTTTCGGCGTCGCCGTCGTCGTGCAACTGGTAGCGCTCAATGCCCAGACGCTGACCGGCGGCCCGTTCGGCATCGGCTTCATCCCGCGTCCCTTCGGCGACCTCGCCGAAACGCCGTTGCTGTTCAATCTGTCGAACCTTGCCGTCGTCTCGGTAGTGACGCTGATCGTCTATCTCGCGCTGGAGCATCTGTCGCGCAGCCCGTGGGGGCGCGTGTTGAAGGCGCTTCGCGAGGATGAGCGGGCCGCGATATCCCTGGGCAAAAGCGCGCGGTTCTACCGCGTCCAGGCCTTTGCCGTCGGCGGCGCCATCATGGCGCTTGCCGGTGCGCTGCAGGCGCATTTCACCGGCTTCATCGCTCCGGACAATTATTTGCCGGCGCTGACTTTCCAGGTCTGGGTGATGCTGATCGTCGGTGGCTCCGGCAGCAATATCGGCGCCGTCACCGGCAGCATCCTGGTCTGGGCGATATGGGCCGGATCAGGAGCCTTGACCAGTATGTTGTTCTCGCCCGAACAACAGGCCCGCGCCGCCTCGCTGCAGATCGTCGCCATCGGCGTGATGCTGTGCGTCATCCTGCTGGTCAGGCCGAATGGCCTGTTCGGCGGCAGGCCGCGGCGTCCAAGCTTCGGCAAGCGTGTCCGAGTGACTACGGGTGAGAGCGGAACAACGTCATGATCGACGTTGCCGGGTCTTCCGGCCTTTCCCTCTGGCACGCCGTCGGCCGCAATCGCCGCGAACGGCCCGCCCTCGAAGGCCCACTCGATGTCGATCTGGGGATTGTCGGCGGCGGATTCTTGGGCCTTTCCACAGCGCTGCACACCGCCGAAAAAGGCATCTCGGTCGTCGTCCTCGAAGCGGAACTCATCGCCTGGGGCGCGACCGGCAGGAATGCCGGCTTCGTGGTGCCGAATTTTGCCAAGCGGGACCCGGACGATATCATTGCCCAGCTCGGACCCGAACGCGGCGAACGCCTTGTCGATTTCGCCGCCGGCAGCGCCGACCTCGTCTTCGACCTGATCAAGCGGCATGCCATCGAATGCGATGCCGTCCAGAGCGGCTGGATACAACCAGCCCATTCGCCGGCCGCTTTGCAAAAGACCAGATCGCGCGCCGAGCAATGGGCACGACGCGGAAGACCGACTGTTGGGCTGGATAGTCAGGCGGTCGAAGAGCTGACCGGTGTTCGCGGCTATCTCGGCGGCTGGATGGACAGGTTGGGCGGTGTCCTCAACCCGGTCGAATATGCGCGCGGGCTGGCCGACGCGGCGGAAAAAGCCGGAGCACGCATCTTCGAGCATACGCGCGTTGCATCGATCGGTCGCACAGGGGATGGCTGGGTTTTGAAGACGGCCTCCGGCTCGGTGCGCGCCGGAAAAGTGTTGATCGCCACCAACGCCTATGGCGGACATCTCGAGCGCACGCTGCAGCGAACCTACATCCCGCTGAAAATCTTCCAGATCGCGACGGCGCCGCTGCCGCGCGAAGTACGCACCCGGTTGCTTCCGGGCGGGCAAGGCGTCGGCGACACCAGGCGCAATCTTTTCACCTTCCGCTTCGACAGCGGAAACAGGCTGATCACCGGCGGCATGCATGTTTTTGGCCCCGGTGCCGACACGCGGGTGCCGCGGGCGATCTGGCGGCGGCTAGCGAAGCAGCTCCATCTCCAGGAAATCCCGCCGCTTGAATACAGCTGGTCGGGGATGGCTGCAGTCGAGCCCGACTTCCTGCCACACCTCGTCGATCTCGGCCCCGGCCTGATCGCGGGCTTTGCCTGTAATGGGCGCGGAATCGCCATGACCACTGCCATGGGCAAGGTGCTTGCGGATTGGGCTGATGGAACAAAGCCTCAGGATTTGCCGCTACCGTTTGGACCGCCGTCGCCAATCCCGTTCCGTAGCCTGATGCGGCATGCGCCAAACGTGTTGCTCCCCTGGAGCATGCTGCGCGACCGGCTGGACGAGGCAGGCTAGCTCGCCCTCGCCGCGCGCTTAGGATTACCGGGCTGATCGTGCGTGTCCGTCCGCCGTCCTGATCTCGAACTGCTAGACTCGCTCAAATCATGTTGTTAACGACAGCGGATGAAGCAGAACTATCTTTATCTCATCATCGGCGCTTTGGTCGTCGCCGTCATTGCCTTGGGCATTTACGTTTATCGCGAGGAGACTAAGCCGAAAGGCGTGGAACTTCGTATCGACGATACCGGCATTTCAGTTCAGGAAAAATAGACCACGTATTCCTGTTGCTCGACCTTGCGCGCTAGACGTCGGCTGCACCGCCTCACCCCAACTCCAGCGTCGTTATCGCAAAAACCCCGGACTGCATGAGCTGCGGCGCCCTTCCCTTGTACATTCGAGCGGTCTCGAAGCCCGGTTGAAGGCCGGCGGACGACAGCAAATCTGCAAATTGTCCGCTGGTTTCGGGAACGTCGAGATGGACGTTTCCAGGACCGGACATGTGCGCGAGCGCGGTAAAGAGATGGCTTGCCGCGTCCAGATCGTCGGCAAAGAGCGGGCCGATCTTGTAGCCGTCCCGGCATTGGCGCGCGACACCGTATCCCGCAATGGCGCCGTCCTTGATGATCGCAAGCGCCATATGCGGCGGGCGCAGCCAGTGTTCCAGGAAGGATCGCCTCGGGCCGGGAAAGAAGCGGCGGTCATAGTCCAGTATGTCCGGCACGAGCTCCGGCCCTATGGCGCGAATGTCGTTGCCGGCAGCTGCCGGGACATTGGGCGACCCCATGCACCGGACCGTCCGGTAGGCCGATGCAAAACCCATGCTGCGGTAGTTGGCCTGCTGTTCGACGACACCGTCGAGGCCGATCGTGCGGTTGCCGAGCCGCGCCATGCCGGCATCCCAGACGGCCTTACCGTGGCCTTGGCCACGCCTGTCCGGCCGGCAGATGTAGAGGCCGATGAAGCCGAAATCGTCGCCATAGGCAACGGCCGAAATACCGGCCGCCAGTTCGCCGTCGACAAAGGCGCCGATGAAGCCTTGCGGGTCGGCTGCCTGGAACAGCGCGGCGTCGCCGAGGCCGGGGTTCCAGCCTTCCGCCGCCGCCCAATCGACAAGGGTTTGCACTTCTTCAAGCGCGAGCGTTCGGATCGTTCGGGGCATTGCGATCACTCGGCGGCACCAGGCGCGAAGGATTTCAACGCGCCATGATAGGGCTTTGCCAATGGGCTTGCATAGGCGCCGCGCTTGGATGTCGTCAGGCCAAGCGCGATCAATGCCTCGGCCTGTTTCACCGCCGCGCCGACGCCGTCGACGACTGGAAGCCCGAATTCCCGCTGCAGCGCCGCCGCCAGATCGGCCATGCCGGCGCAGCCGAGCACGATCGCCTCGGCGCGATCCTCGTCTATGGCGCGCGCAATCTCGTTGCGCAGCCTGGGGAGTGCGCCGGACGCCGGATCTTCGAGGGCAAGAACCGGGATATCGGCAGCGCGCACGCGCGCGCGCCCCGCCATGCCATAGCGCTGCACCAGCCCTTCGACCGGCACGCGCGAACGTCCAGTGGTGGTGACGACGGTAAAGCGCTGGGCGATGAACGAGGCCGTGCTGAGCGATGCCTCGCAAATGCCGATGACCGGAATGTTGGCCATGGCGCGCGCGGCATCGAGGCCGGTGTCGTCGAAACAGGCAATGATCGCAGCCTGTGCGCCCGAGCGTTCGCCGGCAGCGATCTCCACCAGCAGGCCGGGCACGGCAAGTGCTTCATCGTAATAGCCTTCGATCGACACCGGTCCCATCGACGAGGTGACGGCAACGATCGTCGTCGATTGAGCAGCGACCGATCGGGCCGCCGCCGCAATAGTCTCGGTCATGCTGGCGGTGGTGTTCGGATTGACGACGAGGATCTGCACTGTCAGGCACGCTCGCGGCGGCGGCCGACATAGACGATCGCGCCGAGCGTCAGCAAGATCACCAGGAAGGAAAACACGGTCGTCACTGTGCCCAGCGCATAGAGCACCGGTGTCGTCACATTGGTCGTCATGCCGTAGATTTCGAGCGGCAGCGTGTTGAACGTGCCCGAGGTCATCAGCGTGCGGGCGAACTCGTCATATGACAGAGTGAAGCCGAACAGGCCGACGCCGATCAGGCTGGGTGCGATCATCGGCAACACGACATGGGCGAAGGTTTGCCAGGACGATGCTCCGAGATCCCGCGCGGCTTCCTCATAGGCCGGCGAGAACCGGTTGAAGACAGCAAACATGATCAGCACGCCGAAAGGCAAGGTCCAGGTCAGATGGGCGCCGAAAGCGGACGTGTACCAGGCGGGGCGGAAGCCGATCTGCTGGAAGACGACGCCAATGCCGAGGCTGATGATGATCGAGGGCACGACGAGGCTGGCGACGGCCAGATAGAACAGTGCGGTTGCGCCGCGAAATTTCTGCCGGAAGGCGAGGCCGGCAAGCAACGACACGACAACAGTCACCACCATCACCATCAGGCCAAGGACGAGCGAGCGCCTGAAGCTGCCGCCGAAGTCGCCGACCGCCTGGCGCTCGAACAGGTTGGCAAACCAGTGCAGCGAGACGCCGTTCAGCGGGAATGTCAGACCGCCATTCTCGCCCTGGAAAGAGAGGATCAGGATCGCCGAAAGCGGGCCGTAGAGGAACAGCACGAAAAGCGCGAAGAACGCCGCCAACACATAGAATTCAAGGCTGCGCTTGTCGCGGCTCATGGCCTCACAGCTCCTTGCGAATGTCGACGATGCGCAGGATACCCGCGACCATCAGCAGCACCAGCACCAAGAGCACGACGGCGTTGGCAGCCGCCGCCGGATACTGCAGCAGCGACATCTGGTTCTTCATCATTAGCGCGACGGAGGCGCTCTGCCCGCCGGACATCACCTGCACCGTCGAAAAGTCGGCCATCACCAGCGTCACGACGAAGATGGTGCCGATCGCCATGCCGGGCTTGGCGAGCGGAATGACGACGTTCCAGAGAACCTGCCAGCCGGAAGCGCCGGCATCGCGTGCGGCTTCGATCAGCGACTTGTCTATGCGCATCAGCGTGTTGAAGATCGGCGTCACCATGAACAGCGTGTAGAGATGCACCATGGCCAGAACCACGGCGAATTCGGAATAGAGCAGCCACTCAATCGGCTTCGGGATCAGCCCCATTTGCACCAGCGTCGAGTTGACCAGGCCGTTGCGGCCAAGCACGGGAATCCACGAGATCATGCGGATGATGTTGGAGGTCAGGAACGGCACCGTGCAGACAAGGAACAGCACCATCTGCATGGCCGTGGTCCTGATGTGGAAGGCGAGGAAACAGGCGACCCAGAAACCGATGAACAGCGTCAGCGCCCAGACGATGGCGGCGTATTTCAGCGTGTTCAGGTAGGTTTTCCAGGTGACCCAGGAGCCGAGCGTGTCGGCGTAGTTGGTGGTCAGGAAATCCGGATACATCGCCGCGAAATCGTAGTCCCAGAATGAGACCACGGCGATCATCAGGATCGGCAGCAGGAGGAACGCGCCGAGGATCAGCGCCAGCGGTGCCGCCTGGAGATAGGGTGCGACGCCGGCAAAGGAGCGCTTATGTCTGGCCGGCTTTGTGGCAATGGTTGCGGGCTGATCGAGTGCCACTGTCATCTGGAACAGCCCAAAGGTGTCGCACAAGGCCGATAATCTGGCAAACCGTGATCCTTCCCACCCCCCTCTGTCCTGCCGGACATCTCCCCCGCAAGGGGGGAGATCAGCAATTTCGCCGCTGGCTCTCCTTTTGAAACCTTGGAGATTGGCGAAAGCAGAAATGACGGCGCAATCTCCCCCCTTGCGGGGGAGATGTCCGGCAGGACAGAGGGGGGTGGGAAGGAATGAGGCATCTCAGTTGTTGCCCGGCTGCATCAAGCAGCGATGAACTCGTTCCAGCGCTTCACCATGTAGCGGTCTTCGTCCATGACCGAGTTCCAGCAGGCGACCTTGCCCATGCGCTCTTCGAACGAGCCGCCGTCACGCACGGCGCCGGCCTTTTCCATGACCTTGCCGTCCGGCGACAGGATATCGCCCTTTGCCGGCTTGCCTTCGATCCAGTAGCCCCACTCGTCCTCGGACATGAACTTCTTGGCCGACACCATGTTGGCCGAGTAATAGCCCTGGCGGTTGAGATAGCCGCCAACCCAGCCGGACGTGTACCAGTTGATGTATTCATAGGCGGCATCGAGTTCGGCGCCGGAGAGATGGGCTGCCAGGCCAAGCCCGCCACCCCAGGACCGGTAGCCTTCCTTGAGCGGCTGGAACCGGCACGCGATGCCCTTGGAGCGGACCGCGGCCACGGCCGGCGACCACATCGACTGGATCACCACTTCGCCTGAAGCCATCAGGTTGACGCTTTCGTCGAAGGACTTCCAGAAGGCACGGAACTGGCCGTCCTGCTTGGCCTTGATCAGGAAGTCGATTGTCTTGTCGATCTCCTCCTTGGTCATGTTGCCCTTGTCGGCATATTTGATATTGCCTGTGGCTTCCATGATCATTGCCGCATCCATGATGCCGATCGACGGGATGTTGAGGATAGCGGTCTTGCCCTTGAAGGCAGGATCCATGATGTCGGCCCAGGTGGTGATGTCACGGCCGACGAGGTCGGGGCGGATGCCAAGCGTATCGGCATTGTAGATCGTCGGCACCATGGTGAACCAATTGGTCGGTGCCTTGGCGAAGACCTTGCTGTCCTGCGCCTCGACGTAACCGACCGTATGCGGCGCGGTGCCCTGGGCGATGACGCTGTCCGGCGTCAGCTTGCCGGTTTTGAACAGCGGCACGAGCTCGTCGTAATATTTCAGCTTGGTGACATCCATCGGCTGCAGGACGCCTGTCGGGAACACCTTCTTGCAGATCCAGTATTCGATGTCGGCGATGTCGTAGCTGTCGGGCTGCGTCACGGCGCGCTGCGCGGCGGCGTCGGAATCGGTTGCCGTCATCTCCAGCGTGATGCCGAGGTCGGCTTTGCACTTGTCGGCGATGGCATTGAGGTTGGACACGCCGGTGCCGAACTGGCGCAGCGTGATGTTCGATTGCGCCCAGATGGTCGGAAAGCCTGATATGGCGCCGGAACCGGCGGCGAAACCGACGGCGGCGGCACCTGTCTTGAGCAGCGAACGACGCGATATTCCAGTCTTCTTGTCGGTGGTGTTGGTCATGTTCAGTTCCCCTGTTTTGATTGGTTATGCTGGGTTTCAGGAATCGAGACGGCCAAGGACGATCGCGTCCTCAGCGTCCCAGGCGATCGGCACGGCGTCGCCGACAGCAACCGGCCTGGCGAAGAAGCTGGTGTCGTCGACGATCACCGTGAAATCCTCGATGCCGGCGCCATTGACCGAGAGCTTCACGGTCGAACCGCGGTACTCGACGTTTGAAACGATGCCGGTGAAGCCGAGCCCGGCTGCCGGCGGCTCACCGATGCGCACGTGGTCGGTGCGAATGGCGATGTCGATGGGTTCCCCGGTCTCCCTGCCCTGCCCGCTCGCGGCGAGCGCGACGCCGCCGGGCACGTCGAAAACGACCATGCCGTCGCGACTGCCGCTGACGCGGCCGGAGATGACATTGTGGTCGCCCATGAAACGAGCGACGAAGGCGGTGGCCGGCCGCTCGAACACGATGCGGGGATGCGCCGCCTGCTCGATACGGCCGTCGTTCATGACCACGATCAGGTCGGCCAGTGCCATCGCCTCTTCCTGGCTGTGGGTGACGTGGACGAACGTGATGCCGAGCGACGTCTGCAGCTTCTTCAGTTCGGCCCGCATGCGGATCTTCAGGAACGGATCGAGTGCCGAGAGCGGTTCATCGAGCAACAGCGCCTCGGGATCGGTGATCAGCGCGCGGGCGAGAGCAACGCGCTGCTGCTGGCCGCCGGAAAGCTGCACCGGACGGCGGCCGGCATAGGCTTCCATCTGCATCAGCTTCAGCATGTCGAGTGCCTTGGCGCGGCGCTCCTCCTTGCCGACGCCTTTCATCTTCAGGCTGAACGCGACATTGTCGATCAGGTCGAGATGCGGAAACAGTGCGTAGGACTGGAACATCATGGCGGTGCCGCGCCTGGCCGGCGGCAGGTCGGTGACCACTGTGTTGCCGAGACGCACGTCGCCGCTCGATATGCTCTCGTGCCCGGCGATCATGCGCAGCGTCGAGGTCTTGCCACAGCCGGAGGGACCGAGCAGGCAGCAATAGGTTCCCGCAGGGATTTTCAGGCTGATCCCTTCGACAGCAGTCGTCGCGCCATAGACTTTCGAAACGGACACAATGTCGATTTCGGCGGCTTTGGACATCCAGCTTCCCCTTTGGTCGGATTAGCCAAAGCATCATGCGTGCCAGTTGCGCGCCGCCGCACCAACCGACTGAATCCTCGAAGAAATCGGGGCTGCATCTACGTGGCTGCCGATACGGCATCCTTGTGCAATGCACAAATTATAGGCGATTGCCGCCGATCCTCGCAAAAATCGTATGCAATCTTTTTCATCCCTGTATTCACTTTGTCTCTCGTCCAAGCGATGCGATTCAGGGTAGAAGTACGCAGGATCACCGCCATGAACATTGCCGACCAGACTTTCCCTGCTATCGAGGCCGCCAACGAGGATCGCGCGCAGGCGATCCGCGACCAGTTGCGCGACGCGATCGTCGATCGCCGGCTGGCGCCGGGAACCAAGCTTTCCGAAGGCGAAGTCGGCACGCTGTTCGATGTCAGTCGCACCGTGGCGCGCGCCGCACTGCAGATGCTTTCCTTCGAGGGATTGGTGCGTACCGAGCGCAATCGCGGCGCCTTCGTCGCCAATCCGTCGCCGGAGGAGGCGCGGCAGGTTTTTGCTTCGCGCCGCCTCATCGAACCAGGCATCGCGATTGCCGCCGCCGGACGGATGACGCCGGCACATGTCGCCGCGTTCAAGGCCCAGCTCGACGAAGAAGGCCGTTTCATCGCCGAACGCGGACCGAACGCAAGGCGATCGGAGATCAAGGCGTCGGGGGATTTTCACCTGCTTCTGGCGTCGGTCGCGGGAAACGTCATCCTGCAGCGCTTCATGGAGGAGCTGGTCGCTCGTTCATCGCTGGTGATCGCACTCTATGGCCGCTCGGGCATCTCGAGCTGCGGCCACAACGAACACACGCAGATCCTCGAGGCGCTGGAAAATGGCAATGCCGAACGCGCCAGCGCGCTGATGCTGCACCACATCGACCATATCGAAGCCGACCTCGATCTGCGCGTCAGGAGCGGCCCGGCACTCAGGCAGGCGCTCGAGTTCTGAGATCACGTCAACGCACGATCCTCACGCACATCGGTGTGCCGATGTCGATGGAGCGGCCGGTGTCGCTCAGCCGGCCGGTTGCGGCATCACGGGCGAAAATCGAGATGCGGTCGGCATTCTGGTTGGCCGAGAACAGATGGCCGCCCGAGGGCGTCAGTGCCAGATTGCGCGGCGTGGCACCGCCGCAAGGCGTATAGCCGACAAGGGCAAGCCTGCCGGTTTGCTGGTCGATCGAAAACACCACTATGCTGTCATGGCCGCGGTTGGAGCCGTAGAGAAAGCGGCCGTCAGGCGAGATCTGGATGTCGGCGCAGTGATTGCCGTCGCGCGCCTCGGGCGGCACGGCCGGCTTGCTGTCGATCACCGTAAGCTTGCCTGATCCTTCGTCCAGCGCAAGCGAGACGACCGTCGAATCCAGCTCGTTCATGACGAACACGAAGCGGCCGCCCGGATGCAGCGCCAAATGGCGCGGACCCGCGCCCGGCGCAAGCTCCGACTCGGCGAGCTTCGTCAGGCTGCCGTCTGGCCCGATGCGGTAGGACACCAGCCGGTCGATGCCGAGGTCGGCGACGATCGCCATGCCGCCGGAAAGCGTCTCGGTTACGCTATGGGCATGCGGCCGCTCCTGGCGGGCCGGGTCCGGTCCGGTCCCGCTATGGGCAACGCTCGACAACGGCGCTGTCAGGCCGCCATTCTCACCCAACCCATAGACCACGACCGAGCGATCGGGGCCGCCCTCGCCCATGCCGTAATTGGCGACCAGCAGCTTCGTCCGGTCGCGCGTGATGGTGTTGTGCGCCGTGATGCTGCCCAGCGTCGGCTGCTTGTTGATGTAGGACAGCGTGGCGGTCTGCCTGTCGAAACGGTAGGCCGAGACCACCCCTTCGCGCCAGGTGAACACTTCTGAATTGGGATAGATGTGGGAGCCGTCCGGCGTCACCGACAGGAAGGTGGGATTGTCGATGTCTCCCGTCTCGGCCAGTTTCTTCGTCTGCAGCGTCCCTTCGTCGAAACTGTAGACACCCAGCCCGATGCCGCGCGCGCCCTGAAAATACGGGGCGTCGCGATTGAGGCTGCCGACGAAAACCAGACAGGCATTCTGCATCACTTCCTCCCTTGTTCCGCCGGCATTGGCCGCGACGGAGCAGGCAAAATTTCGCCGAGACTCGCTTGCAACACAACCCCATATGTGAAAATACTATTCACAAAAGAAGATTGACGGGAGGATCGATCATGCATTTCGCTGGTCTGCGGCGCGCCCTGATGGACGATTCCCGCTCCCAGAGGAAGTCGTCATGAGCGGCTTCGCGCCGACCGTTGGCGTGGCATCGACACACCCCGCCAACATGCCTAGGGATCACGCCGACCTTCCCGTCTGGAACGCGGAGAACTGGTTCTACGAAGACTGGCCGGTCGGCCAGAAGATCCGTTCGCTGCGCCGGACCATTGCCGAGGGCGACAGCCATCTCTTCAACACGCTGGTGCTCGACATCCATCCATACGTGCAGGACCAGATGTTTGCCGAAACGGAAGGCATTTTCGGCAAGCGGCTGGTCGCTGGCGCCTTCGTGTTCTCGGCCGGGCTCGGGCTCGTCGCCACCAATTGCATCAACGCCTTTTCGTATGGCTACGACAAATTGCGCTTCATCAAGCCGGTGTTCATCGGCGACACGATTTATTCGATCCGCTCCAACCTCGACAAGAAGCCAAAATACAAGGAGATGGGGCTGATCCGCGCCAGCTATGAAGTCTTCAAGGGTGAAGGCGAGCTCGTGCTTTATTGCGAGCACCTGCAGACGGTGAAGTACCGCAATCCGGCCGATTTCGCCGGCAAGACGGAGAAATAGGCAATGGCTGCCATTGCCGAACTGCCGCTGACCGGGCTCATCGTTGTCGATATGAGCCAGTTCCTGTCCGGGCCCTACTGCTCGCTCAGACTGCTCGACCTCGGCGCCCGCGTCATCAAGATCGAACGGCCGGATGGCGGCGACCTGTCGCGCCGGCTCTATCTCAGCGACACCGAGATCGGCGGCGATTCCACCATTTTCCATGCGATCAACCGCGCCAAGGAAAGCCTTGCAATCGACTTGAAGGACGAGGCCGATCTTGCGGCACTGCGCGGCCTGCTGGCCAAGGCCGACGTGCTGATCCAGAATTTCAGGCCCGGCGTCATCGAACGACTGGGCTTCGATTACGAGGCGGTGCGCAAGATCAATCCGCGCCTGGTCTATGCCTCGATCAGTGGCTACGGCGAGGAAGGCCCGTGGGTCAAGCGGCCCGGGCAGGATCTGCTGGCGCAGGCCCGCTCCGGCGTGATGTGGCTGAACGGCGACGAGGACCAAGGGCCGGTGCCCTTCGGCCTGGCGATCGCCGATATGCTGGCGGGCTCCGCCGCCGCGCAAGGCATTCTCGCGGCACTGGTGCGGCGCGGCGTGACCGGCAAGGGCAGCCATGTCGAGACCAGCCTGCTCGAAGCGCTGGTCGACTTCCAGTTCGAGGTGCTGACCACGCATCTCAATGACGGGCGCCGGCTGCCGCGGCGGTCGAGCTTCCGCAGCGCGCACGCCTATCTCTCTGCGCCCTATGGCGTCTATCCGGCCAAGGGCGGTTATCTGGCGATCGCGATGACACCGATCTCGAAACTCGCCGATCTCCTCGGGCTCGAGGAGCTTGCGCCCTATCGCGACCAGCCGTCGACCTGGTTCACCGCCCGCGACGAGATCAAGGCGATCATCGCGCAAAAAATCGCGACCAGGACGGTCGATGAGTGGCTCGGTATCCTCGAGCCCGCCGACATCTGGTGCGCCAAGGTTTTGACCTGGCCGGAAATGATGGCCAGCGAAGGCTTCCAGGTCCTCGACATGTTGCAGACGGTGACGCGCGAGGATGACGTTTCGATCCTCACCACGCGCTCGCCGCTCAGGGTCGACGGCATCCGCGCCAAGGTCGAGCGGGCCGCGCCACGCATCGGCGAGCACAGCGCAAAAATCCGCGAGGAATTCGGGCTGTGAGCGACGTCACGCTCAAAGGCATGACCTGGAGCCATCCGCGCGGCTATGACCCAATGGTCGCCTGTTCGGCGCTGTGGAAGGAACGGACCGGCGCCACTATCGAATGGGACAAGCGCTCGCTGCAGGATTTCGAATCCTTCCCGGTCGAGGAACTGGCCCGTACCTATGATCTGATCGTCATCGATCATCCGCATGTCGGCCAGATCACCGCCGAGAATTGCTTGGCGCCGCTCGATGTCGCCGGCCGGGAAGCCGAACGTGCAGCACTTGCGGCGGGCAGTGTCGGCCGGTCCTTTCCGAGCTACAACTGGCAAGGCCGGCAGTGGGCGTTTCCGATCGACGCGGCCAGCCAGGTGCAGGCATGGCGGCCCGACATGCTTTCGGCTGCGCCGGCGAGCTGGGCCGATGCGCTCGATCTGGCGCGGCAAGGCCGCGTGTTGTTGCCGCTGAGGCCGCCGCATTCGCTGATGGTGTTCTACACGCTTGCCGGCAATCTCGGCCGGCCCGCCGGTGAAGGCCCTGGCGACCATGTGGATCCGGCAACGGGCAAGCAAGTCTTCGAGATGATGCGCGAGATCGCGGCCCTCGTCGACCCGGCCTGTCTTGACATGGATCCGATCGCGGTTCTGGAGCAAATGGCCGGATCCGTCTCGCGGATCGCCTGCGCACCGCTGATCTATGGCTATGTCTCCTATGCCATCGCCGGGTTTCGAGCCAACCGCCTCGCTTTCGCGGATATCCCGGCCGCGGGCAATGCCGGCCCCAAAGGCTCGGCGCTCGGCGGGACCGGCATTGCCGTGTCGGCGTTTTCGAAGGCCAGGCAGGCAGCAATCGACTTCGCTTACTGGATCACCAGCGGCGAGGTGCAGCGCGGCCCCTATGCGTCGGCCGGCGGCCAGCCCGGCCACGCCGCGGCCTGGGAGGATGCCGCCGTCAATGCAGCCACCGGCAATTTCTACAAGGACACGCGGGCCACGCTCGAAGGTGCCTGGGTCAGGCCGCGGCACGACGGCTACATGGCGTTCCAGCAGGCGGCGTCCGATCGCATCAATCTCGGCCTGAGCGAAGGGCACAATGCCGCTCGCGTCGTTGCCGATCTCAATCGCCTGTTTCGGGAAAATCTTTCGACGCAGGTGTCCGGCGTTGCCGGCGGAGGAGCCTGAAACAACCGAACGGAGGAGAACATGAACAGCCTGATCCGCGGCCTTATGGCCGCAACCGCACTTGCATCGGTCACGACCATAGCCTGCGCTCAAGACGTTTCGGGCGTGATTGCTGGATTGCCGACCGAACTGAAGGCACAATATGACGGCGCGCCTCAGAAGGTGCTGCCGTCGGCCTGGGATAATTTCACGCCGCCGCCAAAGCCGTGGAAATGGTGTCACTCCGAGTCCTACCAGGGCAATCCGTGGCGCGTCACCGTCACCAAGGACTTGAAGCGGCTGGTCGACGGGCTGATCGCCGACGGCACCGTGGCGAGCTTCGAAGTGTCGGATTCCAACAACGACGCCAGTCAGCAGATCAACCAGATCCGCGCCTTCATCGACAAGAAATGCTCGATCATCACCTCGATCCCCGGCTCGGCGACGGCGCTGGACGATGCCATCGATGCCGCAGCCAAAGCCGGCATCCCCTTCATCACGGCAGCCGGGTCGGTGACCAGCCCGAATGCCATCAACGTCGATTCCAACTATGCGCGCTGGGGCTACGACATGATGACGGCGATCGGCAAAGCAATGCCGGACGGCGGCAGCGTGCTTCTGGTCGAAGGCATTGCCGGTCACCCGATCGTCGTGCAGGAGCGCCAGGGCGCCGACAAGGCACTGGCCGAGAACACGAAGCTCAAGGTCTCGCGCAGCGTCAACGGCAACTGGACTGCGAACGTCACCAAGACGGCGGTTCTGCAGGCGATCGCCACCAATCCGGCGCCGATCGATGCGGTGTGGACGACGGGCAGCGAAAGCCGTGTCGTTGCCGAGGCCTTTGCCGAGGCCGGCCGCCCCGCCCCACTGATCACCGGCTCGATCACCGGCGATGCGCTCGGTTACTGGAAGGCCAATCCCGACAAATACCGCTTCGAAGGCCATGCGGTGCTGCCGCACTGGACGGCCGAGACGCTGTTTCGTGTCGGCGTGCGCATGCTGGATGGACAGAAGCCCAAGCTCAACACGCTGCTGATCCCGATTCCGCCGGTGCACAATGCCGACCTCGGCGCCTGGTACAAGGACTGCATGACGCCAGACGCCGTCTCGATCTTCCCGGTCCCGCCGAAGGACCCGATGCCGGAGGAATGGCTCGATGCCTACTTCGCCAATCCGGCACCGACCAAGGGCTGGGATTATTCGAAGGTGCCGGACGCCTGCGCCAAGTAGGATATGAAAGCCGGCTCCGCACCAGCGGTGCCGGCTTTCTCCATCAGGATTGCTCATGCTGGAAGTCCAGGCCATCTCGAAACGCTACGGTGAGACGATTGCGCTGGCCGATGCCTCAATCGCATTCCGCGCCGGCACGATCCACACCATCCTGGGCGAGAATGGTTCGGGCAAGAGCACGCTGGTCAAGCTGCTGTCGGGAATCGTCCAGCCGGACAACGGCGCGATCCTGCTCGACGGAGTGCCCTTTGCCGGCCTCTCGCCGGCGGCGTTCCAGGCCGCCGGGTTCGCCACCGTGTTCCAGGAAGTGCTGATCGCGCCTGACCGTTCGGTCACCGACAACATCCTGCTCGGCCTCGACGGCCTGCTGACGCGCACCGTGCCGCGCGCCGAGCGGCGGCGATGCGCGCAAGCGGTGCTGAAGCGCTTCGCTGTGACCGAGATCCCGCTCGACCAGTTGACCGGGCAATTGCCGCTTGCGGTTCAGCAATTGGTGGTGCTCGCCCGCGCCGTGGTCCGTAGCCCGCGCATTCTCATCCTCGACGAGGTTACGGCGGCGCTCGACTTTGCCGACCGCGAGGCGGTCTTTGCCATGATGCGCAAGCTTGCCTCGGAAGGCTGCCTGATCCTGTTCATCACCCATCGCATGGACGAGGTGATGGCGCTTTCGGACCGGATTTCCGTGCTGCGCGGCGGCAGCGTGGTGACGACTGAGGAACGCGGCACGTCCACCGCATCCGAGCTTCTCAAGGCGATGGCGCCACGCACGGCGGCGGTGCTGGCGCATGGCTGATCGCGCCAGCCTTTCGGTGCGCGGCCTGGTGATCGCGCCGGGCGCAAGCCCCATGACGCAAACCATTGCGCCGGGCGAGATCGTCGGCCTTGCAGGTCTCGACGGCCATGGACAGGAGCGGTTCCTGAAAGTGCTAGCCGGTCTGGAACGCTCGGCTGGCGGCGAGGTGACCGTCGAGGCGCCAACCGGAGCGCGCGCGATCACCAATTTCCGCAAGGCGGTCGCCGGCGGCATCGCCTATTTGCCGCGCGACCGGCGCACCACCGGCATTTTTCCGACCCAATCGGTGCTCGACAATTTTGCCGTCTCGACGCTGTCGCGCGATATGCGTTTTGGCCTGCTCAGCTTCGCCGCGCGGCGGCAGCGCTATGAGAGCTATCGGGACAGACTGTCGATCATCGCGCCACGGCCGGACGCCCCGATCACCACGCTTTCCGGTGGCAACCAGCAGAAAATCCTGCTGGCCCGTGCACTGGCGCTGGAACCGGCGATCCTGCTGCTCAATGATCCCACGCGTGGTGTCGACGTGGCGACGCGCCATGTCCTTTATGACGTGTTCCGCAGCCTTGCGGCGGACGGGATGGCGCTTGTCATCCTGTCGAGCGAGATCGAGGAGATCCTGCTGCTTTGCCATCGCGTGCTGGTGTTCCGCGAACAGCAGGTGGCGGCTGAAATCACCGGAGACGCGATGAAAAGCGATGCGGTGATCGCCGCCATGTTCGGTCGCGCCGCATGAGCGGGTTGCGGCGCATGGCGGCGCGATGGCGCGGCGCTGGCTTTGCGACAGTGCTGCTGGCGATCCTGATCGCGGTCAATCTGCTGCTCAATCCGGCGCGCTTCCAGCCTGCCGCCTGGGGCGCGCTGATCGGGCTCGCCGCGCCGCTGATCGGCGCAGCGCTCGCCTCGGCTCCTGTGATCCTCGCCGGGCGCGGCGGCATCGACATTTCCGTCGGGCCGCTGATGGGCTTCGTCAATGCGATGGTGATCCAGCTGCTGTTTCTCAGGCTTGGCATGTCTTCGCCGCTGGTCATCGTGCCGGCGGCGCTTCTGATCGGCGCGATCGTCGGCGCCGCCAACGGCGTTCTGGCGACCATCGTCCGCATCCAGCCGATCGTTGCGACGCTCGGCACCTATCTGATCCTCACCGGCATGACGCTGACCATCCTGCCGGCGCCGATCGGGCCGGCGCCGGGCTGGCTGAAGGCGATGGCTGGACCCTGGTCGGCACTGCCGCTGGCGCTGATCTTCCTGTTCTGGTGGCTGGTGCGGCAGACGCCTTATTACGACCAGCTGATGGCGGTGGGCAGCGACGACCGCGCCGCTTACACGGCCGGCGTTCCAGTCACCAAAGTGCGTTTCATCGCCTATGTCATGACCGGCATACTTGCCGCCTGTGCCGGCCTGATGCTGACCGCCTTGATCGGTTCGGCCGACCCCAATATCGGGCCAACCTACACGCTGATAGCGATTGCCGCGGTGGCGCTCGGCGGCGTCAGTCTTGCCGGCGGACGCGGCGGGCTCGCCGGGGCCGCGATCGGCGCTATCGACATCTTCCTGCTGCAGAGCGTGCTGACCGCCTTCAACGTCTCCACCTATGTGCTGCAGATCGCCTATGGCGCGATCCTGGTTGTGGCCGTGATCATGACGGCGCTGCAGGAGCGGCTATCAGGGCGGAAAGGCTGAGAAGCATGCGCCAGACCTGGTTCCAATCCACCAATGCCCGCGTCGCCGGTGCCTTTGCCGTCGCTGTCGCCTTGCATCTCCTTGGCACCTTGCTCATTCCGGGCTACTCCCAGCCCTTCGCCATTCGGGCACTGTTGGTGATCGCCTCGCTGCTGGCGGTGGCATCGATCGGCCAGACCCTCGTCGTCATTCTCGGCGGCATCGATCTGTCGATCCCGTTCATCATCGGCTTTGCCAATGTCGTTGCCGCACAGCTCTACGGCGGCGGCTGGAATTTTGCTCTTGTCTGCGCGGTCGTCGTCGCGCTCGCCATACTGATCGGGGCGCTGAACGGCCTGATCTCGCGCGGGCTCGATATCCACCCGCTGATCGTGACGCTCGGCGTCGGCATGATCGTGCAAGGTGCTGTCCTGTTGTGGACCGGCGGCTTTCCATCCGGATCGGCGCCTGCAGCGGTTTCCGCCTTCGTTTCGATTGGCGGTTCGGTCGGACCGCTGCCGGTGCCGGGGCTGGTGCCATGCGTCGCGGTGCTGACCTTGCTGGTGGCGCTGGTGCTGGCGCGCACGCCATACGGCCGCCGTCTCTATGCGCTGGGCAGCAACCCAGGTGCTGCGCCGCTGGCGCTGATCGATCCAGTCCGAATGTGGACGGTCACCTATGCCGCGAGCGCCTTCTTTGCCGCCGCGGCCGGCGTGCTGCTGCTCGGCTTCACCGGCTCCGCCTATGGCGATGTCGGCCAACCCTATCTGTTCCAGACGATTGCGGCAGTGGTGGTCGGCGGCGCCGCCCTTGTCGGCGGCCGCGGCAGCTATTTCGGCACCGTTGCCGGCGTGCTGGTGCTGACGGAGATCAACACGCTGCTGATCGGCCTCGGCTTCCGGCCCTCGACGGTGCAGGCGGCACTTGGCCTGGTCATCGTGCTCCTGGTTTCGCTCTACGGCCGCGAGCGGCACGTGTCGGCGACCATCTGAGCCGGCCTACAAACTCCACAGCCGCTTGGCGTTGCCGGAGAGCAGCTTTCGCCGTTCATCGGTGCTGGTGCCGGCAAGCAGCGCGTGCGTTGCCGCAATCCAGGTCGCAAGCCCGCCGCCGAGCGTGCAGACCGGCCAGTCGCTCCCCCAGACGACGCGGTCCCAGCCGAAACATTC
Source organism: Mesorhizobium sp. M0991 (assembly GCF_040318915.1). Taxonomy (NCBI): domain Bacteria; kingdom Pseudomonadati; phylum Pseudomonadota; class Alphaproteobacteria; order Hyphomicrobiales; family Phyllobacteriaceae; genus Mesorhizobium; species Mesorhizobium sp. M0991. The sequence goes on from NZ_JAMYNE010000002.1 coordinate 159,063, forward strand.
GATGGTGTGCTCGACATAGGAACGCAGCGTTTCGACAGTCCAGGATCCGGCATCCGCATAGGCGACCACACCGGAAATTTTGCCGACGACGTTCGGTCGCCGCGCGATCTCTGCCATATGCTCGCGCCAGGGGTGCTCGGCACCACCGTTGATGTCGGGCACGCCGCAATGGTCGAGCACGAACTGCACGTCCGGCGCGAGGTCGGCGAGTGCGATCGCCTTGGGGATCTGGTGGGGCAGAACGACGAGGTCGAAGGTCAGGCCGCTGCCGGCTAGCCGCTTGATGTTTTCGCGGAACAGCGCGCCTTCCGAGAGCTCATCCGGCATGACGTGCAGCACCCGGCGAAAGCCTTTGACGAAAGGATCGGCGCGCTGGCGCTCGAGATAAGCGGCAAAGCCTGGCTCTTCCGGACGGCAGGAGGCAATCGCTCCCCTCAGCAAACTGCCCTTTTGCTGCGAGAGCGCTTTGACATGGCCGGTTTCGGCCTCGATGTCTGCTGGATCGACATCGACCTCCATATGCAGTGCGCCCTCGATGCCTGCGCGGCGGGCCTGGACTGCATATTCGTCGTAGGAGAAATCGCGGTTGAGCGCCGGCACGCCGGCCAGCCAGGGATAGCGCAGCGCGGACTGGTCGATCAGGTGCAGATGAGTGTCGAAGATCATGGTGGCGCTCTCCTCCTTGGCGACGTCGAGATCATCTCACGGAGAAATTGTTCATTCAAATAAGAATTTATCTCGATTGCTTGACGGTCGATCCCGCCAGTTGCGACAGCTTTTCGGTCGCTGCCAGCAACAGCTCTATCGTCCTGGTGATGTCGGGCGCCTTGAGTGCGTTGACCAGGGTTATGTACGGGATCGACAGTGCGGCGATCGCCTTGCCGTCTGAGCCGAGAACGGGCGTCGACAGGTTGAACACGCCGGCCGTCTGCATCGACGCCATCATCTCGTAGCCGCGTTCCCTAATCTGGTCGAGGCGAGCAAAGAATTCCGGCGACTGCGGCGGCTTGTCGGTGCTGCGCAGATGTTCGGAGATCATCATCTGCCGCTCTTCCGGCGGGCGGAACGCCAGCAATACATGGCCGGACCCGGTGTCGAACAGGCTGATATGCGAGCCGACGCGGATAGAGATGCCCCAGTAATCCGGCGCTTCCTGCTGGGCAATGACCACGGCGGAACCGCGATCGAAGACGACGAGCTGATTTGCCTGCTGTGTGGTTTCGGCCAGTTCGCGCATCAGCGGCGTCGCATAGGAAACCAGCCGGCGCACCGGCGCGTGCAGCTGCGTCAGGCCAAACAGCTTGAGCGTCAGCGAATAGCGGTCGCCATCGGGACGCGTGACGTAGCCGCGCCGCACCAGCCGATCCAGCATGCGGTAGAACTCATTCGGGCTGCGGTCGAGTTTCTTGGCGATTTCCGCCTGCGTCAGGCCGCCGTCGACGCCGGCCAGCAGCTCGAGGATGTCGAGCCCCTTGTCCAACGCCGGGGCTCGATAGCGCTCGTCTTCCTCGTCCTCTGCCATTGGGCTTCTCCAGTGAATTTCACATTTCATATACGCATAACGGTTGCTTCCGGAAGAACTTTCGGCTTGACGATCCTATAAATGTTTTGTTTGTATATGAATGAAGCTGCCGATCGACCCCACTATGGATCGACGCAGACACTTGGGAGGATACCAATGACGAAACTGTTTTGCGGCCTGTCGGCCGGCGCAACGCTGCTCGCACTGGGTGCGAGTGCCCTTGCTGCCGACCTGCCCGGCAAATTCGACGGCGTCACTATCGACGCCAAGCTGATCGGCGGCCAGCAATATGAAGGGCTCTACGCGCGCATCGGCGAATGGGAAAAACTGACCGGCGCCAAGGTCAACGTGATCTCGAAGAAAAACCACTTCGAGCTCGACAAGGAGATCAAGTCGGACATCGCCTCCGGCAGCATCAACTGGTGCGTCGGCTCCAACCACTCGTCCTTCGCGCCGCAATATCCTGATATCTACACCGATCTCAACAAGCTGCTGCCGAAGGAGGAGATCGACGCCTTCGTGCCGTCGACGATCAAGGCCTCGACGCTCGAGGGCAAGCTGGTAATGCTGCCGCGCGCGCAGTTCGACGTCTCGGCGCTCTATTACCAGAAGAGCCTCTACCAGGACGAAGCCAAGAAGGCCGCCTACAAGGCCAAATACGGCAAGGACCTGACACCACCCGACACCTGGGACGAGGTCGCCCAGCAGGCGGAATTCTTCGCCAGCCCGCCCGATTTCTATGGCACCCAGTTCGCCGGCAAGGAAGAGGCGATCAACGGCCGCTTTTACGAGATGCTCATCGCCGACGGCGGCGAATACCTCGACAAGGATGGCAAGCCGGCCTTCAACTCGGAAGCCGGCGTGCACGCGCTCGACTGGTTCGTCAATCTCTATAAGGCCAAGGCGGTGCCGGCCGGCACCACCAACTATCTGTGGGACGATCTCGGCCAAGGCTTTGCCTCAGGCACCGTCGCCATCAACCTCGACTGGCCGGGCTGGGCAGGCTTCTTCAACGATCCAAAGTCGTCGAAGGTCGCCGGCAATGTCGGCGTGAAGGTGGCGCCGAAGGGATCGGCCGGCATTCGCACCGGCTGGTCGGGGCACCACGGATTTTCGGTCACCGAAAACTGCGCCAGCAAGGAAGCTGCGGCGTCGCTGGTCTGGTTCCTGACCAATGAGGACAGCCAGAAGCTCGAGGCGGCAAGCGGCCCACTGCCGACCCGCACGGCGGTGTGGGACTGGGACATCCAGCAGGCGGCCAGCGATCCCTATAAGAAGGAAGTGCTGGCGGCTTTCCAGGAAGAGGCAAAGCACGCTTTTGCCGTGCCGCAGACACCTGAATGGATCGAAATCTCCAACGCCGTCTATCCCGAATTGCAGGCCGCCATCCTTGGCGACAAGACCTCCAAGCAGGCGCTGGACGACGCTGCCGCCAAGGCCACGCAAATCCTCGAGGACGCCGGCAAGCTTTGACCATTCTCCCAAGGGGCGCTGCGCTTATCGAAGAGCGGCGCCCCGCATTTTTTTCGGACCATGCGCAACACGCTTTGTCTTGATCCCAGCTCGCCAATGGCGGCCTTCGGTGTCCGGGCGCCAACCAGAACCGGATCGACATGAAAGGCTGGAGACCCTCGCCACCATTGCTGCTCCTGCTGCCGGCGGTGATCGTGCTGGCGGCGGTGGTGGTGGTGCCGTTGCTGCTTTCGCTCTACTCCAGCTTCACGCCGTTCCGGCTGACCAGGCCGGAGACGTTCTGGGTCTTCATCGGCGCGCGCAACTACGTCGCCATCCTGACCAGCCGCGCTTTCTGGGTCGCCTTTGCCCGCACCGTGGTGCTGCTGACCGTCGCGCTCAACCTGGAAATGCTGATCGGGCTCGGGCTGGCCCTGCTGGTGGAGAAGGCATCGCGCGGCCAGCGGGTTCTGCGCACCATCATGATGTTTCCGATGATGTTTTCGCCGATCCTCGTGGGCTTCCAGTTCAAATTCATGTTCAACGACAATATCGGCCTGGTGAACAATGCCCTGCAGGGGCTCGGCCTGACCGACCGCGCCATCCCGTGGCTGATCGACGGCAATCTCGCCTTCATCGCCATCCTGATCGCCGAGATCTGGTCGTCGACCTCGGTGTTCGCGATCCTCATCCTGGCCGGGCTGCTGGCGATGCCGCGCGAACCGGTCGAGGCGGCCCGCGTCGACGGCTGCACGCCGTGGCAGACATTCCGCTATGTCACCTGGCCGTTCATCATGCCGTTTGCCTTCATCGCCATGACCATCCGTTCTCTCGACGTCGCGCGCGCCTATGACATCGTCAAGATCATGACCGACGGCGGCCCCGCCGGCCGCACCGAACTGGTCTGGACGCTCGTCGCCCGCACTGCCTACAGCGACGCCAGGATGGGAATGGCCAATGCCATGGCCTATTTCTCGATCCTGCTGTCGATCCTGTTCACCGTCTATTTCTACCGCAAGCTCGCCGCGGCGCGCACGCAGATCGCGGCGGAGTGGTGAGGATGGACCAGAACAGCCTGCATCGCGTCGGCAACAAAGCGCTCGGCATCGTTCACGGCATCGGACTGTTCCTGGCCATGCTGGTCATCTGCCTGCCCGGCATCTGGATCGTGCTGTCGTCGCTCCGGCCGACCGTCGAGATCATGGCCAAGCCGCCGGTGTGGATCCCGCAGCAACTCTCGCTCGACGCCTACATCGCCATGTTCAGCGGCGTCGGCCAGGGCGGCATTCCGGTGCTCGACTACTTCCGCAATTCGCTGATCATCTCGGTGACCTCGACGGTGATCGCCATCGTCATCGGCATGGCCGGCGGCTATGCCTTTGCGCGCTATCGCTTCCGCGCCAAATCGGCGATGTTCCTCGGCCTGATGCTGACGCGCACGGTGCCCGGCATCGCACTGTCGCTGCCGCTGTTCTTCGTCTTTGCGCGGCTCGGCATCATCGATACGCATTTCGGGCTGATCCTGGTCTATGTCGCACTCAACGTGCCCTTCACCGTCTGGCTGATCGACGGCTTTTTCCGCCAGGTGCCGAAAGACCTCGCCGAGGCGGCGCAGATCGACGGCTGCACGCGCTGGCAGGCCTTCTGGCAGGTCGAGTTTCCGCTCGCCGGCCCCGGCATCGCCTCGGCCGGCATCTTTGCCTTCCTCACCTCCTGGAACGAGTTCGCGCTCGCCTCGCAGCTGACACGCTCGATCAACTCCAAGACCCTGCCGGTCGGCCTGCTCGACTATACGGCCGAATTCACCATCGACTGGCGCGGCATGTGCGCGCTGGCCGTGGTCATGATCATACCGGCGCTCACGCTTACCTTCATCGTCCAGAAACATCTCGTCGGCGGCCTCACTTCCGGCGCGGTGAAAGGCTGACATGGCAACTGTATCGCTCAAGAAACTCACCAAGAGCTATGGTCCGGTGGCGGTGGTGCACGGCATCGACCTCGAGGTCGCCGACCGCGAATTCATCGCGCTTGTCGGGCCGTCCGGCTGCGGCAAGTCGACGACCCTGCGCATGATCGCCGGCCTCGAGGCGATCAGCGACGGGGTCATCGAGATCGGCGGCCGCATGGTCAACGACCTGCCGCCGCGCTCGCGCAACATCTCGATGGTGTTCCAGTCCTACGCGCTCTATCCGCATATGACGGTGCGCGAAAACCTGGGTTTCTCACTAAAAATAGCCGGCGCCGCGAAAGATGAAATGGACCGCCGCGTCGCCGAGGCGTCCGGCATTCTTGGCCTCGACCAATTGCTCGACCGCCGGCCGTCGCAGCTGTCGGGCGGACAGCGCCAGCGCGTCGCCATGGGTCGCGCCATTGTGCGCGATCCCGACGTCTTCCTGTTCGACGAGCCGCTTTCCAATCTCGACGCCAAGCTTCGGACGCAGATGCGCACCGAGATCAAGAAACTGCATGCCAAGGTCCGGTCGACGGTGATCTACGTCACCCACGACCAGGTCGAAGCGATGACATTGGCCGACCGCATCGTCATCATGCGCGACGGTTTCATCGAGCAGGTCGGCACACCCGACGAGGTCTTCCGCCGGCCGCAGACACGCTTCGTGGCCGGCTTCATCGGCTCGCCGCCGATGAATTTGCACGAGGCGGTTGTCGACGACGGACAGCTGCTGTTCGCCAGCGGCGAGAGATTGCCTCTGCCCAGCCAGTTCAAGGCCAATGTCGGAACCGGCGACAAAGTCGTGTTCGGCCTCAGGCCCGACGACATCTATCCGACGGGACACGGCATCAGTTCCGGCGAAGAGGTCGACGTCCACCAGGTGGAACTGCCGGTGACCGTCACAGAACCACTCGGCAACGAGACGCTGGTGTTTGCCGAATTCAACGGCAGCGACTGGGTATCGCGCATGCTCAATCCAAAGCCGCTCAAAGCCGGCGACCGGGTCAAGATGAGCCTGGACCTGTCGCAGGCCCATCTGTTTTCTGCCGAAACGGGCAAGACATTGCGAGGTTAAAATCATGGCAAAGATCGAGAAAGTCGAACTGCGGATGGTCGACCTGATGCCTAAGGTCAAGCGCACCGATGCCATCCAGAGTTTTGTCTCGCAGGAAACACCGATCGTCACCATCACCGATGCCGACGGCGCGGTCGGCACCGGCTACAGCTATACGATCGGCACCGGCGGCTCGTCGGTGATGCGGCTGCTGGCCGACCACCTTGCACCGCGGCTGATTGGCCGCGACGCCGACATGATCGAGGCGATCTGGCACGAGCTGGAGTTCGCCACCCATGCCACGACGATCGGCGCGATCACGGCAATCGCGCTCGCGGCCATCGACACTGCGCTTTGGGATCTGCGGGCGAAGAAACAGGGCCTGCCGCTGTGGAAGCTGGCCGGTGGCGCCAAGGACCGCTGCCCGCTTTACACGACGGAAGGCGGCTGGCTGCATATCGAGAACGGGGCGCTGGTCGAGGATGCACTGGACGCCAAGGCCAAGGGCTTTCGCGGCTCGAAGGTCAAGATCGGCAAGCCGCACGGCTCCGAGGATCTTGCCCGCCTGACGGCGGTGCGCCGGGCGGTTGGAGACTCCTACGAGATCATGACCGACTGCAACCAGGGCTTTTCGGTCGACGAGGCAATCCGCCGGGCCGAACGCTTGCGTGAACTCGACCTCGCCTGGATCGAGGAACCGCTGCCAGCCGACGACATTGACGGCCATGTGCGGCTGTCGAATGCCACATCGACGCCGATCGCCATCGGCGAGTCGCTCTATTCGATCCGGCATTTCCGCGAATATATGCAAAAGGGCGCGTGTTCGATCGTGCAGGTCGATGTCGGCCGCATCGGCGGCATCACGCCGTGGCTGAAGGTGGCGCATGCAGCCGAGGCGTTCGACATACCGGTCTGCCCGCATTTCCTGATGGAACTGCATGTCAGCCTGACATGCGCCGTTCAGAACGGCAGATATGTCGAGTATATTCCCCAGCTCGACGAGCTGACCGGGAAGAAAATGCGTATCGAGGACGGGCACGCATTGGCGCCGGACGAGCCCGGCATCGGCATCGACTGGGACTGGGATGCGATCAAGGCGAAGAGCATCGCGGAATTCACCACGCCGATAGTAAAATAGGAGTCGGACATGCAGCGAATGGGAATGGTGCTCGGCCTCAAGCCGGAGAAAGTCGCCGAGTACGTGCGGCTTCACGCTGCTGTGTGGCCGGACGTCCTCAAGATGATTTCCGCCTGCAACATCAAGAATTATTCGATTTATCTGAGGGAGCCGGAGCACCTTTTGTTCAGCACCTTCGAGTACCACGGCACCGACTATGCCGCCGACATGGCCAAGATGGCCGCCGACCCCACGACGCAGGAATGGTGGGCGCTGTGCATGCCATGCCAGGAGCCGCTGCCGACCCGCAAGGAGGGTGAGTGGTGGGCGTCGATGGACGAAGTCTTCCATTATGACTGATGACATTTTCGATCCTTCCTCGCTCTCCCAGGCCTGGGCACAGCCGTCAAAGCCCAGGCCGATCGTGATTTTCGGCGCCGGCTCGATCGTCGGCGATGCGCATTTCCCGGCCTATGGGAAAGCCGGTTTCCCGGTTGCCGGGCTTTTCGACCCCGACCTGGCCAAGGCGGAAAAACTGGCGCAGAAATGGGGCGTCACCGCTTACCGGTCGCTCGAGGAAGCTGCGTCAATCAAGGACGTCGTCTTCGATCTGGCGACGCCGCCGGCCTATCATGCCGGCGTGCTCAGGGCGCTGCCCGATGGTGCGGTGGCGCTGATCCAGAAGCCGATGGGAAGTGACCTCAGCCAGGCGACCGAGATCCTTGAAATCTGCCGTTCCAAAAACCTCAAGGCGGCGGTGAATTTCCAGCTGCGCTTTGCGCCGATGATGCTGGCGCTCAAGGATGCTATCGCCAAGGGCTGGCTCGGCGACGTGGTCGATTTCGACGCATGGCTGGCGCTGGCAACACCCTGGCAGCTCTGGGAATTCCTGTTGCAGGCGCCGCGCGTCGAGATCGCCATGCATTCGATCCATTATCTCGACCTAATCCGGCAATTGCTCGGCGACCCCAAGGGGGTTCACGCCAAGACACTGGGCCATCCCGGCCATAAGGTTGCGCAAACGCGCACCAGCGCGATCCTCGACTATGGCGACACCGTCCGCTGTGCGCTGTCGATCAACCACGATCACAAATTCGGTCGAAAACACCAGGCCTGCGAATTCCGCATCTGCGGCACCGAAGGCGCCGCTTACCTCAAATTAGGCGTCAACCTCGACTATCCGCGCGGCGAGCCGGACATTCTCGAAATCTACCCCAAAGGCGGCACGGACTGGATTGCGGTTCCACTCGTCGGCGCATGGTTTCCGGACGCCTTTGCCGGCCGCATGGCCAATGTCCAGCGCTACGTGTCGGGCGAGGACGCCGAGCTTGTCAGTTCCGTCGAGGACGGCTGGAACACCATGGCGCTGGTCGAAGCCGCCTACCAATCGAGCGCGGCGCCGGCAACACCGATAGCGGCGAGGCCCTGACATGGAGCAGACGATCTACTTTGAGGACTACCAGATCGGCTCGTCGCGCATGACCAGCGGGCGCACCATCACCGAGACCGACTTCGTCGTCCATGCCGGCCATACCGGCGATTTCTTTCCCCACCACATGGACGCCGAGTTCATGAAGGCGACGCCGTTCGGCCAGCGCATCGCCCACGGCACGCTGGTCTTTTCGGTCGGCGTCGGGCTGACGGCAAGCGTCGTCAACCCGGTTGCCTTCTCCTATGGCTACGACAGACTGCGCTTCATCAAGCCGGTGTTCATCGGCGATACGATCAGGACCCGCACCACCATATCGGCCAAGGAAGACGACCCGAAGCGGCCCGATTCAGGCCGGGTCGTCGAGCGCTGCGAGGTGATCAACCAGCATGGCGACGTGGTGCTGGTCGCCGACCACATCTACATCGTCGAGCGTCGCGACAAGCCGAGCAGAGCCTCGACCGATCGCGCTGAAACCTAAAGACAAAAAAACCGCCTTGCGGCGGCTCCTCGGTGCGAATCAGCACCATACGCAAATTAGTAGCTGCCGGCACAAAGCAAGAACAAAATGTGGCACTGTCGGCAAAAAATGCGAATTCACATCACCCACTCCCGTCTTTATCCGCTTGCCGAGGTCGCGCTCAAGGGCGCCTGCCCCCGAACGTTAAGGTGGAACTGTCGACAGGCAGCGGATGGTGCCGACATCGGGAATTGGTCATATCCGGTTGACCGGATATACCGGCTTGCCGCCGCGCAGGACCGCTGCGACATCGGCAAACACCTTGTTGCGAACCTCCGCGTAAGACTGGGTCGAGTAGTGCGCCGCGTGTGGACTGACCAGGACGGCGTCCAGCGCCAGCAGCGGATTGTCGGGCGAAGGCGGCTCCTGCTCGAATGTGTCGATGCCGGCGCCTGCCAAATGGCTGCGCCGGATCAAATCCGCCAACGCGACCTCGTCAACCAGGCCGCCACGGGACACGTTGATGAGCATCGCCCCTTCCTTCATGCGCGAGAGGGCTTGCGCCGACATGATGTTTCTGGTTTCCGGTGTCGCTGGAACATGCAACGAGACGATGTCGGCCCTGGCAAGCAGCTCATCGAAACCGACCGGTTCAGCACCGCCGGCCGTAATGCGCTCCGCCGGCATATGCGGGTCGTATGCGATGATATGAAAGCCGAAGACCCGCGCCCGCTCGGCAGTCAGCCGCCCGATCTGGCCGAAGCCGATCACGCCGAGGATCTGCCTGTCGGGCCGCGTGATGCCGGCGCCATCGGTCATTGCAGCCCAGCGGCCGGCACGCACCGCGCTGTCGAACTGCTTCAGCCTGCGCGTCAAGGCCAGGATCAGGGCCATAGCGTGGGTGCTGACTTCAACCAGATTGGCGTCCGGCACGTAGGTTACCTGAACACCGGCACGGCTGGCGGCCTCGACGTCGATCGAGTCGAGCCCTACGCCGAACCGTCCGATGACCTTGAGCCTCTTCAGTTCCGCCAAGACGCGACCCGTGATCGGCTCCCGCAATACCATCAATGCGTCGGCGTCGCGGCAGTGTTCGATCAGGGCATCTTCCGTGAGCAGCGTCTTTTCGACAAACTCGACGTTCAAGCCGTCGAGGTAGCGCAGCTGCTCCTCCTCGACTGACAGCACACCGTCGGTCTTGATGATCTTCATGCCAGACTCTTGCTATGAGGCGCTGCGCGCCGAGACGACGCCGGCGGCAAGGCCGGCGCCGAGAAACATCGTATCGCTAGCCAGCATGTAGAAGCTGATGCCGTGCCGCGACCATTTGCCGACATCATCCGCCGAAGGGCGAAAGATGCCGACGGCCTTGCGGGCCGCACGCGCCGCGGCCGCGATCCTGATAATCGCGGCATTGAGCTTGTCCTGGCCGGCCGGCCCCATGGCGTCGATCGAGACCGACAGGTCGCCTGGGCCAATGAAGACCACGTCGACGCCGTCGACCTGGACGATGTCGTCGATGTTGGCGAGGCCTTCGGCCGTCTCGACCTGGATGGCGACCGTCAGGACCTCGTTGGCCGATTTGAGGTAGTCCGGAATCCTGTAGCCATAACCGGCGGCGCGGCCCGGGCCGACACCGCGTGCGCCGACCGGCGGGTAACGGCAGGCCATGACCGCCATGCGCGCTTGCTCGGCCGTCGAGACGCGCGGCACCAGGACGCCCGACGCGCCGGCGTCGAGCGCAGCCGCCATCCACTCCGGCGTGTGGCCGGGAACGCGCACCATCGCAGGAACCTTGTGGACATCCGCGGCGCGGATCAGATCCTCGATCAGCTCGCGGCCAATCTGCGAATGCTCCCAGTCGATGCACAGGAAATCGACCCCGCTGGCAGCCGCCACTTCGACCGCCACCGGATGCGGGATGGCGCAGAAGGTGCCGATGAGGCGATCGAGAGAGACACATTTCTTGCGAAAGTCGTACATGAAATCTCCAGAAATTTTTCGGCGTCGGCAAACCTGTTTGCGCTATGTGGCCCTTGACGAAGGATGCACGGCTTCCGTCGACATCGGGAAATGCCGGCTGCCGCCTGAAAACGGCGGGAAGGTCTTGTAGTCGGCGCGCATCTCCAGCCGCGCCGGCGACTGCAGCGCGTGCGTCAATGCCGCGGGACTGTCGAACATGACGCGATTGCGCTGCATATGGTCGATCCGCGGCCAGGGCAGCGAACCGCACCAATCCAGTCGCGACAGAACCTCGATGTGGCGAATGCCGGGGAAGCCCCGCATCAATTGCGGATGATGCGTCACATAGTGGTGGAGCCAGACATTCATGTCTTCGGCCGGCCCGGGATAGTGGACAAGATAGCTGCAGGGCAGCCCGGATGTCTTGACGCCAGCGTCATCGACGGGAAACGGGCGCACGCACATTGCCTGTTGCGTCGGCCTCGAAGCGGCGATGCTCGACAGCATCTCCGGCGCGGCAAGCGCCTGCAGATGGCCGGACGGCGCCAGCGCCGCCTCCAGGTCCGCCAATTCGTCGAAATAGAGCTGGAAGCCAAAGACCGGCGGTGGACCATCGTCGTTGAACATGTCTGTCGCCACTTCGGGCAGATAGATGTTTGCAAGCGCAAGGCCCGGCGTTGACGCGATCACACGCCGCACAGCGTCAACGTCTTCACGGGCGATGGCCAAATTTGCCTCGCGGTCATCATGGAAGAAAGCAAGATAGGCAAAGCGCATGTGGACACCTGCTGGATCGAGTTCGACTAGATCAAATTCGGAAGAAAGAGGGCGATCTGCGGAAAGAGGACAATCAGCAGGATCAGCAGAAGCGTCAGCGCGATGTAAGGCGCCGCAGCCATGGCAACCGTTTTGAGCGACGTCCCTTTCGGCGCGACACCGATCATGATGAACAGCAGCAGACCAAAAGGCGGCGTGGTGAAGCCGACCTCGTAGGCGAGCAGCAGGATCAGCCCGAACCATACCGGCTCGTAGCCGAATTGCTGGGCGATCGGCAGGAAGATCGGCAGCGTGATCAGCATCATCGAGACCTGATCCATGAACATGCCGAGCAGCAGGATGACGAGCACCATCATGAGCAGCATGGGATACGGTCCAAGATCGTAGCCCACGATGAACTGGATAAAGCCGTTGGAGGCGCCGGAGAAGGCGAATATCTGCGAGAACGTCGTCGAAGCCGAGATGATCAGGAAGGTCATGCCCGTGACCTTCATCGCATCGTCCAGCGACTTCCAGACCACCGACCAGCTGAACCGTCGGTAGACAAACAACAAGGCGAAGACGGCGGCACAGCCGAGCCCTGCCGACTCGGTCGGGGTCGCTATTCCAAGGATGATCGTGCCGACCACCATGAACACGATGACGCTCATCGGAATGATGTTGACGGCGACCGCCCTCACCTTCTCGGCCGCGGGGACGGCGGGCACCGGATAGTGGGGAGCGGCGTCTGGGTCGATCTTCGTCTGTGCGAAGATCAGCGCCGCGTACATGACGACGAGGAGCAGCCCGGGCAGAGCCCCCGCTATGAGCAGCGCGCCGACGTCGATCTGGGCCAGCGAGCCGAGCAAGACAGCCAACGAGGATGGCGGGATGATGACGGCAAGGCTTCCGGCGCCAAGCACGGGGCCGTAGGCCATGTGCGGCTTGTAACCTCGCTTCAGCATCTCGGGCACCATCAGCGAGCCCATCATGCCGGTATTGGCGAGGCTGGAACCTGACAGCGCGGAAAAGATCGTGCCGGCGGCGAGAACGACATAAGCAAGGCGTCCGCGCAGATTGCCGATGCACAGGTCGAGCGCGTAGATGACTTTCTCGCCGAGGCCGGAGCGGAAGAACAGGCTGCCCATGACGAGAAACATCGGCAGCGGGGCAAGCGCATAGGTCGAGACAGCGTCGGAGAAGTTGGCGACCATCTGCGTCACGCCGATCGAACCGCCAAAGAAGAGAAACAGCCCGATCACATTGGTGACGAAGAACGCGAAAGCGACCGGCAGCCCAAGCCCCATCAACACCAGGATGGTGCCAACAAGCACGGCGAATGGAAACAGCCAGGCCACTGGTCAGAGCCCTTCCATTTCCAGCGGATCGAGCGTGTACAGCGTGTCACGGCCGAGCAAATATCTGAGCCATTCCAGCGCGGAGAGATAGAAGGCGAGCATGATGGGCAGAAAGATCAGCCATTTCGGCATATCGAAACTGCGCGTTTCATATTCGCCGCCCGCAACGGCATTTGTCAGGGAAGACAGAGCGACGCTGCCGAGGTAGAGGCTGACCGCAATGCAGGCGAGATAGACCAGCTTTTCAAGCACCGCCCGTGCCCGCACGGGCAGCGCCTTGCGCAGGAACTCGACGAAGACATGGCCCTTGCTGTGGACCAGCCAGGGCATCGGCAGAAATGCCGCGTAAAGCAGGCCGTATTCCGTCGCCGATACTGCCCAGGCAAGCGGCCTCAGGCCCAGATTGCGGACGCATACATCAGCAACCACCGCGACGATGATGAGGCCAAGCACCACTTTTGCGCCCGCCGCCAGCGCAAGGCTCAGCTTCCCAATCGCTGCAAACAATCTGTCCATTCCCGACGACCCTCATGTCCACCTTTGCCCCCTCGGCCCAGCTTTGATGGAGGGCGCACAAGGCACCCTCGGCTCGGGCTACTGGAAGAATTTCTTCAACTGATCGATGTTGGTGGGATCGCGTTTGGCCATTCTCGCCCAGCTCGCCTGCGTGGCAGCCGCCAGGAATTTGTCGCGGCCGGCGCCGGTCAAGCTGATCACCTTCTGCCCGCCGTCGATCATCGCCTGTGCCTGCTTTTCGGACTCGGCAAGGTTGGCGTCATAGCTCGCGCGCTCGTATTCGACGGCCGTGTCGGCAAGCAGCTTCTGCGCCTCGGGCGACAGCGTGTCCCATTTCGCCTTGTTGATCGAGATCAGCACGTCGGTTTTGAAGAATTGCGGATCGACACGGTATTTGGTGAATTTGTCCCAGCCGAAGGACGCATAGCCAAATACCGTGTAGGCGTTGGCATTGACGACGCCGCGCTCGAGCGAGGTATAAACGTCCCCCGGCGCTTGCACGATCACCGTTGCGCCCAGGGATTCGAGGAAATCGCGATAGAGCGGCGACGAGCGTATCTTCAGGCCGCCCCAGTCAATGCTGCCTTCGCTGTTGAGCTTGGGTTCGTCGATGGTGAAGACGTTGAAGCCCGAGCCCGCGTCGACATGCGCCAGCAGATGGGCATTGGCCTTCTTCTCGAAAATCCCGCTGATGAAGTTCCAGCCGCCATTCTCGCGAACCTCCCACGGCGTCTTCGTCGATGCGGAGAAAACCTCGCCTTCGGGCACGAGCTCGAGGAACTGCCCTGCCGGTGTGTCGATCACATCGATCAGGCCGCTCCTGAGCGCCGCGCCCTGCTGGATCGGCGGAATGACCTCCGGCCCGCCACGGACGTTGATCTGGACCACGCCCTTGCCCTTTTCGTTCACCTTCTGAACGAACTTCAGGAAGCTCTGGGCGTAGCCGTTCTGCGTCGGCGTAAAATGCACGGCGTTGAGGACGACCTCTTCGGCCGTGGCGATACCCGCTACACCCGACATGAGTGCCGCCAGAACAAGGGATTTCCAAATGCGCATTGCCGTACTCCCTCTGATAGATTCACTTCGCCGGGGCCCATCATCGGGCCGATCTGAAATTGCACGCTGCGCCGCCACACGAACGGCGGTTAGTTGACATCATCTCCTACTGTCAGGAACCGCCCATGCGCGTAGAAGACCGGCGATCGGTCAGCGCGATCCAGCGCAACGCCTGAGACGATGCCGATGACGATCATGTGCGACGCCCGCACAATGATTTCGGCCACCCGGCATTCGAACATCGCCCGCGCGCCGACAAGCAAGGGCGCGCCGGTTTCGCCGCGCACCCATGATCCGGCTGAGAAGCGCGCGGCGCCCTTGGCTTTGGTCATGCCGCCAAAGGCACGCACAACGTTCTCCTGGTCGCCGGCGGGAAGATTGACCGAAAAAGGCAAACCTTCGCGAATGGCCGAGGCAAAGGTGCTGCTGCGGTTGACGCACGCCAACAGCGATGGCGGCTCGGCACTGAATGAGCAGACGGCCGTCGCCGTGATGCCGCAAAAGCCGATCTCGTCATGCTCCGACGCTAGAATGGCGACCGAGCCTGCCACCGCCCGCATCGCCTGCTTGAAGGCGCGCGGATTGATGGCGTCGTGCCCATCCACCCATGCCGTCGAAATGGCGGCCGCCGGCATCAATTTACCCGAAGCCCGGCCTGGCGCATCAGCGGCAACACGCGGTCACAGAAGAAGGGCAATTCGTAGGTGTAGTTGACGAATGTGAGGGCGGCGCCGGAATAACCCTGTTCCATGATCTTGGTGAGATCGTCGACGATCTTTTCCGGCGTGCCGATCAGCGGGAACGTTCCAGCACCGCCGGCGAACCTTTGCCGATATTCGGTGAAGGCCTTCGCGTCATGCGAGTTCGCGAATTCCTTCTTCTTGCGCATATGCTCGTCGACCGCACCCTCGTCCGCGCATTCCAGCGCGTAGTGCCGGTAATAATCCTCGGCTTCCTGCTGGGTCTCCCGGCAGACGACGTGGCAGACCGTGTAGACGCCGACTTCGCGTCCCACTTCAGCCGCCCGGTTGGTGATGTCGACCACATGCGCGCGGCCATCCGCAATTTCGGAAAAAGTCGAAAACAGGTAGTCGCAGTGGCGCGCCGCATAGTTGCGCCCCGGCGCGCCGAAGGCGGCGTTCATGGTCACCGGGCGCGGCACCTGCAGGCTTGGCGGGCGGCTGACGACCCCCTTCAGATCATAGAACTCGCCGCCGAAGTCGAACGGCTCCCTGGATTGGTAGGCACGCTCAATGATGTTGATCCATTCCTCGGCCTGATCGTAGGTCCGGTCGCCGACCGTCTGCCCGAACATGGCGAACTCGTCCGGGTTCCAGCCGCAGACAATGTTCAAGCCGGCACGCCCGTTGGAGATGTGGTCGACCGTCGCCAGGGCTTTTGCGGCCTGCAGCGGATGAACCAGCGGCACATGCACCGTCATGAACAGACCGATGTTCTCCGTGGCGACGGCGAGACCCGCCGCCCAGGTGAAAGTCTCGAACGACCATTCCCGCACATGCGTCAAACCGCCGAAGCCCCGCCAACGGGCGATCGGCAGCAGAAACTCGAGGCCGGCGCGATCGGCGATACAGGCGGAATTGAGGTTGTCTTCCCAGCGAGCGCGCCAGCGCTCGGGGACGGTGGTCATTGCCAGGCCGCCATCGGCGTTCATGGAAAAGACGCCGAGCTTGAACCTGTTCGGCCCTTTCAGCGGGTGCTGCTTCCTGATCATGATTTCCCCCGCCGCGACATGCTCTCACCTTCACCGCTGGAATGTTGAAGCGGTGGGCTCAGCTTCATGAAACGCTCCTCGGCGTTCTGAATGAAGTGGGTCATGCAGTCGTAAGCGGCGACGGCGTCGCGCTTGACGAATGCCTCGTAGATGGCGCGCATGCCGGCCACGACGACGGCCTGTGTCGGCTGGTGCGACAGCGTCCTTAAGCGGACGACGAGCACGTGGTCGGCGAAGCGGGCAATCGTTTGTGAAAGGCGCTCGTTCTCGACGGCACCGAGCCAACAATTCCTGAATGCCGAATTGGCCTGGAAAAAGCGGTCGGCATCGCCGGCGGCGGCCGCAGCCTCCGCCTCCCGAAGCGCGGCTGCAAGCGTCTTGAGGCTGGCGGCGTCGAGTGTCCGCGCAGCGTGCGCGGCGGCCCGCGGCTCGAGCAAGCGGCGGACCTCGAAGATGTCGGCGACATCCGTTGCGGTAAGTGTGGGCAGCGTGAAGCCGCGTGTGGTGCCGACGAGATAGCCCTCATGCACCAACTGCATCAAGGCGTCGCGGACAGGCATTCTGGAAATACCGAGCTGGGCGGCAATGTCGACATCGACGAGCTTCTGGCCAGGCGCCAATTCGCCATGCTGTATCGTCAGCCGGATTTGTTGATAGACCTGGGCACGCAGATTGCCATCGCCAACCCGTTTGAATTCTATCGTTTCCGTCATCCACGCCTTCCCATGCGAAGATTTCGTATATGGTTTGAGGCTGGTGTTCTCGCAGTCATCCGTTGAATGCAGCCCCATATCGATAGAATTCGACCTGCAGGCCCTGTTCCAATGCGAAGTGGAGCACAGGCTGGATCGCCTGGCAAGATGTTTTAAGTTTATAATGTATACTGTTTAGAGCTCGCTGTCCGGAGGGTGCGGAGCGCGCCATGCGTGCTGCCGCGCCGGGCGACGGCGGGGACAGCTAACGATCCGCTCGCTTCGGAAAAAACGTACAGACGTTTTTCCGTGACACATCCAAGCTGGCGGATTTAACTAAAATTACTTGCGATCTGCGCGCGCCGGCACGCCCACCCCCGATCCCCTCGCCGGTGCGCATTACTGGATCGCCCGCCGTATCGAAAGGTGCGGCGGGCTTTTCGTTGGCGAGGAGGCGCTTATGCGAGACTTGCCCAGGAATATCGACGCTGACCTCGTGATAGAGATCAGCAAGCTGCTCGACGACCGGGCGAAGTCGGTGCCGGTGCCAGTCCATAAACTTGCAGCGATGATCCGGCGGAGCGTCGAGACCCGTCTGACCGATCAATCCATCGAGGAGCTGATCGTGGAAATGGCCGCGACGCGGGGGCTTCCGATGCTGTTCGACTTGCCGGTGGTCCCGGTAGCAAAGGTCGACAACGTCGTGTCGATTGTCTCGGCGCGACGTCCCCGCTGACATTTCGCTCGAGCTCTACCGATCTCCGCGTCCCCATCCGATTTCACTTGTCCTGATGCGCGGGCCGAGTGTCGCCTTTCTTTTCGGGGTCGTGGGTATGGTGGCTGTCGCGTTCGCCACCGCCGCCGGAGACCTTGCTGTGGCTGCGACGGTCGGAGTCGGCCGGCGGCTTTTCGACGCTCAGCGCCTTCTTGGCGTTTTCGTGCGCGGCGCCAGGACCGCCCTGGCGGATGCTGGCAGGAGTTTTTTTCGACGTGGACATGGCCTAGCGATCTTGGACGTTGCCTTGATGAGTGGTGTTGACCTTCGTATTGCCTTGCTGGCCCTGCTTGTCGGGATCCGGAACGGCAGATTGCGGTGCCTGGTCGGCCGCTACCGATTTTTTGTCACCGGCGCCCTTTGGGCTCAGATTCTTCGGCGGCACAGGGGGAGGTTTTGTGCTCATGGCGTGTCTCCTTCCGCCACCCAAAACAAGCGGCTCGGGAGAAAGGTTCCCGAGGGTCCGATACGAAGGGCGGTTGCCGCAACGAGCCAGGTCCACAGGCCGTGGCATGACCGGCGGGAGGCCGGCACAATCCAGGACTATTTTTTGATGATGTTTCCGTTGTTCAGATCGAAGGCCTGGGCGCCGAAAGCCTGCCTGAAGAAGTCCTCCTGCAGATCGCCCCATTCGCCGAGATAGCCGCCGCAATTGCTGCAATAGATCGGCGTCGAATCCTTCGGGTTGTCGGGAATCTCCATCAGGATCGTCCCGCACGCCTTGCAATCGAGCTTGTCATCCAAACGGCGGCCCATTGGCACATGATCGCGCGTTTTCAGCCGCGCGCCAATCGTCGTTTTCGTACGCAGCCCCGAATGGCACGTTTTCCAACCAGCGAGGGGATCGAAAGCTAGCGTTCCGCCGGATTTCCGAAGGCCGGATCTCGCTGCCTCGAATACGTCCCCACCCGCGGCAGCTCATCTGGAAAGTCGACCCAGGGCAGCCTCATGTCCCAATATGCGTGGGCCTGTGGCGGAAAGCGTTCGGGGTGATCGAGAAAGCCGATCGCCAGATAGAGTTCGTCGGGCAGGCCCTGGTCGATATAGCCGATCGATGTTCCGCAATCCGCGCAGAAGGACCGGAGCACGCCGGGGGTTTTCGAAAAGGTCTTCGGTGTGCCGGTGAGCAATGTGAATTCAGAAGGCCGATAACCGACCCACACCATTAGCGGGCTCCCTATCGCCTTGCGACAGTCGTCATCGTGATCGGAGCAAACCCAGAACGGCTCGCCGCGCATTTGCGCCGTTATGGCGCCGCAAAAACAGGAACCCGTTTCAGTTCGTGGCATTGGCTAACTTCATTGCTGGACTCGCCTTCACTGCTGGCCTGGCATTTCGGTATTTTCCTTAGGGTTCTTCTTGATGCCGGCGGCAGGCGAGGTGTCGGCCGGAGCATTGCCACCCTGGTTCTGCTCAGGGGCTCTTTTGAGCGGCGAGGTTTGCCAGCCCATATCGCCGTACAAAAAACCTATGAGGAAGCCGACGATGATGATGGCCGAAATCACCATCGCAATTAACGCGTTACGTCGCTCCATTTCGCACGGCTCCTTTCTTTTAGCCGAACAAACGATGGCGGAAATGGTTCCGGGTAGACGGACGGCGTGACGGGACGGAGCCGGCCGGGAACATTCAGCCTCACGGCGGGTTCGTATGAGTGCTCTTCTACAGGGAGTGGCTCGCATGAAACCCGCCGTAACCGATCGCATCGAAACCAAGAAATACGACCACCCGACAGGCGGCTGGGGATCGCTCAAATCCCTGGTCCGCAAGGCGCGAGGCGAAGGCCTGCTATTGTCCGGGATATGGAGCACGCTGCTCAAGCAGAACAAGGCCGACGGCTATATGTGCATGTCTTGCTCATGGGCAAAGCCAGCCCAGCCGAGGCCTTTCGAATTCTGTGAAAACGGCGCCAAGGCGACGATGTGGGACCAAACCAAGCTGCGCTGCGAACCCGCATTCTTCACCGAGTACTCGGTGGCGGAACTGCTCGATTGGCCGGACCACGATCTGGAGAAGCAGGGCAGGCTTACGGAGCCGATGCGCTACAATGCCGCCGTTGACCGTTACGAGCCGGTCTCCTGGGACGATGCGTTCCGCGACATAGCTGCCGAACTGCGGCGGCTCGATCCCAAATCGGTGGTGTTCTACACGTCTGGCCGGGCCTCGCTCGAGGCCTCCTTCATGTACCAGCTTTTTGCGCGGATCTATGGATCTTCGAACCTGCCCGATTCGTCCAACATGTGTCATGAATCGACCTCGGTCGGCTTGCCGGAATCGATCGGTTCGCCGGTCGGGACCGTGCAGCTCGAAGACTTTGCGAAATGCGACATGATGTTCTTCTTCGGGCACAATACCGGGGTGACGGCGCCGCGCCTGCTGCATCCGCTGCAAGAGGCACGTCAACGCAACGTGCCCGTCTTCACTTTCAATCCCTTGCCCGAGCGGGGACTGAAGCGCTTCAAGAATCCGCAAAACCCCCTCGACATGCTGTCGCCCGGACCGGGCACCAAAATGTCCAGCGACTTCTTCCAGGTTCGTTCGGGCGGCGACATCGCCGCGATGACGGGTATCGCCAAGGCGTTGCTGGCCCTCGACGATGCCGCCCGCGAGAGCGGCAGGACGCGTGTCCTCGATACGGCTTTCATCGCCGAACACACGCATGGCTTCGCCGAGTTCGAAGCCTTCCTGCGCAACACCCAGTGGAGCGATATCGTCGCGCGATCCGGCATTGCGCAGGCCGATCTGGAGCATGTCGCCGAGGTCTACAGCCATTCCAACGCGGTGATCGGCAATTACGGCATGGGCCTGACCCAGCATCGGCACGGCACCGAGAACGTCCAGATGCTGTGCAACCTTTTGATGATGCGCGGCAATATCGGAAAACCCGGCGCCGGCATTTCGCCGTTGCGCGGCCATTCCAATGTCCAGGGGCAGCGCACCGTCGGCATATCGGAAAAACCCGAGCTCGTCCCGCTCGACAAGTTCGCCGAATTCTACGCCTTTGAACCGCCGCGCGAGAAAGGTCTCGATACGGTCGAGACCTGCGAAGGCGTCATCGACGGATCGGTCAGGGGCTTCGTTGGGCTCGGCGGCAATTTCGTGCGGGCCGTTCCGGAAACCGGCCTGGTCGAGAAAGCCTGGCGTGGGCTCGACCTGCATGTCGAGATCGCGACCAAGCTCAACCGCAGCCACCTGATCACCAGCCGGACAACCTATCTGTTGCCTTGCCTGTCACGGCTGGAAAGAGATCATCAGGCGAGCGGCGACCAAAGGGTGTCGGTAGAGGATTCCACCGCCTGTATCCACGGCTCATTCGGGTCGCGACCTCCGGCTTCGCCACATCTGCTTTCGGAGCCCAGGATCGTTGCCGAGCTTGCCAAGGCGACATTGCCGGGCAGGAGTTCGATCCCATGGGACGAGTGGGTTGGGGATTATTCCCGCATCCGCGACGAAATCGAGCGCTGCTACCCCCAACATTTCCGCGACTTCAACGAGCGTTTCCTGACGCCCGGCGGCTTCCATCGCGACATCAAGGCGAGCAAGCGGGTGTGGGAGACGCCGAACAAGAAGGCCAATTTCAAGCTGCCAAGTGGCCTTGAAACCGACCCTGACATCGATGTCGCCGGCCGCGATGTGCTGACACTGATCACGGTGCGCTCCAACGACCAGTTCAACACGACCGTCTACGGCTACAACGACCGGCTGCGCGGCATCAGCGGCACACGCATGGTGCTGTTGATGAATGAAAAGGATATCCAGCGCCTCGGTTTGAGCGCGGGACAGGAAGTCGATCTCGAAGCCAATGCGCAGGATGGTGTGGAGCGCCGCGTGCGCGGGCTGCGCATCACGCCTTTCTCGGTGCCGGAAGGAAATTGCGCCGGTTATTATCCCGAGCTCAACCCGCTGATTCCTTTGTGGCACAGAGCCGAGAAGGCCCATGTTCCGGCCGCCAAATCGGTACCGGTGCGGATTGTTGCATAGGCGTTCGTTATTCGCGGCGGGCACGCACCACGCCGATGTGACCTGGCGCGACTTTCAAAATCGTGACCTCAGCAGGCTCGCGCGAGTTCATCCACGGCATTCAGGATCGCACTCTGGCTCGCCGGCTTCTGCACGATCCTGCAAGTGCGGAACCCGGCCGGAATTTCGCGTTCGCCATACCCAGAGAGGAAGGCGAACGGAACACCGCAGGTCCGTAACGCTTCCGCGATCGGATAGCTGGTCTCGTCGTTCAACTGGATATCCAGTAACGCCGCGTCGATGCCGCCTTCGCCAACGAGCCGGAGTGCTGCCGTCACCGACGAAACAGGCCCGACCACCTGATGGCCGGCTTTGCGCAGGTAAGCCGCCGCGTCGTCGGCGATCAGCCATTCGTCCTCGACGATCAGCACGCGCATCTGTCCGGTCACGACGAGCCCTCGCGGGTCAGAGGGAATGCGATTTCCGCCTCCAAACCATTTGAGTGGAAAGTTGTTTCAACCTTTCCGCCCAGCCGGTAGCCGATTTCGCCACGTAGAAGGGTAAGGCCGAAGCCGCTGTCGGTTGGCTCCTTGATGCGGGGGCCGCCCTTCTCGCGCCAAGTGAGCCTGAAGGTTCCGTCTGCGACCGACCATTTTACGACTATCCGCCCGGCAGGTTTCGACAGTGCGCCATATTTAGCGGCATTCGTCGCCAGTTCATGGATTGCCATGCCGAAGGAAAGCCCTTGTACCGGCTTGAGGCTCACCCGTTTGCCATGGAGTTCGAACCGTTCGGCCCCGAAGGGATCGAGTTCCTGGCGCAGCAGTTCCTCGACGGAAGCTTCGGTCCAGCTTTCTCGCGAGAGCAGACTGTAGGCTCGTGACATCGCCTGCAGCCGGCCGATCAAGGCGTCGGCGAACTCGTCTTTCGACGCCGAGTTTTCACGTGTCCGGTTGGTGATGCTGGCGACGACCGCCAGCATGTTCTTGACGCGATGGTTCAGCTCCGAGATGAGCACCTGCTGACGCTCTTCCGCCTGCGCCAGTGTCGTCACGTCGATCAGGGTCACGACCACGCCCTGGATGCTGCCGCCTTTGTCCCGGTAAGGGTTGATGCGAACCAGGTAGAACCGGCCCTTGTCGTCGCGCGTGAGATGATGGTTCAGGGTCTCTCCCGTCTCGAACACCGCCTGGATGTGCCGCTTCAGCTCGGGGTAGTCGAGCCGGCTCGAAAGATCGGTCAGCGGTCGGCCGACATCGGATGGACGCAAGTTGAAGAACGACGACGCGGCGGGAGTGAAGGTCCGCACCACAAGGTTGCGGTCGAGGAAGATGGTGGCGATTTCCGTGCTTTCGAACAGGTTTCTGAGATCGCTGTTGGCGCGATCGAGTTCCTCTATCTTGCCAGTCAGCTCCGCGTTGATGGTGTTGAGCTCTTCATTGAGCGACTGCATCTCCTCCTTCGAGGCCTCAAGCTCCTCATTGGTCGACTGCGCCTCTTCATTGACGGAGACGAGTTCCTCGTTCGAAGACTTTACTTCCTCCAGCGCGGTTTCGTATTCCTCGATGGTCGACTGCAGCCGCTCGCGTGTGTCGCGCAACTCCCGTTCGAGATCGGCCGCATCGTCGGTGCCGCGGCTTTCGCGTGCCCGCTCGGAGCGTAGCTGGGCCTGTCCCACCGGATTGAACAGGACGAGGTAGAGGGGCTCGCCATTGCCGCGCTCCGTGTACGGTTCGACCGTCAGTGTAATGAACTGAAGCTGTCCGTCGTCTTCGTCGACAGCTATGTTCTCCCGCACGACCGTGCGGCGCGTCGTGGCTGCTTCCCGCAACGCGGCGCGCAGCTCAAGTCTCAGCCCGCGGCGGGCCAGGGTCAGCAGCTGCCGGCTCGGGGCGCCTTGCGGCGCTTCCAGATATTTGCCCGTCCGTGCCGAATAGTAGACGATGTCGCCATCGCCATTGACCAGCACGTGAGGCGGGGCGAACCGCTCCAGCACCTGAGCCTCGATCGCCTGGCGGAGCGAATGACTGGCGGCATCGTTCTTCGAGCCGCCGCGTCCGACCGGACGGACATCCGCGCGGCCATTGCCGATAAGGACCGGCGGCCGCGGCGTGGCATGTTCCCGCGCCTGGAATATCCGGTGCTTCTTGTCGACCGTGGCAAACAGGTCGCCGTGCTGACCGACGCTTTCCGACGTGCCGAGGAACAGATAACCGCCCGGCCTCAGCGCGTAATGGAAGATCGGAATGGCCCGGTTCTGGATGTGCGGGCCGAAATAGATCAGCAGGTTGCGGCACGAAATCATGTCGATGCGCGAGAAGGGAGGATCGCGGATAACGCTGTGCGGCGAAAAAATGCAGAGTTCGCGCACCTCTTGGCCCAGCACATAGCTCTCGCCGTCGCTGTGAAAAAAGCGTTGCCTGCGCTGTGCCGATAGCCCGTGCAGCAGCGCTTCGGGATAACGCGCCGCACGCGCCACGGCGAGCGCCGGCTCGTCGATGTCGGTCGCGAATATCTGGACGCGCGGCGCCGCGGAAAGCTTCTCCATGCGCTCGCGCATCAGCATGCCGATCGAGAATACCTCCTCGCCAGTGGCGCAGCCGGGCACCCAGACGCGCACCGCATCGGAGGCGCTCTTGCCTTCGAAAATCTGCGGTATGATCTTGTCCTCCAGCAATTTGAACGCTTCGGCGTCGCGAAAAAAGCTGGTGACATTAATGAGCAGGTCGCGAAACAGCTTCGCCACCTCGTCGGGATCCCTCTTCAGCCGCTCTATGTAGGTGGTGATCGACTGCAGCTGCGTGATCTGCATGCGCCGCTTTACGCGACGCAGGAACGTCTTGGGCTTGTAGCCGGAAAAGTCGTGCCCGGAATGGCTGCGCAAAATGGCGTAGATTTCATCGCGGGCCCGATCCATCTCGGCCTTGTGCTCGTCGTCCGCTTCGGCCAGTCCGCTCAGCACCTCGAAGCCGCGGGCAAACGCCTGAAGCTTTGCCCCGATCTGCTCGGCGGGCGCCGCTATGTCGATCAGGCCGCTCGAAATCGCACTCTGCGGCATGTCCGGATTGCGCGGGGCGGAACCATTGGACGCCTGGGCAATCGTCAGCCCGCCATGCTCCTTGATTGCCCTGGCGCCGAGCGTGCCGTCCGAATCGCCACCCGACAAGATAATGCCGACGGCATACTCGCCCTGGTCCTCGGCCAATGCGCTGAAGAAGATGTCGATCGGCTTGCGCTCGCGGTTGAGCGTGTTCGGCCGGCGCAGCGAAAGCGCGCCCTTGCGGATGGTGAGGACGACGTTTTGCGGCATCACATAGACCTGGTCCGGTTGGACCGCCACGCCCTCCTCGGCCACGACGACCGGCATTTCGGTGTAACGTCCGATGACCTCGTGCAGCAGACTTTCCCGCTCCGGGCTGAGATGCGTGACGACGACGAACGCCATGCCGGTGCCGCCGGTCAGTCCTTTGAACAAGGCCTCCATCGCGGGAATGCCGCCGGCCGATGCGCCGACGCCGACAACGGGAAATCTTCCATTCTGGAATGCCACGCCACGCCTCTGGTAACAGCCGCGAACACGAGACCGTCAAATCGGGCCTTAGGTTAAGACCGGGCCGAGCCTCAGGCCAGCGAATAGTCTACCAACGGAACAAAGCACCGCCGGTGGGCATTAACATTTGACTTTGGAGGCGGTTCCAATGGCAAAACGACCACCTGAAATAAAGCGGGCTAAGCAAATCCTGTTGCCCTCGCCGGATCTGACCAAGTTCCCCGTATCTGAAAACATTCCGCCTCGCCTGCTCGCGCTCGCGGAACGATTGCAAGAGCTCCTGGCCAGCCACTTTGAACAAGTCTGCGCCGACGGCCGTAAAACCCGCAGGAAGAAGGAACAATGAGGTGCGCGACCTGCAAGGCTTGCATATCCTGATCGTCGAGGACGAATGGATGCTGGCGGGCGATCTTGCACGTTATTTCAGCAAGATGGGCGCCGTCGTGCTTGGCCCAGTGGCGACGATCGAACAGGCATCGAAACATACGGATGAGGCGGAAGCCGCGATCCTGGACGTCAATCTCAACGGCCGACGAGTGTTCCCGATCGCCGACGAGTTGATGCGCCGTGGCGTGCCGTTCGTGTTTTTCAGCGGCGACGAAGACATCGTTATTCCTGAGCGCCTCCGGTATGCCAGCAGCCTCCGAAAATCCTCGGACGGCCAGGCTGTTTTCGATGCTCTTTTCCCAGCCGAGACGACGGCATCGAAGGGAGGCCGAGCGTCCGAGCCCTCAGACGACGTATTTTCGCTGCTGCCTAAGCTCCGGCTCGCGGCACGTCTGCTGCTGGGAGACATGGATGCTTCCGACCGGCTGGTCGAGCGAACGCTCGAGCAGGCCATCGGCGAAATCGACAAGAGACGATCCGGCTCCTCCACCGAGGACTGGCTCAACGGCATCATGCGAAACATCGTCAGGGCACGCGGGCCAAGCCTGCTGCACTGACCGCAGCCGCTGTTTGTCGCGACTCTACTTCCGGCTGCGTTCGACGAATTTGTTGAAGCGGCTGGTTTTTCCGCCGCTGGTCTCATCCTGGTAGAGGAAGGCCAGTTCGTTCTCATCGAATATCCTGAAGAACTCGTCCCACTCGACGGGCTCGAACGTCTCTTCAGGCTCGCCGAAATCGATGCGCAGTATGCCGCCCTCGCCCTTGGTGCGCACCACCGCTGGCCGCCCCTCGCGGTCCTCGGCCCAACGGCGGATTTCGTCGTGATCGGTGGTCGTCTTCGATTCAGACATCGCAATCTCCCTTCGATTCCACCGCGAGATCCCCCGCGTTGCACAACCAGCAAATGCATCGCTGCCCGGCATGTGCGCGCGGTTGGTCGAACATGGCTCCTAACACCAAGCAGCCTTCGATGTTCCCACGCCTGGTTGAAACCTACCCCGGCGAGCCTCCTGAACTTTGTTGAAGCAAGGGAACAAACCTTTCGCCCGGAAGTTTGGGGCGGCAAAGCCATTCGTATGAGGAGTTGTCGTGAAACGTATACTGGTCACGGGAGGCTGCGGTTTTATCGGCCGCCACGTCGCCCAGGAACTCGTTGAACATGGCTATGGGGTTTCAATTCTCGATGCACTGCTGGACCAGGTGCATGGCGGCGAGGCAATCAGCCTGCCGCCAGGCGCCAAGCTGATCAAAGGCGACGTTCGCGATCGCGACGCCATCACGGAGGCGGTCGACGATGTCGACGCGATCATTCACCTGGCGGCTGAAGTGGGCGTCGGCCAGTCCATGTACGAGATCGCCCGCTATGTCGGCGCCAACGACCTCGGCACCGCCACGTTGCTGGAGGCACTGATCAAACGGCCGATCGAACGGATCGTCGTTGCGTCGTCGATGAGTGTCTATGGCGAGGGTCTCTATGCCACGCCGGACGGCCGGCGCATCGACAATGCAAGACGGCAGCCGGACGACATCCGCAGCGGCCAATGGAATCCCCTGTCGCCGGAAGGTGAAGTCCTGTCGCCGCTGCCGACCGACGAGCAGAAACCGGTCGATCTCGCCTCGATCTACGCACTGACAAAATACGCCCAGGAACGCGCCGTACTGATCTTCGGCGAAACCTACGGCGTCGACGCGGTGGCGCTGCGCCTGTTCAATGTCTTCGGCGCCGGACAGGCGCTCTCGAACCCGTATACCGGCGTGTTGGCGAACTTCGCCTCGCGCATCGCCAATGGCCAGCGGCCGCTGATTTTCGAGGACGGCGAACAGAAGCGCGATTTCGTGCATGTGCGCGACGTTGCCCGCGCCTTCCGGCTGGCGCTGGAACAGCCCCAGGCGCGCAGCCATGTCATCAACATCGGCAGCGGGCGAGCCTACGCGGTCAGCGACGTCGCCCGACTGCTCGCCGAAGCAATGGGCGTGCCTGGCCGCCAGCCGGAAATCCTCGGCAAGGCACGCTCCGGCGATATCCGCAACTGCTTTGCCGACATTTCGAAGGCGCGCGAACTGCTCGGCTTCCAGCCGCAGTACCGGCTGGAGCATTCGCTCGGGGATTTCGTCGCGTGGGTGCGCAACACGGTCGCCATCGATCGCAGCGCCGAGATGAAGCGGGAACTCGAAGCGCGAGGGCTGGTGTCATGAGACCGGATTCACCCGATTTTCGCGAAGCGCCCGTCGCCATTATCGGCGGCAGCGGCTTTATCGGCTCCAACCTCGCCGACAGTCTGTTGTCGGACGGCGAACCGGTGCTGGTCATCGACAATCTGAGCCGTCCCGGCGTCGAGCAGAATCTCGAATGGCTGACGCAAAAGCACGGCAACCGCCTCGCCGCCGAAATCGCCGATATCCGTGACACCGAGGCGCTGATGCCGCTGGTGGCGCGTTCGAAGGCGGTTTTCCACTTTGCCGCGCAGACCGCCGTCACCACGAGCCTGGTTCGGCCGGACGAGGATTTCGACATCAACCTGCGCGGGACATTCAACGTCCTGGAAGCCGCTCGCCGCGGCGGCAAGCGCATCCCCGTCGTTTTCGCCAGCACCAACAAGGTCTATGGCCGCCTCGCTGACCTCGCCATGCGCGAAGAGGATGGCAAATACGCGCCTTGCGACGCGGGCATCCGGGCGCACGGCGTCGACGAGACGCGCGGCCTCGATTTCTGCACGCCCTATGGCTGCTCCAAGGGCGCGGCGGACCAATATGTCCTCGACTACGCCAAGTCATACGATCTGCCGACGGCGGTGCTGCGCATGAGCTGCATCTATGGCCCGCGCCAGTTCGGGACGGAGGATCAGGGCTGGGTCGCCCATTTCCTGCTCAGCGCCTTCTCCGACCGGCCGATCACCATCTATGGCGACGGCAAGCAGGTGCGCGAC
Source organism: Mesorhizobium sp. M0991 (assembly GCF_040318915.1). Lineage (NCBI taxonomy): Bacteria > Pseudomonadati > Pseudomonadota > Alphaproteobacteria > Hyphomicrobiales > Phyllobacteriaceae > Mesorhizobium > Mesorhizobium sp. M0991. Next base: position 187,719 of record NZ_JAMYNE010000002.1, read on the forward strand.
ATCCTCCACGTTGCCGACGCGGTTGCGGCTTACCGCGCGGTGCTCGACCGGATCGAGGCAGTCAAGGGCCTAGCATTCAATCTCGGCGGCGGACCGGACAACGCCGTCAGCCTGCGCATGCTGCTGAAGGAGATTCGCGACATAACGAAACGGGACGTTCCGATCCGTTACGACCGCGAACGCACCGGCGATCAACCGTTCTTCGTCGCCGACACACGCGCGATCGAGGCGGCGCTGGGATGGAAAGCGCACGTCTCGTGGCGAAACGGCATTCGCGACCTCGCCGACTGGCTGCAGCGTCATCGCCTCGACCCGCATCCCGAACCGGCGAGGTACGTGGCATGAAGGTCGCTCTGGTCAATCCGTCCTGGACCTACCAGGACAGCATCTATTTCGGCTGCCGGCAGCCGCATCTGCCGCTCGAACTCGGCTATTCGAAAGCCTTGCTCGAAGCCGCCGGCCACAAGGTGCTGATGCTGGACGGGCAGATCCAGAAGCTCGATAACACCGCGCTTGCCGATCGCGTCGCCGCCTTCGAGCCTGGCATGACCGTCGTCAGCACCGCGCCGACCTACCTGTTCTGGCGCTGCGCACCGCCCGAGTTGCGCGTGCCGGCTGATTTCCTCAACCATCTTGCCGGGCGCGGCGGCCGCACCGTCGCTATCGGGCCACATGGCTCGGCGACGCCGACGCCGACTTTGCGCAAGCTTGGCGTCGACATCGTCGTGCGCGGCGAATGCGAGGAAGTGGTCGCGGAACTTGCCCGGCGCGACGACTGGAGCGCAGTGCCGTCCACGGCCCATTTCAAGGATGGAGAACTGGTTTCGAACGGCGGCGTGCATGCGAGCTCGTTCATCGATCACCCAGCGCTCGAATGGCCGTCGGACTGGATTGCCGCCCATCAGCACCATCATCACCGCTTCGACGATGATCAGGTCGGTTTTGGCGCGGAGGTCGAGGCGTCGCGCGGCTGCCCGTATAATTGCAGCTTCTGCGCCAAGATCGATTTCCGCGATGCTTACCGCCGCAGGAACCACGAGGCGGTGATCGCAGAGATCGACCGGCTGATCGCACAGGGTGTCGGCTACATCTACTTCATCGATGAGATCTTCCTGCCGCAAAAGGCGCTGCTGGAGGCCTTGGTCGATCGCGATGTGAAGTTCGGCGTGCAGACCCGTATTGACCTCTGGAAGCCGGAACTGCTGAAGCTGCTCGGTGCCGCCGGTTGCGTCTCGATCGAGGCGGGCCTCGAAAGCCTGACGGTGGAAGGCCGCGCCATGCTGGCAAAACGCTGCCGGCTGGGCACCGAGGAACTAGCTGCGTTGCTGGTCGACGCAAGGCGCCACGTGCCGTTCGTGCAGGCCAATCTGATCGGCGTGGTCGAGGACGACCCCGCGCTGGTCGACTATTGGCGAAAGCACCTGATCGACAACGGCGTTTGGGCCAACGAACCGGTGCCGCTTTATCCCTATCCGAGTTCGCCGAGCTACCGCGAACTTTGGGGCGAGCCCGATGACCTCGCCTGGGAGCGCGCGCATGAACATTACCTCGCATCCTTCCGAACGTTCAGCGACATCCAGGAGAAGCGTCCGCGTCCGCTGGCCGAATTGGAGGCCACATGTTGCGGACACTGAGCCCGCCACGGCGTATCCTGATGACTGTCGATGCGGTTGGCGGCGTCTGGCGCTATGCGCTCGATCTGGCCAGGCAACTGGTCGCCGGCGGCGACAGCGTTGTGCTTGCCGGGCTTGGTCCGGAACCGTCCAGGCAGCAGGCCGAAGAGGCCCAGTCGTTCGCGGCGCTGACGTGGCTCAACACGCCGCCCGACTGGATGACCCGCAACGAGCACGACCTCGACGCATTGCAGCAGGGGCTGCACCCACTCATCCGTGACTACGCCATCGAAATCGTCCATCTAAACGCGCCGACGCAGGCGGCGGGGCTCGACGTGCCCTGCCCAGTCGTGGCGGTGTCGCATTCCTGCGTGGTGACATGGTTCCACGCCGTCAAGGGACAGGCGGCGGACGGCGAATGGGCCTGGCAGAAGGAGCGCAACCGGCGCGGTTTCGACAAAGCAGGCATGGTCGTTGCACCGAGCCGCAGCCATGCCGACATGCTCGAAACCTGCTACGGGCCGATCACGCGGCTGAGCGTCGTCGGCAACGGCGCGCGGCCCGGCGCGAAGGGCGAGAGGCGGGAATCGGTCGTTTTCGCCGCCGCGCGTTGGTGGGATGAAGGAAAGAACGCGGCGGTGCTTGACCAGGCCGCCTCCCTGACGCAATGGCCGGTTTTCGTTGCCGGCTCCTTGCAAGGCCCGGACGGCCAGCATGTTGGCTTCAGTCATGCGGTTCCCGTCGGGCCGGTGCCACATGAAGAGGTACGCTCATTGATGGCCCGGGCCGGCATTTTCGTATCGCCGTCGCTCTACGAACCGTTCGGTCTGGCCACGCTGGAAGCCGCGATGTCGGCGACGCCCCTGGTGCTCGCCGATATTTCGACCTATCGCGAACTGTGGGACGGCGCGGCCATGTTCTACGACGCGCGCGATCCGGGCGATCTCGCCAGATGCATCAATAGCCTTTGCAGCGACGCGCAGCGCCGGCGAGAGCTCGGTGAAGCAGCCGCCCGCCGAAGCCGCAGATTTTCATTGGCAAGACAGGCGACCGCCATGCGCGGCGTCTACGACAAGGCGGCCCTGGCCACCGTGGCGGATAGTTGATTATGCGGTTTTTGTTCTACACCCATTCGATCGTTTCCGATTGGAACCACGGCAACGCACATTTCCTGCGCGGCATCATGCGTGAGCTGGTCGCGCGCGGGCACCAGGCTATTGCGCTGGAGCCGGCCGACGGCTGGAGCCGGTCGAACCTGCTGGCCGAGAAAGGGTCCTTCGCGATCGAGCGATTCCGGAAGGATTTTCCCGAGTTGATGCCGGTCACCTATGACACCGCCTTCGACCACGAAGCCTGGATCTCCGATGCCGATGTGGTGATCGTGCATGAGTGGACCGAGCCGGACCTTGTCGCGCGGCTGGGAAGGGCGAAAGCAATTGGCGGCCGTTTCACGCTGCTGTTCCACGACACGCACCATCGCGCCATCTCGGCCACGCAAGCGATTTCCGCCTTGCAGCTTGAACATTATGATGGCGTGCTCGCCTTCGGCGAGGCGCTGCGGGAAAGCTATCTTCGCGCCGGATGGGGCAAGCGGGTCTTCACCTGGCACGAGGCAGCCGATGACCATCTGTTCCAGCCCCATCCTGAAATCGAGCGTAGCGCCGACCTGATCTGGATCGGCAATTGGGGCGACGACGAGCGCAGCACCGAAATCAGGGAATTCCTGGTCGACCCGGTGCATGAGCTTGGCCTGAGCGGCACTGTCCACGGCGTCCGCTATCCACGCGAGGCGCTCGCCGACCTCGCCGCCGCCGGCCTGCGCTACGAAGGCTGGATCGCCAATGCCGACGTGCCGAAGGCATTCGCGGCGAACCGCATCACGGTTCACATCCCGCGGCGTCCATATCGCGAAAGCCTGCCCGGCATCCCGACCATCCGCATGTTCGAGGCGCTCGCCTGCGGCATCCCACTCGTTTCGGCGCCGTGGTCCGATGTCGAACGTCTGTTCAGGCCGGGCACCGATTTCCTGTTTGCAAACACCGGCTTCGAGATGCGGCATCATCTTCGCGCCGTGCTGCGTGACGCGGATCTCGCCGCATCTCTGGCGACATCGGGCCTCGAGACGATCCGCTCACGGCACACATGCCGGCACCGGGCGGATGAATTGTTCGGCGTGCTCGCCGAATGCGGGCACCGCCAAGCCGCCGACACGATCCTTGCAAAGGAGGCCGCCGAATGAAGATCGCATTTTACGGATCGAGCCTGCTGTCGACCTATTGGAACGGCGCGGCCACCTATTACCGCGGATTGCTCAAGGCCCTGGCCAAGCTGGGCTATGACATCACCTTCTACGAGCCGGACGTCTACGATCGCCAGAAGAATCGCGACATCGAAGCGCCGGACTGGTGTGCCGTCGTCGTCTACGAGGCCACCCCGCATGCCATGATGCAGGTGGCGGCGCGGGCGGCGGAGGCGGATATCGTCGTCAAGGCGAGTGGCGTCGGATTCGCCGACGACGCGCTGCTGCGGGCGGTGCTCGATCACGCCCGTGCCGATGCGCTCACCGTATTCTGGGATGTCGATGCGCCGGCGACGCTTGGCCAGTTGCGCGACGAGCCCGACCATCCGCTGCATCGCGCGCTGCAGGAAATCGACCTCGTGCTGACCTATGGCGGCGGCGACCCGGTGGTCTGGGCTTATCGGGCACTGGGGGCGGCCGAATGCGTGCCGATCTACAATGCGCTCGATCCGGAAACGCATCATCCGGTCGGCAAGGATAGGCGCTTCGCCTGCGATCTCGCCTTTCTCGGCAACCGGCTGCCGGACCGCGAGGCGCGCGTCGAGGCTTTCTTCCTCGACCCGGCCAGCCGCTCGGCCGATCAGCGCTTCCTGCTCGGCGGATCGGGCTGGGGCGACAAGCAGATGCCCGCCAATGTCCGATGGCTCGGCCATGTCGGCACGCGTGACCACAATGCATTGAACGTCACGGCCAAGGCGGTCCTCAACATCAGCCGCGACAGCATGGCGGCCAACGGCTTTTCACCTGCGACGCGCGTTTTCGAGGCGGCGGGCGCCGGCGCATGCCTCATCACCGACGCCTGGCTCGGTGTAGACCTGTTCCTGAAATCCGGCGAGGAAATCCTGGTCGCGCGCGATGGCGAGGATGTCGCCGAGATCACGCAAAGCCTTAGCGCCGAACGGGCCAAGGCGATCGGGGCATCTGCGCTTCGGCGGGTGCTTGGTGAACATACCTATACGACACGGGCCGTTTTGGCCGACGCCATTTTCAGGCGCCATTTCGAGCGTCCGACCGTGGAGGCGGCCGAATGACGAAGCCGCTCGACATCGTCTTTCTTGGCCTGTCGCTCTCCTCATCCTGGGGAAACGGCCACGCCACCACCTTTCGGGGGCTGCTTAAAGGTCTCCACGAACTCGGCCACCGCGTCACCTTTCTCGAACGCGACGTGCCGTGGTACGCAAGTCATCGGGATCTGCGCGATCCCGATTTCTGCGCGTTACGCTACTATGAAACGATCGACGATCTTCGCCGCAATTTTGCGCGCTGCCTGCGCGATGCCGATATCGTGGTCGTCGGCTCCTTTGTTCCGGAAGGCCCTAAAATCATCGACGTCGTGGCATCGCTGTGCACGGGTCAGTTCTGCTTTTACGACATCGACACGCCGGTCACGCTGGCAAAGCTTTCAACCGATGATTGCGAGTACATTGCCAGGCGGCAGGTCCCGTATTTCGACGTGTACTTCTCCTTCACCGGCGGGCCGACGCTTGCCCGTCTGACGGCGGAATTCGGCGCGAGGCGGGCCGAGCCGCTCTACTGCTCCGTCGACCCGGAACGGCATCACGGAACCGGTGATCCAATCCGCTGGGATCTCGGCTATCTCGGCACCTACAGCCCCGACCGCCAGGCGACGCTGGAGGCCCTGCTGTTCGAACCGGCGCGTCGCATGCCGGAGCGCCGCTTCGTCGTGGCAGGTTCGCAATATCCGCGCGAAATCGTCTGGCCGGACAACGTCGATCGTATCGAACACCTGCCGCCGGCAGATCACGCGGCCTTTTACAGCCGCCAACGCTACACGTTGAACGTCACGCGCAGTTCCATGATCGCGGCCGGATGGTCGCCCAGCGTGCGACTCTTCGAGGCAGCCGCCTGCGGCACGGCGATCATCAGCGATCGCTGGGCCGGACTGGACAGCCTGTTTCCAGAGCGGACGATCCACACCGCGCGCAGGACCGAGGACGTAATCGGAATCCTGTCCGGGGAGTCCGATGGCGCCCGGCTTGCCATGGCCAAGCAGGCGCGCGTGCTCATCCTGGCAGCCCACACAAGCATCGCAAGAGCCCGCGAATTCGTTTCGCTGCTGGCGCAGGCCAAATCGCCACGTTCTGTTCTCGATCTGGACGTCGAGAGCGCAGCATGACCCGCAGACGGGAGAAGATAGAGATGCAGCTATCAAGAAAGGCGCAACGGACCAAGACCGTGCTTGTCGCCGGCGGCGCAGGCTTCCTCGGTTCGCATCTTTGCGAGACAATGCTCCAGGCCGGCTGGCGCGTGATCTGCGTCGACAATTTCCTTACCGGCCGCATGGAGAACATAGTATCGATCGCCGATCGTCCGGATTTTCGGCTGATCAAGCAAGACATTTGCCGACCGTTGGAGCTTGGCGAACCTGTTGACCGCATCTTCAACATGGCGTGCGCGGCCTCGCCGCCGCGTTACCAGGCCGACCCGGTCCACACGACGCAGACTTGTGTCATCGGGACGCTCAATCTGCTGGAGCTCGCCGCCCGTAATGGCGCCCGGTTCCTGCAGGCGTCCACCAGCGAAATTTATGGCGATCCCGAACAGCATCCGCAGAAGGAAGACTATGTCGGCCACGTGAACTGCATCGGCCCCCGCGCCTGCTATGACGAAGGCAAGCGCACCGCCGAAACCCTGTGTTTCGACTATTTGAGAATGGGAAAAGCCGATATCCGTGTCGCGCGCATCTTCAACACCTATGGTCCCAGGATGGACCCTGCTGACGGACGGATCGTTTCCAATCTGATCATGCAGGCACTCGAGAGACGGCCGCTGACGATATTCGGCGACGGGCTGCAGACCAGGTCGTTCTGCTACGTTTCCGATCTGGTCGACGGCTTGATCCGGTTGATGGAGGTCGATCCCAATCCGCGCCAGCCGGTCAATCTGGGCAATCCGGGGGAGTTCACCATCCTGCAACTGGCGGGCCTGGTGAGGCGCATGACCAGCACCGAATCCGCCTTGAAATTCCTGCCGCTGCCGCAAGACGATCCTCGTCGTCGGCAACCCGACATTTCCCGTGCAAGGAAGCTTCTCGGCTGGTCGCCAAAAGTGCCGCTCAGGCAAGGTTTGATGCGCACGATCGGATATTTTGCCGAGCTTGAGACGGCGCAGATGGTCGATAGAAGACGTCGAATTGCCGCCACCGCGCGTTCCGCATCAGGCCGGCTGCAAAACCTGCCGGCCTGATAGCGGGGAGCGTCTGGCCGCTGCATGATCGCGCGGTCGTTGCGGATTTGGTCACTTTTTCTCGTCGCGGGAACAACCCGTCCAGCTTCTGGTTCTGCCAAGGTACCGGCATGGAGACGATTGTGCATCCCAAACGATCCGCCAAAGACATCGAACAAATGGCCGCAAGAGAGACGGCTGCCTTCCTGCGGCGCGCCTCCATCACCTATCTGGAATGTTGCGTGAGCCTGATGCTGACGCATCTTCAGAGGGAGGAGGTAGCGGCCATCCTCGAAAAGGAAGCGGATATGCTTCGCCGGCTGGACTGATCCTGGTCGAAGGGCCGCAGGTCCCCTTGGTTATCCAGGAAACGAAGCAACATCGCCGTATAACGTCTTGCCGCGGCCGCCAGCCGGATCTGTTCCCGATCATCGCCAGATCGTGCAGCCATGCTCCACAAGCCAAGCTGGAAGGCGAGATAGCAGGGCTCGTAGTAGTGGACCAGATTGGCATCGACGGGACGAGACGTAGTCGCTTCCACAGCCTTGCAGAGCGCCGCAGTCGCCGCATTGGAGAGGCTGTATTCAACGCGGGCGCCGGCAATGTCCCAGGCGATGTCCTGGCAGCCGATCAGATCGTGCGATCGGCAATGGTCGAGGGCGTCCGTCTTGACCAGCCTTCCACCGCGCGAAAGGATGAACTCCCACGGATGAAGCCGCCCGTCGATCTCGACCCGCTGCATGGTCTTGGGTGGAGCCTGTCTCGAGAACCAGTTCCGCAACTCCGTGGCGCGGCTTTCGCCTAAAGCCTCGCTTGTATTCTGCACGGCCATGTCTGCAAGCGCCTCCAGCGAGGCACCCGGCTCGGAGGCGGGCAGATTGGCTGCGCGCCAAGACAGATAGCGCGCGAGATGAGCGACCACCTTTTCTTTCGAATGCCTTGCCCGGTCCAGCGTTGTACCGTCGATCCAGCGCTCGACGAGAAAGCCATGGCACAGCCCGGCGACGTCCGGGCCAAAGCCTGCATCGTGCAGCCTCCTGGCAGTCTCGGCCTTGTGCATTCCGATTTCACCGAGGCCGACGAATTTGACCGACCATTTTTCCCGGCCCGCAGAAGCGACGAACTTCCGCCGCTCCAAGCCGCGGTGAACGGGTGGCCAATGGTCCTGCGAGCCATAGTGCAGGCGACGCCACTCTCCGCCGGATGTTTCTATCAGGCTGACCTCCGTGCTGCCGATCGTCCTGGCGACCCAATCCCGCAACGTCGGGACAGCGGATCCAGCGGGGAAAGTCCGTTCGAAATCCGCGGTGTGTTTTTGGCAAACCGTCCATGCCTCACGACTGTCCGCCGATGCCTCGGGACCCGGCCCACCCGAATGGCTTGGGAACAGATGGATGCGCCCGGCATCGATGCCCAGCGCTTGCAGCCATGCGACGACGGCGTGAAACGAACTGCCTGACAGGCCCGGGCCTTCGTCGACGACAGCGAAATCGGCCGACGGCCTTGTCCTCCAGCCGCCGATCAGTTCCGGATCGGCGGCAAGCCGCCTGCGAAACGGATGATCGGTCGGACGGACGCTGACGGGTGCCGGTGCGCCGATGGCTGCCGCCACCATCGCTGCCAGCCCCAGGCCGATGCTGCGGATGCCGATCACGCATGTGTTCGCATCGAGACCCGACTGCCGCGCGGCGACGAAATAGCTCTCCGGATAGAGCGCGTAATGGGCAAATCCTTCAGCCGTGCCGGTCAGGATTTCGCCATCGCAATCGAGTTCGGCCAGCATTCGCGGCACTTCAGCATCGATCGGGCCGTCGATGGCGAATCCGGCCCCCCACGATCTGCCAACGTCCCGGGCCAAGCCGACCAGGAGATTTGCGCCCGCGATCCGCTGTAGGGAATTCCTGTCCATGCCGTTGGCCTCGAATTCAGCATCGGCGAGGCCCTGGACCAGTTCCGAAGCCCTGATGAACAGGCCGACCAAGGCTGCGTGGCGTTCGATCCCACTTGGCATGTCCGCAATGTGCCCGGCCGCGTCGCAGGCCGAGCCGCGAACATGTCGCGCGCTCTCAATTCGCTTGTGGTCGCCATAGACGATCATTGTCCCGTCCCGGTTTGCCTCACCCCTGGCTGCACAACTCGGCGGGCGCTACTTTGATCCACTATCGGTTGCACGATTTTTGCAGCCGGCAAGGAACAATCCGGGAGGAAGGCGGTTTGGCACGAAGAACTTACCTTCAACAGCATAGGCAGCGGTTTCGTGGGATCGAAGAAAGTTCGAATCGGTATAGTCGGCGTCGGCAACTGCGCCTCCTCCCTTGTTCAGGGCATCACCTATTACCGCGACGCAAGGAGCAATGAGCCCATACCCGGGCTGATGCATGCCGATCTTGGCGGCTATCATGTCAAGGACATCAAGGTGGTCTGCGCTTTCGATGTCGCCAAGGGCAAGGTCGGACGCGATGTGGCAGACGCGATCTACAGCGCGCCGAACAATACTTTCCGCTTTGCCAATGTGGCGCCTACCGGCGCTCGCGTCGAACGCGGACCGACGCTGGACGGCATCGGCAAATATCTGCGCGACGAGATCGAGGAGGCCGACGAGCCGGTCGCCAACGTCGGCAAGATCCTCGCCGAAAGCGGCGCCGAAATCCTGGTGTCCTATCTGCCAGTCGGTTCGGAGGAGGCAACGCGCTTTTATGCCGAGTGCGCGCTCGAGGCGGGCTGCGCCTTCGTCAACTGCATACCAGTCTTCATCGCTTCGCGGCCGGAGTGGCGCCGGCGCTTCGAGCAGCGCGGCCTGCCGCTGATCGGCGACGACATCAAGAGCCAGGTCGGTGCGACGATCGTCCACCGGCTGCTCGCCAACCTGTTCCGTGAGCGCGGCGTGCGCATCGATCGCACTTACCAGCTCAATTTCGGCGGCAACACCGACTTCCTCAACATGCTTGAGCGCGAGCGGCTGGAATCGAAGAAGATCTCAAAGACCCAATCCGTCACTAGCCAGATCGACGTTCCCCTGGAGCCCGGCAACATTCATGTCGGGCCAAGCGACCACGTTCCATGGCTGACCGACCGCAAGTGGGCCTATATCCGGGTCGAAGGCACGACCTTCGGCGGTGTGCCGCTGAATGCCGAGCTCAAGCTGGAGGTGTGGGATTCGCCCAACTCGGCCGGCGTCGTGATCGATGCGGTGCGTTGCGCCAAGCTGGCGCTCGACCGCGGTATCGCGGGCGCGCTGACCGGTCCCTGCAGCTATTTCATGAAATCGCCGCCCGAGCAGTTCACCGACGCGGAAGCCCGCCAGCGCACGCTCTCTTTCATCGCCGGCAAGGACGAGCCGATGCTCGATGCCGCGGAATGACGACGACGTTCTTTCTGGTGCGCCACGCCGCGCACGACAATGTCGGCTGTTATCTTGCCGGACGGATGGCCGGCGTGTGCCTTGGCGAAGCCGGCAGGGCACAGGCCTCGCATCTGGCTGACCGCATGGCACGCGAGGCGATAGCGGCAATCTTTTGTAGCCCGCGCGAACGCACGCAGGAGACGGCCAATCCGATCGCGCTCGCCTGCAATGCCGGTGAAATCGTGATCCGCGAGGAACTCGATGAGATCGACTTCGGCACCTGGTCGGGAAAGACCTTCGAGGAGCTGAACCAGGATGCCGACTGGCGAGCGTGGAACGACCAGCGTCAGCAGGCGAGAACGCCGAGCGGCGAGACCATGCTGGACGTGCAGCAACGCGTCGTCTCGCTGATCGAGCAGGTCCGCGGAACATACCAGAATCAGTGCGTCGCACTGGTCAGCCATGCCGACGTCATCAAGGCCGCCGTGTGCAAAGTGCTCGGCCTGTCGCTGGGAAACTGCTTTCGCTTCGATATCGACCCAGCGTCGATCACCACGGTTGTTTGGGGGGACTGGGGGTCGAAGCTGATCAGACTCAACGAAGCTGCCTGACGGGGAATTGCCGGATGCGCATGGTCATTTTCGGTCTTACCGTGACATCGTCGTGGGGCAACGGCCACGCCACGCTGTGGCGCGGATTGATCCGGGCGATGGCCGGGCTGGGCTGGTCCATCACCTTCTTCGAACGCAACACTCCCTATTATGCCGGGACGCGCGACCTCGACCAGTTGGATGGCGGCAGCATTGTCCTTTATCCGGACTGGCAGGACATTCAGCACGTTGCCGAGCAGGCAATGAATGAGGCCGATGTTGTCATCGTCACCTCCTATTGCCCCGATGCCGTGAGCGCGTCGCGCCTTGCCCACCAGGCCTGTCGCGGGCTGAAGGTCTTCTACGATCTGGACACGCCGGTGACGCTGGCCCGGATCGAACAAGGTGAGCCTCCGGCTTATTTCGGGCCGGAAGGGCTTCGCGATTTCGATCTCGTGCTGAGCTACACGGGAGGAACCGCGATCGACGCATTGAGGTCGATGCTGGGTGCACGCCGCGTCATGCCGCTCTACGGCCATGTCGATCCAGAGCGACACCGGCCCGCCCCGCCCAGGCCGGAGTTTGCCGGCGACCTTTCCTATCTCGGGACCTATGCGGCAGACCGCCAGGCCGGGGTCGAAAGGCTGCTGGTCAATCCGGCTGCGCGCCTGCCGGATCGCCGTTTCATTATTGGCGGCGCACAATATCCGCAAGAATTCCCGTGGAGCGACAATATCTTCTTCGTCCGGCATCTGCCGCCGGCCGACCACCCCGCCTTCTTTTCATCTTCACGACTGACCCTGAACGTGACCCGCGAGGCGATGGCCGAACGAGGCTGGTGTCCTTCCGGCCGGCTGTTCGAAGCCGCCGCTTGCGGTGCTGCGATGGTGAGCGACACATGGCCCGGACTGGAGGCCTTTTTCCGGCCCGGTGAAGAGATCGTCGTGGCCAACAGCACCGACGACGTGGTCGCCGCGCTCGACCTGTCCGACGCCGAGCTTGACGCGATCCGCCGCCGTGCGCGCGAGCGGGTGCTGGACGAACACACCTCGGCGCGGCGGGCGAAGGAATTCGACCGCATCCTGTCCGATGCACTGCACGGCTCCACGCATGGCGAGCCGTTGAAGGAGGCAGTTTGATGTTGGGCATCGTGCCCGCAGCCGGACGGGGAAGCCGCATCCAGCCGCTCGGCTTTTCGAAGGAGCTTCTGCCGGTCGGCAGCCGCATCGACGGCAATACCGAGCGGCCTTGCGCGGTCAGTGAATACCTGGTGCGCCGCATGGTGCGCGCGGGGGCCGACAAGATCTGCTTCGTCATCGGCTCGGGTAAGTCGGATATCCTCGAATATTATTCTGCAGGCTATGCCGATGCGGCCGCTCTGTTTGTGGTGCAGCCCTCTCCGGTCGGCCTTTGCGACGCCATCTTCCGCGCCGCACCGCTCGTCGCAGCCGATGAGACCGTTCTGGTCGGGCTGCCCGATACAATCTGGTTTCCCGAAAACGGCTTCCTGGCCCTTCCGGACGACGGCCTGTCCTTCCTGTTGTTTCCGGTGGACCAGCCGGAATTCTTCGATGCCGTCGTTGTCGATGAGGACGACCGGGTGAAGCAAATCCAGGTCAAGCAGCAGAATGCCCAATCGAACTGGATTTGGGGTGCGTTCAAGATGCCCGGCCGCACCCTTCACCAGCTCGCCGCGCTGTGGCGGGAACGGGACCGGAGCGACGAATATATCGGCACGTTGGTCAATGCCTATCTCGCCGGCGGCGGCGAAGCCTATGGCATCAAGGCTGGCACCGCCTATGTCGACGTCGGCACCTTCAACGGCTACCGCACCGCACTTCGGCTGCTTGAAAGCGCCGCCGGGACCAAGGACGATCAAGCCGCCATTACGCTGCCCGGCCACCAGCACGTTCCTATCCTCGCAGGCGAAGGAGGCTAGCCATGCTGCATTCCGATGCCGAAATCCGCCGCCGTATCGATGCGCTCGGCCCATGGTTCCACAATATGGAACTGGCCGGCATCGAAACCGCTCCCGACCATTTCCTTGGCAACTATCCGCTGATCAAATGGCGCAAATTCGCCGACGCGATTCCCGCCGATCTTTCCGGCAAGGCGGTGCTCGACATAGGCTGCAATGCGGGTTTCTACTCGATCGAGATGAAACGCCGCGGCGCCGGACGCGTGCTAGGCATCGACTTCGATGAGGCTTACCTGGCGCAGGCGCGCTTTGCCGCTGAGGTAGCGGACTGCGACATCGAATTCCGGCAGCTCTCGGTCTACGACGTTGGCGCCCTGCATGAGCGGTTCGACATCGTGCTGTTCATGGGAGTGCTCTACCATTTGCGCCATCCCTTGCTCGCACTCGATCTGATCCGGGAGCACGTCGCCCGGGACCTGATGATCTTCCAGTCGATGCAGCGCGGCAGCACCAACGTGCCGGCGCTCGAGCAGAATTATCATTTCTGGACCCACGACCTGTTCGACCGGCCGGAGTTCCCAAAGCTGCATTTCATCGAGCATCGTTACGCTGACGACCCCACCAACTGGTGGATTCCCAATCGCGCCTGCACCGAAGCCATGCTGCGCAGCGCCGGCTTCGAGATTGTGCTGCAACCGGAGCAGGAGGTCTATTTCTGCCGTACCGCCGACGCGCCGGCCGGCGGCGGCGCCGTCTACCCGTTGAAAGGACAGATAAATGATTGAAGCCGCGATGATCTGGAACGAGCCCAACAACAAATCCCACTGGGATCCCGAGCTCGACCCCGACTGGAGCCGCTTCGCCACTACGGCAATCCTGGCCGCCGACGCGATAGCGTCGGAGAATCCCGCCTTGATCAAGGTGCTGGGCGGCATCTCGCCGATCGATGCCGGTTTCATGACACGGATGAAGGAATTCGGCGTGCTCGATCATGTCGACGCGGTCGCGGTGCACGGCTTTCCGCTCGACTGGAACCTCTGGCAGATCCACGAATGGCCGCAGAAGATCGGCGAGATTTCGGCTGTTACCGATCTCCCGGTATGGGTCAGCGAGGTCGGCGTATCGACCTTCGGCGCCGAGGAGGTACAGGTCTGGGGCCTGCGCCGGACCGCGGAATTGCTGATCGGCAACGCACCGCGCATCCAATGGTACAGCCTCTACGACCTGCCGCGCGAGTGGGAAGCGACGACGCGCCATCGCGAGTCGGAAGGCTCTTCCTATTACCGCCATTTCTACATGGGCCTGCTTCGTCAGGACGGCACGCCAAAGCCCGCGTTCGAGGAGTTTCTGCACCACGCGCCGGCAATGGGACTGGTGCAGTGGTTCCATTTCGAAGATCACCGGCTGGACGACGCCGTCGCCTGGATGAAACGGCTCGGCGTCACCAATCTGCGCACCGGGCTTTCCTGGGCCGACAGCTTCAGGCCCAACGCGCTTGACTGGTTCGACCGGCAGATGGAGGCTTTGGCCGACTTCGACGTGACGGTCACCTTCTGCTTCACGCCGGAACACCGCGGATTGATGCCGCACCACAGCAGTCCGCCACTGGTGCCTGAGGAATTCGCCGAGTTCTGCGCGGCAATGACGCGCCGCTATGCCGGCAGCATCGCTGCCCCTTCGGTCGGCAGGCTGCGCGCCTCTGCAGCGTGAGGAGCTTTGGCTCTCCAGCCATGACGCTCACCGTCCTCAACGTCGCCTATCCCCTCGCTCCCGTCGGGCCGGATGCGGTCGGTGGTGCCGAGCAGGTGCTGTCGATGCTCGACCAGGCGCTCGTACAGGCCGGACACCGCTCGATCGTGATCGGCTGCCAGGGATCGAGCGCTGCGGGTGTCCTCATCGAGACGCCGGCCGAGCCGGGCGTGCTCGATGAAGCGGCGAAGCGCCGGGCGCAGCGTGGTCATCGCGCCGCAATTGCTACTGCGCGCGCGCGCTGGCCGATCGACGTGGTTCATTTGCACGGCATCGATTTCGACGCCTATCTGCCGGGCGACGGGCCGACATTGGTGACCTTGCATTTGCCGCTCGACTGGTATCCGGCCGACGCTCTCAATCCGGCGCGGGGGGATCTGTGGCTGCATGCGGTATCGGCGGCTCAGCAAAGGACCGCGCCACCGGGAGCCAGGCTGATCGGGCCGATTCCCAACGGAGTGGACATCGACGCGCTGAGCGAGCCGCAGGCCAAGCGCGACTTTGCGCTCGTGCTCAGCCGCGTCTGCCCGGAAAAGGGCATCCATCTGGCGCTGGACGCAGCCAAGAAGGCCAGCGTGCCGCTGGTCATCGGTGGCAAGGTCTACCCCTATGAAACGCACACAGCGTATTTTCGCGACGAGGTCGAACCCCGGCTGGACGACCGGCGCCGCTTCCTTGGTCCGCTCGGCTTTGTCGCCAAGCGGCGCCTGCTGAACACAGCCCGCTGCCTGGTCATCCCGAGCCTTGCCGCGGAAACCAGTTCGCTCGTCGCCATGGAGGCGCTCGCCTGCGGCACCCCCGTGGTGGCCTTCCCGAATGGCGCACTGCCGGATGTGGTCGAGCACGGCAAGACCGGGTATCTGGTCGGGGATGTCGACGAGATGGCCGAAGCCATCGCTGCCGCACCCGGCCTGGACCCCGAGACCTGCCGGGCCGAGGCGCGGCGGCGCTTTTCACTCGACCGCATGGTTTCCTCCTACATGGACGCCTATCGGGCGCTGGCACAGCTCGGCACAAACAGCGGGCAGTTCGCGACGGCGAGGTGAGCGGGACATGCTCCGCAGTGAGATCATCGACGATCCGGCGGACCTCGAAGCCCTCGAGCCGCACTGGTGGGAACTCTGGTCGCGCAGTCCCTCGGCGACGCCGTTCCAGTCTCCCGCATGGTTGCTGCCATGGTGGCGGACATTCGCTCCCGGCGAGCTAGCGACGGTCGCCGTCTGGCATGGCGACGATCTGGTCGGCCTGGCGCCACTTTATCTGGAATGCCAGGTCGCCGGGGCGCGGCTGCTTCCGCTCGGCATTTCGTTGAGCGACTATCTGGATGTCCTTTGTATTCCCCAAACCGCCGAACCGGTCGCCGTCGGCATCGCCGACACGGTTCTTTCCCTCGGCTGGTCACAGTGGATCTTGCAGGACCTGCCTCCCGGCAGCGCCGGCCTTGCCATCAGGCATGCCGCGCTCGAATCGTGCCAAGCCGTCGATCACGCCGCTTGCCCGGTGCTCGCCCTCGCCGGCGACCAGACGCTTCAAGGCTGTGTTCCGGCGCGGCGGAGGCGCCAGTTGCGCCGCGCCCACAGGGCCGCGTCGAGACGCGGCAGGGTCTCCATCGAACCCGCTTTGTCCGATCCGCAGACATTCCTCGATCACCTGATCCGCCTTCACCGCGCGCGCTGGGCCGGACACGGCGACGGCGTTCTGTCCGATACCCGCGTGGAAGAATTCCACCGTCACGCGCTGCCGAAGCTGGCTGCTCAGGCACTTGCTCGATGCTGGCTTGTCGCCATCGGTGGCGCGATCGTGGGCGCCTACTACGGGTTCCATCATCGTGGCCGCGCTTACGCTTATCTCGGTGGCTTCGATCCGGGCTATGCGGAGGAAAGTCCCGGCGCGCTGCTCATTGGCCGGGCGATAGGGCAGGCGATCTGCGAAGGCGCGGAAGAGTTCGATTTTCTGCGCGGACAAGAGGCCTACAAATACAGCTGGGGCGCCGTCGACCGGTGGACGATGCGCAAGATCTGGACGCGGAGCAAAGGGCGATGAGCGCGAGCCAGCCGGGATCTCGGCGGTCGACATCAGCAAGGCGGGTGCTGGAGGACTGCATGGCAGACGGTGCCGGCGTCGAAGCCGTCATCGCCAGGCTGGCTCTCCGTTTCGAGACAGGAATTGATGCCGCAGAATTGGCGAAGATCGTGCAAAACACGCACTCGGCCGACCCACGAAAGACGGCAAAACTACAACGAATTGCGGACCTGCTTCAGCGCAGGCCCGAGATCTTCCCCACGCTGTGCAAAACGGGTGGTGCCGTTCGGCACGAACGCGGTGAGGGAGAGACCGACGATGCGGTCGTCAAGCGGCTGGCGGCCGGGTTTGACGCGGCGGCGGCGATCTCCCCGGCGGCGAGCGTCCAGCTGTCGTCGCTGGGCAATGAGGAAAAGCTCTCTGCCGCTACGGCTGAGATCGTTGCATGGCTGGAGAGCCGGGGCTTTACCGGCAGCAGCCGCGACATACTGGATATCGGCTGTGGTATCGGTCGGTTCGAACAGGCGCTCTCCGCTCTGTCGCACCGGATCGTCGGCAGCGATATATCCCCGGCGATGATCTCGATCGCCCGTCGGCGATGCGCCGGGCTCGGTAATGTAGAATTCCGCCCTACCCGCGGTTTCGATCTTGCCGATTTTCGCGATGCCAGCTTCGACCGCGTGTTGGCCGTCGACAGCTTTCCCTATCTGGTGCTGGCCGGCCTCGCGGAACGACATTTCGTGGAAATCGCACGCGTGCTGAAGAGGCCAGGCATGGCCGTGCTTTTGAATTACTCATATCGCGGATCGCCGGCGCTGGATCGCGCCGACGTTCATACTTTCGCCAATGCAAATGGCATGCAAGTCCTCGTCGACGGCGAAAAGCCGTTCCGGCACTGGGACGGCGATGCCTTCCTGCTTACGATTTCCGGCGGAACATTGCGGCCCACCGCTGGTTCGGATGCCGAACGGGAAAAGCCGCTATTCGACAGTATGAAGGAGGACAAGATGGCGTCCGGCAGCAAGAAGCACATCGGTCGCGGCGGTCACGGCAAAGGCGCTGGCGCTGGCGCGATGACCGATCTTCCCAAGGACAAGATCGAAGAGAACGCCGTTCTGTCCAACAGAGATAAGAAGCAGCACACCAAGGAGCGTGGGCTCGACGGCAATCGGGTCAAATCCGAGCAGTACCAGGATCATTCAGCGGATCGGCGGCCTGAAGACTGATCGTTGCGGCAGCATGTGGCTTGCAGCCGGCGAGCAATTGAAACGCAGCGAGAGCCCAACTGCTGACCAAGCTGTGCAAGGACCGAAGCCGGTCGCATGGATGGCCTGCAAATTCTTGCAAACTCGCACTGTTGCCACCAGAGTGAGGTGAAGGGACCAACATTTGCCAAGAGAACGCGATGTCTCGCTCAAGGGAAGATTCCGTCAGCACGCGTGCCGATCTGACGATAGACCGGGAAATCGCTTCCTTGCTTGCGGCCATCGAACAGGAATGGGTTCCTGACCGGCTGACCAAACTTGCGATCGAATTGCAGAACGCGCTTGTGAAAAGACGATTGCGCGAAACCAGTAATTAACGTGACATGTATTAGCGGCGCCTCTCGGCTTCGAAGTCCAGTTGTCCTTCGGACAGATAGCTGCGCCTTTCCATCAGCGTTTGCGAGGAACTTTCGCCAAGGTATTGCAGCACTCCGGCGCGTGCCCTGTTGAGCCGGCTCTTCACGGTTCCCACCGCGCAACCGCATATTTCGGCCGTTTCCTCATAGCTGACGCCCAGCACGCCTATTAGCATCAGAACCTCGCGCTGGTGCTCGGGAAGGCTCTGGATGGCCTGGTGGACTTCCTTGCCCTGTACGGACCATTCCTGTGTCGCTTCCGAGATCGGCCGCAGCGAAGCGCAGTCGAGCAGGCCGGGCGCTTCCCTCACTGCGGCCCTGACACGCGTGTAGTAGGTGTTGCGCATGATCGTGAAGAGCCATGACTTCATGCGCGTTCCAGCTTCGAACTTGTCAATGTTGGCCAGTCCCTTGGTCAGCGTCTCCTGGACCAGGTCGTCGGCATCATCGGGAGTGCGGCAGAAAGTACGCGCGAAAGCCCTTAAAGCGGGTATGAGGTGGACGATGGAAACTTCTTCGGTTTCGCGGGTCGCGAAGGCGTAGGCTGTGGGTGGCAATGGTCCAGCTCCCGTCCAGAATGAGTTCGTGAGCGCAGACCTGTTAAATGCATTGATCGAAAGATCGTTCCGGTGGGCGAAATCACCCGACCAAGAACCGGAGCGGCTTGGCTGGGCAACCCGGCCGGCGGCGATATTTTTGACGGAACAACCACCGGTATCGCGGAGTTCGAATCGAGGTCGTCCGAAATCCGGGGCGCCGCCATTGGCGCGTCGAAACGCGATTTCGCAGCGAGCCTTGGCCGCCACCTCAAGGACAGTCCGCCACGTCAAAACAGGAGGAATTCATGACAGGAAACAAGCACGCCAAAGGCAAAACGCCGGCCGATAGCGATCTTGCCAACGATCCCGGCATCGGCAGTTCCAAGGGCACGATCAAGGAGGGCGACCGGCTCGATCAGGGCAACAACACGTTCGAAGGCGACGTCGAGAACGACACCACGCCGCAAGGCGGTATCAATCCCCGGCAAAAGATACGGACCAACAAATAATGCCGGGGCCGGGCGCTGCGCTATCGAACAAACCCGCTGCAACTCGTGCAGCAATCCCGCGTTAAAGAGCATCGGCGTCGTGTCCGCCTTGCGCGTTGACCCGGCGGCTCTTTCGTGGAGATACAGATGACAAAAAAATCCTTTGGCCGCCCCGTTCCAATTCTCGTCGGCCTTGGTTTCCCTCGCCACGTCGAAAATATTTGGCAGGCCTATGACGTTCTGAACGAATGGCCGAGCCGCGGCCCGGCGCACAAGGGAGCGTTCGACGCCTGTCGCGCCGGACTGGCTGACGAGATCGATGCTGAGACGGTGCGAGCGGCGTTCGAAGCATTTGCCCGCAAGGCCGGAATTCTGGCGCACGATATGGTAGCCGAAATGCCAGCAGGGACTAAACCAAGGGAAGCCCACGATCTAGGCTGAACCCTGCCGGGCGCTGCAAACCATAGAGGCTACTGTTACTTGATAAGTCGGAGTACCGCCATGCTGAGGATAGAGTTCGATGTCCCGGTTTGCATCTACTTCGGTAAGCCGGGGCGATCGCGAACGGTCAGTTCGGTTTTCGAAGCCGCATACTGCCTCAAGAGCGAAAAATGGCCGGCGCGCAACGCCCCGTTGTCGCTGATCGCGACAGCAGCATTGGATGGCGCCCAGATCGGCCAAATCACGGCGGCGGAGGCTCGCGAAGCATTCGTCAATGCTGCTTGGGAGGCGAGAATCCTCGTCGAAGATCAGTCGCATCCTAGACCTGCCCCGACAGCAGCCTTCGCATCGGACGCGGGGTGAACAGGGGTACCTCAATGGCGTCCAAAACGCGGCATATCACGATTGGCTCGCGCCCTCGGCGTCCTTCTCCCGCTTTTGCCTGAGGATCTCGTCGGTTCCGACGAGCTTCTTCGATCCGCCGGGGATCGCGGTGGAGACGACCGCCGGCGGGTCGCTCGCCGGGAAGGAATCTTCCAGGCCTGCCTGCAACTGGTCTTCCAGCGTTTGCGGCTCTTCAGAGCGGCCGGGGGTCCTTCGGGTATCTACGTTCTCCAGCGGCTGTGTCATATCCGGTGAAGACTTGACGTCTCGAATCCAGCCATAGAGCTGTTCGATGGCAAATTCCTTCATTGCATCGAAATCGGCTTTGTCGTCACGCGATGCCTCGATTTGATCCACCATCGTCTTCTCGAAACGTTCAAGGCTATCGCTTCCGCAGGCCCGGCATAGACGCACCAACGCCTCTCGCAATATGAGCGGCGCAAAGTGCGCCGTCGCCTCAAGCCTGAGCTGCTGCAAACGCTCCGGGGTGGCGGCTTGGAAGTTCGACATGTTCGACCTCTCGCCTTGTGGAGCATGTCAACGAAAATTGTCGATGGATGTTCCATCGGTGACGGCCGGTGCATCGCTCGATCCTCAGCGGTGCGCTCCACCACCGACTGCCATGCGGATACCGAGACCGACAACGAAGCATCTGTGTCGGGATGACCATCCCGGCCGCCCGCTATGTAGAACCCATGCGGCTACTTCGGCCCGGATTCGCCAGACGCCTTCGCGCCGTCCTTCAACCGGCCGGCATCTCGCATCATCTTGAGCGCTTCGTCCCTCGTCAGGCCGCACCTGCGGGCAAAAAAATCGATCTCATAGACCTGCTCGGCCGACAGGTCGTGTTTGGCATGCATTCTTCGCTTGTGTTTGCGTCCGCTCATACAGGCGTGGTCCCGTATAACTTAGCCTCCTCCAAACTCACATCGGGCCAACCGGTTCCCACTGCGTCGTCACTTCCGCAGGTTTTCAGTCGGTGTCTGGTCGGCCGACCTTATCCTTGAGTTCGTTCAGGAATGCGAGCAGCGCGTCCTCTGGATCGTCGGCATCCTCGGTCAGCATATCGATGCCCCAGCGTCCGAGGACGGCCTCCTGGACGATGCTTGGCTGCGGCATGAAGATGAAGGACTTCGGACGGTTCTTCTCGTAACCGGACCTGCGCCAGGTCTGCCAAAGCCGATGCAGCAGCAGACGGATGTTCATGTCGGACATGCTGTAGCCGATGAACAGGATGGTGCGCCCTAGCGCGTCGGCTCGAAATTTCACATCGAGCGGCGAATCGAACGATAGCCGTTCAAAATAATCGGTCTCCGCCAGGACCAACGATTTATCGTCGTCGAAATCGCCGTGGAATTTGATGATCTGCGTCACCTCGCCGGTGGCCTTTGGCAAGTCCTTCGCGTTGGCGACTTTGACAAAGGGCCGGCCATGGATCTCGAAGGCGACTTCGAGGTTGCGATCATAGTTGGTGGTGTAGATGATCGGAAAATCGAGCGACACGATGAGCTTGTGGATCGCCGAGCCCTGCACTTTTTCCGGTGAGACGCTCCATTCGCGATCCATCCAACTGCGCAAAGGGCCGAGGCTCCCCTGCTTCAGCCGGTAGTATTCGGCAAGGGCCTGATAACTGGCTTCAGGTGCGCCGATCATGTTCTCGTCGAGACCGAGCTCGTTTTGCATGTGCTCGATGAGCTTTTGCCAGGACGGCAAGCCGACGCTCATCGACACCCCGGCTCCAACGAACAGGATCGCTCGCCGCTCTTTCACCGATTGAGCCAGTTGCTCGACTGCAGACAGCATTCGACACAACTGCGATAGGTGCCGCTCCGTTCCAGCCGAGCCCGGACCACCGGGAATAGATTTACTTCCGACTTGAGTGCGAACATTCGGATCGACTGTCCCGAGCGCCCGGCCGCCGACTCTTGGCCAACCGAATCCGACATTTATTTCGTTGCATTTGGCACTTCTGCGCCGCTCACGCGTTGGAGAGTGTTCAACAAACAGGGCGCAGTTGCAGCTACTGGAGCTCTCCGCCAACGTCGGCAACTCGACAGCAAATGAGGCAAGCGCGACTGGTGGCGGCGAAAAATAGGGTGCCTGGCAAAAGGGGAAAGAGGCCAATGGCTGCGAGGCTGGGATGGACGCTGCTGGCAGGGTTTGCGCTGATCGCCGGGGCGGTTGCGCAGCCCGAATCAGGCCCTCCGATAAATCCGCCGGCCGCAGCTGCTCCGCCCGACGACGGCCAGTGGGCGATGCCGGCAAAGAACTACGCCTCGACCCGCTACAGCGAACTTGCGGAGATCACCGAAGACAACGTCAAAAACCTGCAAGTGGCCTTCACCTTCTCGACCGGCGTCAACAAGGGTCAGGAGGCTGCGCCCCTGGTCGTCGGCAACACGATGTACATCGTGACGCCGTTTCCCAACATTCTCTACGCCCTTGACCTTACCAAGCCCGGCGCGCCGATGAAGTGGAAATTCGAGCCCAATCCCGAGCCTGCCGCGCAGGGCGTTGCCTGTTGCGACGTGGTCAACCGCGGTGCAGCCTTCTTCGACGGGCGCATCTATTTCAACACGCTCGACGGCCATGCCATCGCCGTCGATGCGGCCACCGGCAAACCGCTCTGGAACACCCATATCGGCAACATCAATATCGGCGAGACCATCACCATGGCGCCGCTGGTGGTGAAGGGCAAGGTGCTGGTCGGCAATTCCGGCGGCGAAATGGGCGTGCGCGGCTGGATCAAGGCGCTCGACGCCGGCGACGGGCACGTCGTCTGGACAGCCTACAACACCGGCCCTGACGCCGAGGTGCTGATCGGCCCCGATTTCAAGCCGCATTACGACATGGACAAGGGCAAGGATCTCGGCGTGACGTCGTGGCCGCCCGACGCCTGGAAGATCGGCGGCGGCAATGTGTGGGGCTGGATCTCCTATGACCCGGACCTCAACCTGATCTTCCATGGCACCGGAAATCCCGGTCCGTGGAATCCGGATCTGCGGCCTGGCGACAACAAATGGACCGCCGGCATCTTTGCCCGCGATCCCGACACCGGCGCAGCCAAATGGTTCTATCAATGGACCCCGCACGATTTGCACGACTACGACGGCATCAACGAACAGGTGCTGCTCGACATGACCTGGCAGGGCAAGCCCCGCAAGGTGCTCGTGCGGCCGGAACGCAACGGCTATGTCTATCTCTTGGATCGCACCACGGGCGAGGTCCTGTCGGCGGTCCCGTTCGGGCCAGTCAATTCCAGCAAGGGCGTCGACCTCAAGACCGGCCGGCTGATTGTAAATCCGGACAAGAAGACCGGCACCGGCAAGGTCGTGCGCGACATCTGCCCGACCGCGTCCGGCCTCAAGGACTGGCAGCCTTCGGCGTTCTCGCCCAAGACCGGCCTGCTCTACATCCCGCACAACAACATGTGCATGGATGAAGAAGGCGTCGAGGTGAATTACATCGCCGGCACGCCCTATGTCGGCATGAACGTGCGCATGATTCCCGGGCCGGGCGGCAATCGCGGTGCTTTCACCGCCTGGGATGTCGCCGCCGCCATGCCGGCGTGGAGCCTGAAGGAGAACTTTCCGGTGTGGAGCGGCGCCGTCGCCACCGCCGGCAACGTCGTGTTCTATGGCACGATGGAAGGCTGGTTCAAGGCGGTCAGCGCCAGGACCGGCGAACTGCTTTGGCAGTTCAAGACGTCGTCCGGCATCATCGGCCAGCCGATCACCTATCGCGGCCCGGACGGGCACCAATATGTCGCGATTCTTTCGGGCGTCGGCGGCTGGGCCGGCGCGATCGTATCCGGCGATCTCGATCCGCGCGACGCCACCGCCGCGCTCGGCTTCGTCAACGTCATGAAGGATCTGAAGGATGTAACCACGCCGGGAGGTACGCTGTATGTGTTCCGGCTGCCTTGAGATGATCGGCCGAGTTGCGCGCGCACGGAGAAAATCTTCCCGGCGGTTTGGCGCCGCGGTCGGCGCACTGGCGCTCTCGCTCGTCGCCGCCGTCGCCGATGCGCGCGAGCTGAGGATCTGCGCCGATCCCAACAACATGCCGTTCTCCAATGCCGCCAGGCAGGGCTTTGAAAACAAGATTGCCGAACTCGTCGCGACGGAGCTTGGCGCAACGGTTTCCTACACATGGTGGGCACAGCGGCGCGGCTTCGTCCGCAACACGCTGAAAGCCGGCCTGTGCGATCTGGTGCCCGGCACGCCCGCCAATCTCGAGATGCTGCGCACCACCGCGCCCTACTACCGGTCTTCCTATGTGTTCGTGACACGCAAGGATGCGCCGGAAATCACGTCCTTCAACGATCCTCGCCTGCGCGATCTGAACATCGGCGTCCAGCTGATCGGCGACGACGGCGCCAACTCGCCGCCCGTCCAGGCGCTTGGCCGTCGCGGCATCGTCGGCCATCTCACCGGTTTCCCCGTCTATGGCGACTATTCGGCGCCGAACCCGCCAGCACGCATCATTGAGGCGGTCGCGAATGGCGACATCGATATGGCCGTCGTCTGGGGACCGTTGGCCGGCTACTTCGGCGCCAGGCAAAAAATACCGTTGCGGATTACGCCGGTTGCGCCGCGCATCGACGGTCCGCTCCTGCCGATGGTCTACGACATCTCTATGGGTGTGCGCCACGACGACGATGCGCTGCGCGGCGAGGTAGACGCCGCCCTGACCAGACACCGCGCCGAGATCGACGCGATCCTGGCGGCCTACCAGGTGCCCCGCCTCGATCCTGTCGGAGCGCCTTGAAATGAAGCGCGGTCTTCCCTTGCTGGTGTTCGCAATCCTCGCGGTTGTCGGGTGCCAGCGCGAGGAACGCGATACCCGTCCTCAGTCCGCGCTCGGTGCCGGCGACCAACCGACGGCGGTCACGGTCCTTGCGCCGGGCGGCGAGCGACCGGCTTCCTCCGACACCAAGGCCGGCGTGTTCGAGGCCAACGCCTTCCACCTCAGCGAGGGCAAGCGTCTGTTCAACTGGTTCAACTGTTCCGGCTGCCATGCCAATGGCGGTGGCGGTATGGGCCCGGCCCTCATGGACCAGAAGTGGCTCTATGGCAGCTCGATCGAAAGCATCCACGCCACGATCAGGGACGGCCGGCCAAACGGCATGCCGAGCTTCCGTGACACGATCCCGGATGACCAGATCTGGGAGCTTGCTGCCTTCGTCCGGGCACTGAGCGGCAACGCACCGTCCTCCGCCGCGCCGGGCCGCGACGACGACATGATGCCTCATCCATCCGAGAATCGCCTGCCGGACGCCGCGACGCTGGGGAAGTCGCCGTGAGCCGCGGTGTCTGGACGGTGTGCGGGTGCACGGCCTGCATCCTGCTCCTCGCAGGATGCAGCGGCTGGCAATCCGCGCTCGACCCAAAGGGCCCGGCTGCGGGCGAACTCGCATGGCTGATCTGGTTCTTCACCGCGCTGTGCACGGTGGTCTGGCTTCTAGTGATGGCCGTGCTGATCGTGCCATTGGCCCGGCGCCCGGCGCCAGTCGGCGATCCGCTTGTCCTCGACGCTGCCGCCGAGCGCAGCAAGATGCGAATTGTCGTCGCCGCACTCGCCGCTACCGCCCTGATTCTGGTCGGCCTGACGCTGCTGAGCTTCTTCGCTAACCGGACGCTCGCTGCTATCGGCTCGGACGCGGCGCTGACGATCCGGGTGACCGGGCATCAATGGTGGTGGGAGGTGCGCTACGAAAGCGATCAGCCGAACCGCATCCTGACGACCGCCAATGAAATCCACATCCCGGCGGGCGAGCCGGTGCGGCTTGTAGTGACCTCGACCGATGTTATCCATTCCTTCTGGGTACCGAACCTCTCGGGCAAGCTGGACCTAATGCCAGGCCACGAGAACGTTCTCGATCTGAAGGCGGACAAGCCCGGCGTCTATCGCGGCCAGTGCGCCGAGTTCTGCGGCGCGCAGCATGCTAATATGAGCACCTTCATCATCGCCGAACCTCGGCCCGTCTTCGACGCGTGGCTGAACGACCAGCTGCGGCCGGCGGCCGCCCCCGTGTCGGCCGAGGCCAAAACCGGCCACGATCTGTTCCTCAAACGGCCATGCGTGATGTGCCACAAGATCGGCGGCACCATCGCCGGCGGCACGGTCGCCCCCAATCTAACCCATATCGCAAGCCGGCAAACGCTCGCTGCCGGCACGCTGACAATGAGCCGCGGCAATCTCGCAGCCTGGATAGCCAATCCGCAGGGGATCAAGCCAGGCGCCCACATGCCCGTGGTGCGACTGGACGGGGACGAACTGAATGCGATCGTCGCCTATCTCGAGGGCCTGAAATGAGCAGCGCCGACGTGGCCCGTGAGCGTCGGCTCGCCGGCGCCGGCAAAGGAGACCTGGCCCCCGAGCGCGACGGTCCTCGCGATACCGGCCTCGACACCGCCAGCCTTGACCGCTGGCTGGCGCGGACATGGCAGACGGCGCCGGGCATCATCGGTGCGCTCTCGAGCGTCGACCACAAGATCGTCGCGCGGCGCTACCTGATCACCGCTTTCGTCTTCCTGTGCCTCGGTGGCCTCAGCGCCGTTGCTATGCGCATCCAACTGTCGGGGCCGGAGCGTGGGCTGATCGGGCCCGACCGCTACAACCAGCTGTTCACCATGCATGGCGTAACCATGATGTTCCTGTTTGCAGTGCCGATCGTTCAGGCGACCGGCATCTACCTCGTGCCGCTGATGGTCGGCACCCGCAACATCGCCTTTCCGCGCCTCAATGCATTCAGCTTCTGGATTTATCTCTCCGGTGGCCTCTTCGCCTGGGTGTCGTTTGCACTCGACATGGCGCCCGACGTCGGCTGGTTCTCCTACGTGCCGCTGTCCGGTCCTGAATTCGGGCCAGGCAAGCGTTCCGACGTGTGGGCGCAGATGATCACCTATACCGAAGTGTCGTCGTTGGCGGTCGCGGTTGCCACCATCGTCACCGTGCTGAAGCAGCGTGCGCCGGGCATGTCGCTGGACAAGATCCCGCTCTACGTCTGGGCGATGCTGGTCACCTCCTTCGTGATCGTGTTCGCGATGCCGGCGGTCATGATCGCGTCGACGTTCCTGATCCTCGACCGCCTGGTCGGCACCCATATCTTCAATCCCGCCGAGGGTGGCGACGTACTGCTGTTCCAGCACCTGTTCTGGTTCTTCGGCCACCCCGAAGTCTACATCATTTTCCTGCCGGCCACCGGCATGGTGTCCTCGATCATCGCCGCTTTCGCCCGGCGTCCGGTATTCGGCTATCTGGGCATGGTTCTGTCGCTGATTTCGGTCGGCTTCCTGTCGTTCGGCCTGTGGGTTCACCACATGTTCGCAACCGGCCTGCCGAAGCTCGGCGCGAGCTTCTTCACCGCCTCGAGCATGCTGATCGCCATCCCGAACGGGCTGCAGATCTTCTGCTGGCTGGCGACATTGTGGGACGGACGCCCGATATTCAGGACGCCGCTGCTGTTCGTGTTCGGCTTCTTCTTCACGTTCGTCGCGGGCGGCCTGACTGGCGTGATGCTGGCGTCGGTGCCATTGGACCTGCAAGTACACGACACCTATTTCGTGGTCGCGCATTTCCATTACGTGCTGATCGGCGGGTCGGTATTCCCGCTGCTCGGCGCGACCTATTTCTGGTTCCCCAAGATCACCGGCCGGATGATGAGCGAACGTCTCGGACGCTGGCACTTCTGGCTTGCCTTCATAGGCTTCAATGCGGCGTTCTTTCCGATGCACATTGTCGGCCTGTGGGGCATGCCGCGCCGGGTCTACACCTATCCGGTGGAGCTCGGCTGGGGCAACATCAACCTGTTCATCACAGCCGGCGCGGTCGTCCTGTTCCTAAGCTTCGTTCTGCTCACGATAAACTTGGTGTACAGCGCGTCGAGGGGCGCCCCGGCCGGGGACAATCCCTGGAATGCGGGCACGCTGGAATGGGCGACGAGCTCTCCGCCGCCGAGCTATAATTTCGCTCGGATCCCGGTGGTTACCCACGCCGAGCCGCTCTGGGCCGAACGTGACACGCTGCCTGTCGCGACCGGGCTTCGCGTCGACGCGCGCGAACTTGTTATTTCGACCGTGGCGGAGGCGCATCCCGATGTGCGCGAGAAGTCGGCGACGCCGTCGATCTGGCCATTGTTCGCCGCGCTCGCCGTCGGCGCCACCTTTCTCTATTCGATCTTCAGCCCGTGGGCGGTGGTCTGGGGAGCCGGGCCGATCGCCATCACTTTGATCGGTTGGTTCTGGCCGAAAGGCGATCCGGAGGATGAGGAGTGAAACAGCGTCCTGCCGCCGATCTTTCCGAACTCCCGACCTTCGGACTCGGACCGCGCAGCCCGACCTGGTGGGGCACTCTCGCCTTCATGGCGCTGGAGGGCACCGGCTTCGCGCTCGCCGCAGGCACCTATCTTTACCTCGCCTATCTGTCGCCCGAATGGCCATTGGGCGTGCCGCCGCCCAACCATTGGCCGGGCACCATCGTCACGCTGTTGCTGCTCGCCAGCGTGGTACCCAATCACATACTGAACCGCTACGCCGAAGCCTGTGCCATGGTGCCCGTGCGCATCGGCCTGATCGTCATGTCGCTGCTCGGTATCGCACCGCTTGTCGTGCGGTGGTTCGAATTTCCGGCCCTCAACATCTATTGGGATACCAATGCGTACGGCTCAATGCTGTGGGTCCTGCTCGGCCTCCACACCACACACCTGATCACCGACGTCGGCGACACGCTGGTGCTGACGGTCCTGATGTTCACGCGCCATGGCTATAGCGGCCGGCGTTTCGGGGACGTTGGCGACAACGTCTTCTACTGGGATTTCGTGGTCGCGAC
This sequence comes from Mesorhizobium sp. M0991, assembly GCF_040318915.1. Taxonomy (NCBI): domain Bacteria; kingdom Pseudomonadati; phylum Pseudomonadota; class Alphaproteobacteria; order Hyphomicrobiales; family Phyllobacteriaceae; genus Mesorhizobium; species Mesorhizobium sp. M0991. The sequence continues at coordinate 216,744 of NZ_JAMYNE010000002.1, forward strand.
CTGGATCCCGATCTATCTGTTGATCTACTGGATGCCGAGGCTTGACTGAGATGCGTGCGCTTCGCTTGGGCACATCATGGGGCGGGCTGTTATCCGGGCCTTTGGCCTGGGCGGTGTCGACGCAGCTGAATTACGCGTTCGTGGAGTGGCAGTGCGCCCACGGTATTCCCGTCATACCGGCCATTGCGCTGGTGCTGACAGTGCTGGCCTTGCTTGGCGGCGCGCTGTCGTGGCGGGCGCGACAGCAAGGAGGCGCCGCCTTCAAACCGGATCGTACGCGCAGCACAGAGGATTTCGTCGCCAATATCGGCATTCTCAGCGCGGTGCTGTTTGCGCTGGTAATCGTCATGCAAGGCGCCGCCTCGCTCATTCTTGACGGCTGCCTACGATGAGCTTCGACGCGCTCTTCTCGACCTCGGTCTGCTACGGTGCCGGCGCTCCGCAGGCCGGCTGGACGCTGGCGTTGCCGATCACGCTGCCGCTAACCGTGGTCGCACTGCTTTACGCGGCAGGCGCCTTTCGGCTGTGGAGGCGGAGCGCCCGCAGCCGCCCGTTGCGAATGCGGCAAGCCCTGCTGTTTGCGACCGGCTGGGCCATCTTGGCGACAGCACTGGTCAGTCCGCTCCATGCATTAGGCGAGCGCGTCTTCACCGCCCACATGATCGAGCACGAACTGTTGATGGCGGTGGCGGCACCCCTGCTGGTCGCCTCCCGTCCGGCGGCGGCGATGATGTGGGCATTGCCGATCAAGCTGCGGCTGGCATTTGGCGCAGCCGGGAACGCGAAGGTGCTTCGAATCGCTTGGGCCGCCATCAGCCGCCCTTTAGCCGCCACCTTCCTGCACGGGGTCGCGATATGGGCGTGGCACGTTCCGGTGTTGTTCGAGGCGGCGCTTGCACAGGGTGTCCTGCACTATGCGCAACATGCCAGCTTCTTCGGTACGGGGCTGCTGTTCTGGTGGGTACTGCTGCCGCGTTCAGGCCGCGAACAAGCCTATGGAAGCGCCGTCATGCACCTCTTCTTCACCTCGCTGCACACCGGCCTGCTCGGGGTGCTGCAGCTGGTCTCGCCAAGGCTGTGGTACCCGGTAAACGCAGCCGGTGCGGAATTGTGGAACCTTAGCCCGATCGAGGACCAGCAGCTCGCCGGCTTGGTGATGTGGGTTCCGGCCGGCCTGATTTATGGCGGAGCCGCGTTGCTGCTGGCCGGTCTGTGGATTCGCTCTAGTGGACGGAGAAGATGGGAGACGTCGCATGCGCTCCACGCTGTCTAAGCTGGTCATTGGTGCCGGGACGGCAATTGCTGTGCTGGCCGCAGCTCGGGCGGCGCTGACGTTGTGGCCGGAGCGCCTCATCAGGGTCGCGCATAAGTCGGACAATGCCACCAGCAGCATCGGCGTGCGCGCCACATCGCGCTTCACTCCGTCCGGACCCATCCTCGGCGCCGCGGCAATTGTCGTGCTCGTTGCAGCCATGGCCGGGATCGCGTTGTACTTCGAGCAAAGCCGTCGAGTGGAGCAGAAGGCCGACAATGCAACCGGCGGTGTTGGCGCCCGCGCCATACCCATCATGATGGCCAATGGCTGTGCTGGATGCCACACGATCACCGGCGTTCCCAGCGCGCAAGGGTTGGTCGGTCCACGCCTCGACGCCAGCTTGGCCACCCGGGTCTATATCGGCGGCGTATTGTCCAACAACCCGCGAAACATGGTCCGTTGGATACGCGCCGCAAGGGAGATCAATCCGCACACGGCAATGCCTTCGACCAGAATTTCCGAGCAGGAGGCGCGGGATATCGCGGCCTATCTCTATTCGATGAAATGACATCGTTGCTCGCTAGTCGAGATCAAACCCTGCCGGCGGTCTACGATGCCGGTTTGCCGGGACCGGCATTCGTCACCGCCTTCGGCTCGATGCCTTACTTGCCGACGAACCTTTCGGAACCGGCCCGCATCGGCGAGGCTGCGCGCGATCACGTCGGACATCGCGGCAACGCGAGCGCCCCTATGGCCCGGCAATCTGCTGTGCGGATTGTTTCGCGGGCATCTCGGATATGAGCTTCTTTGGCGAGGCAACCGCGAGGCGACCCGCGGTCGGAATCGCCACGAACGACCGCAGCGCTATCACGTCGTTTCGGGAGACTCGTTCGATTTGGGAGCCTCGTCGGTCTCCGGCAAACGATCGCGAATGGCTTCCTCGGTTTTGCTTGCCGTCTTTTTCACGACTTTCTCGACGCGGTCGACCAACGTCTCGGCGTCGCCGCTGGAACCCTGTCGGTCAGCCTCTTCCTTTACAGTCTCATATGCTTCGGCGGCGACCTGCTTGGCTTGCTCCACGCCTTCTTCAAAGACTTCCTCGGCACTGTCACGAAGCTTGTCGCGGTAGGGGCCGAGTTGCGCGTCTTCAGCGGCGGTGTGAGGCAGCATTACGCCGATGGCTGTGCCCACGGCAAGGCCCACCGCGGCCATTGCCAGAGGTTCGCGCTGGAACAGGTCCTGCGCCGACTGACGCACCCGCCCCGTGATATCGGTGGCGGCCGAGCCGACCTGCCCGGCCGTGCTTGTCAATCTTTCTTTGGCGCCGCTCGCAACGTCTGCCACAGCCTCAGTCGCACCGCCTGCCACGGAAGCAACCGAACGAGCGGCATCGGAGAGCATGGAGCCGGCGGAACCTTCGCCCTCGGCACCGTACTCATCGCCGCTTGAGTCCTGCCAGGCCCCGCCCAAGCCCCTCTGGTCAGAGAAGTTTCGGGTGCCGTCAGGTTCCCTGCCGGTCGAATAGGCACCAATTGCTGAACTGTCTACCGACGTGCCCTTGCCAAGCATCAGCCAGGCCAGGCCCGCGCCGACCAATGTAAGCGGCAACGGATTGTCCCTGACCTGAGTCTTAAGATTGCTGAGCATGGCGGATCCCTCGCCGCTGAACATCCCGGTGAATTCGTCGATCAGTTGGCCCGGTGTCATCTTGCTGCGGATCGAGTCTGCGGTATCTGCCACTCTGGCGCGAGCAATATCAGCATCGCGTTCCAACTCGGCTGCGGATTTGTCGGTCATCTTATCTGTTCCTTGATCACGCGTGCGTCGCGTTTAAGTTGGTCTTGTGTCCGGTCGGGGGTCAACTCTGAGGGGGCCATGCTTGCCTTGCCGGAGCGCAAGAGTATGACGCCCAGTACTGCCACCACGACGCCGACGAGCAGCGAGGACCATCCGGCTCCCAGCCCGGCGCTCGCCAAGGCAATCACCAGCGCCTGCAAAAGCACCATCAGGGCGGCGAGCAGGCAAATGGCGCCTCCCATTACCTCCACGGCGCCGGCGCCGGCCTTGCTTACCTTTTCCGACATTTCAGCCCGCAACAGCCTGCTTTCGGTTTGAAGCAGTGTTGTGACCTGCTGTGCCAGATCGCTGACAAGGGTTGTCAGGCTGCGAGTGTCCTGATTGTCAGTCATGGGTTTCGCTCCAGGCTTGCATTGGCCCAGTCATCGCCGGACTGATCGGATCCTAGCGGGGCCGGCTCAACTGCCTCTGCCGATCGCCATCCGAACTCATTCGAGCTAGGACCCGTCTCGGGCGCCCGGCCTGTTCCCGACTGGCCCGGTGCTCCGGTTTGGGCAGAGGGTGGCGAGCTCTTGATGAACCGTCCCAACGCCAGGCCTGCCAATACCGAACCGGCGATCAGCGCCCCCGAGTTTTCGCGGCCGAACGACTGAATTTCGCCAAGCACCTCGTCGAACGGTTTATCCTTCAGGGACGAGGAAAGCCGCTCGAGCCCGCCTGCGGCGTCAAGGGCGAATTTCGAAGCGGTCCGTTGATCATTGTTGGCAAGATGCTCGCTTGCCGCGCGCAATGCGCCGCTGAAGGCCTTGAGATTGGCGCTCACGTCGCGCTGCGTTCCCTCCGCCTTGTTGAACAATGCTTGCTTTGCTTCCGAAGCGTAATCTCCGGCTTTCCTGGTGATCTCGTCACGCGCATCGTGGAGCGCTTCCGTCGCGGTCTGCTTTTCCCGTTGTAGTCTTTCCGAGAGCTCGCTTCTGGCGGTCTCGAAATCGGCCGTCTGACGGCCCTGATCGTCCTGGTCCTGCATGGTATCTCCTAGTGGAATCCGAGGAAGGAGAGGATTGCAAGCACGACGACGACGAGGCCGATGAGATAAATAACACTGTTCATGGCGCAATCTCCTCCACTGCGCACCGAACTTGCCTGTGCTTCCCGTGTTCCCTCAGACGTCATCTTTTTTGGTAAGCGAAGCCTAACCAGCCTCAAGACGGGATCTTGTCCTGTGCCGATGGCGGTGAGCGCGCGGTTGGAAATGATACGGGACCGGACTCCGGTGCGACTTACAGGTCGAGGCGCAGGTCCGCTCCGGGCAGATATTCGCGCTGCATGGGCCGGAATTTTTCCGCAGTGCTTTGACTGGGCATTATCGCAGGGGGACCTGCCTGCGACCTACCATTCGATTGCTGGCCGAGCGATCATCACCCAGAAAATCCCGAGTACCGCAGCGAAGGCGGGGAAGCCGAAGGCGAACCACAGCCAGAAGAGCCGATGATAGCGCGGCGGCAACGGCGCGCCTGCAGCGGCGGCTTGAGATGCCAGCTTGCGCATCTCCATTTGCATCCAGACGACCGGGAGCCAGAACATTCCGGTGAAGATATAGAGCGCGATCGAAAGTACGATCCAGCCCTCCGACAGCGAGTAGCCTGCCTGCCAGGCGAGCGCGGCTCCCGTCAAAGGGTGCGCGACCACGGCCGTCGCTGTGAAAAGGAAGTCGGCGACGACGACGATACGCGCCACCGCCGCAACCGCCGCGGCATTGCCGGTCCTGTGGGCGAGCAGCATGAAGAAAGCGATACCGGCGCCGGTGCCAAGCAGCACGGATGCGCCGATGACATGCAGAAATTTCAGCAGGAAATAGAGCATCAACGCTCCTCCAGCACCGCCAAGGCCACAAAGTGCAGCACCAGGATCGGTAACACCTTGAGGAACGGCCCAAGCGGGTCGTTCCACAGCTCTGGGCGCAGGAAACTTCCGACGGCCAGGTAGAAGAGCGAGAGCGCGATGCCGCCATAGAGGCCTTTTCGCGTCGCCGGCCGCCAGGCTATGAGCGCGCCGACGGCGATGTCGGCAAGAGCGCCGGCGAGCACGGTCGGCGCCGACAAGATGCCGGCCCCCGTGCTTTGCATCAGATCGACGCCGCCGACGTAGCCGGTGGTCAGCGACACGATCCCCGTCACGATCCAGAAGACGGGCAGGACCACGAATATCGCCGGCTTGATGAAGTACAGCCGGGCAAACCATTTTTCCTGCACCGTTGCCGGATTGAGCGCGAGGAAGCCCGCCAGGGTTTGCGGGCGTATGCCGGTCGCGGCGGTCCAGTCCGAGGGATCTCCAACCGCTCCTCGGGCGATCTCCCTGGCCGCGTTGGTGCGCATCGGTGGGCGCCAGCCGAACATCGCGGCAAGGTCGCCGAAGCGGTAGAGAAGCCTTGCAACAGCCACTGGCAAGACAAACCTGGCTGCCGGAGCCCAGCCGAGCCATCGGCGATAGCTGCCGACGACCTCGTCCATGCTCAGCTGTTCGGGACCGACAAGTTCCAACACGATGCGAGACGGACTGTCGGGATCGAGAAGGAAGACGACTGTTGAGACCACATCGTCGAGTAGTACCACCTGGAGCCGGCCGGTGCCGGGCATGGACGGCAGCACCGGCAGCGAAGCGAGACCCCGAAACAATGCGCTGGCTCCGAAGACCGGCCGGCCGAGCACCACGGACGGGCGCAGGACCACCCAATCCAGATCAAGCGCCATAAGCGCTTGATCGCCGGCCAGTTTCGTCGCCGAGAACGTCGAAGGCTGCGCCCGATCGACGCCTATCGCCGAGAAGTGGATCACCCGGGCAACCCCTGCCCGCGCACAGGCGAGGAAGAGTGCTGCCGCCGCATCGCGATGGACTTCGCGCGTCTTTTCGCGAGGGCTGTCCTGCAGGACGCCCGCGCAATTCACGACGGCGTCGATACCCCTGAGATGCGGCAACCAGTCTTCTGGCTGCAGCGCCACCGCCATGTCCAGCACCAGCAACTGATAGTTGCCGGCCCGGTTTGCGCCGGGGCTGCGGACCAATCCGATCACCTCATGCCCATCGGAAAGAAGACGTGCGACGACGGAGGCACCGATCAGGCCGGTGGCGCCGGTAACCAGGACTTTCACTGGACCCCATTCTCCGACGGCGGGAAAGTATCGTTCATTCCGGTTTATCGCCCTCGATACGCCCCTTCATACCGGAAAGTTCTTTCTTCGTGCATAACAGTCGCGGCTGCGCCGGGTCGGAGATGTCGAGCTTGTCCCAGGGAATGCGGTACATGCTGTCGCGACTGCGCAGTCGAAAGGCGTCGAGGACCGCAATGCCGATGGCCGAGGCGGACAGACGCTCGAAGGCCGCGTGGATGCCGACATGGTACTCGGTAACTACCAGGTCGTCGCCATCCGGTTCGGCGCGTATCTCCTCGATACGGCCGATGCTTTTGCCGCGCTGCGAAAGCACAGTCCTGCCAGCCAATTGCTCAAGATTGACGGTGGCCATCATCCAGCTCCCGGAATACGCCCAATGACATGATCGCGCAGCCAGTCCTGCCAGTCGAAAACCGCCGTTTCGCGGACGTCGATATCGAACTCGATGTCGACGCCGATGTCGCGCACCTTGTTCCAGGCAATGCGGTGCGGCTCGGCATGGCGCTTGCCGCCGAGCCTTGCCGCAAGCAGGGCCATCCAGCGCCCGGGTCGCTCGCCAAGCCGACGCGCCAGCGTGATCGAGCCGAGCTCGACCGCAACGATTTTAGGCGGCTTGCCTGGCCTGAGCTCGGCCACCAGCCCGTCCACCTTGCCGATCTTGACCTGCTCGCGGTCGACCACTTGCTTGTCCAGGATGTCGCGCAGCAACTCCATCACGTGCCTCCGAATATCTGCAAAGGAATGGTCACGATCGCGAGCACGAAACCGAGCGCGATGATGAAGATGACCGCGGCATTCGCTATCATGCCATTGCGGTGCTCGCCGACATAACGCTCGTCATTCAGCAGGAAGAGGAACGGCACCACGGTCAGCGGCAGGCTGGCGGCCGTCAGCGCCATGGAAAAGATGGTGAGCTTCAGCGGATCGAGGCCCAGTGCGATCGGAATGGCGGCGAGAACCAACAAGATCGTATAGACGGTGCTGAAACCCGGGTCGTCGCGCGGTTTCAGGTTCTCGCCCCAGGTCCAGCCGAAACCCTGCGCCACAAGGTAGGCTTGCTGCAGGCCGATTTCGAGCGCGGCACCGAAGCAGGCAATGCCCAGTGAAGCAACGAACAGGACAAATCCCCAGAAACCGAAGATCGGAATCAGCATCAGCGGCAGTTGGTGGTAGTCATCGACCTGCTCTATGCCGTGCGCGGCCAGCACGAGCGCCGCCACAATCAGCACACCGATAGCGATTGTGCCGCCAAAACTCATGCCCAGGCCGGCAGTGGCTCGATTGGCTCCGAGATAGCTCTTGTCCCACTTGTCCTCGATCGCTCCCGACGAATAGAACATGAACAGATAGGGCGAGATCGACGCACCAAGAATGCTGACCGCCATGAACCAGTAGTTGGCCGCGTCGTGATCCGGCAGTGTGGGCAGGGCCCCGGCCGCGACCTGCCCCCAATCGGGCTTCAGCATGACTGCGCCAACCACGAAGCACAGCGTGACCAGCCCGAGGATCGCGACGCCTTTTTCGATGAATCCGAACGTGCCTTTCCAAAGGAACAGCCATGCCAGAAACGCGACCGGCAGCGCCCACCACTGAAAGCCGATGCCGGTGGCGAGCTCGAGCGCAATGGCAACACCGCCGATTTCGGCTGCCATGACCAGGAAGTTGACCAGCAAGGTCGCAAGCAACGGCCACAGAAAGGCGTTGAAGCCAAACCGTTCCCGAATCCCGTCGGCGATGGTGTGATGGCTAACGGCGGCGAACCGGCCGGCCATCTCGACCAGGAAGATGATGCAGATCGTGCCCAGGACGACGGCCCATATCAGCTGGAACCTGAACGCCGCGCCGGCCTGAGCGGCTGTCGCCATTGATCCGACCTCGAGAAAGCCGCCAACGCTGGTGACGACGCCCAGCGATATTTCGAGCAGCTTCTTCATGATTTCGGCGTGAAATATTTCGCGTAGGACGTTCTCAGATCGGCGGCGGCGGCCCGCAGATCCTGCTGCGCGTGTTCCACTTCCGAGCGGTTGCCGTTCTGCACGGCCGTCGCCGCGCGCATTACCACTGCCGAAAGCCGTCCAACCGCCATCGTCAGACCGGCTTGCTCGCTGGGCTCAGGCGACTTGGCGGACTGGATTTGCGCACCGGCATCGGCGAGCGCCTTGCCGACGGATTGCAAAGTGCGCGACGTGTATTTCGACGGGGCTCCCCCAGCGATCCAGCTCTCCAGGACCAGCGAAGCAGTCTGTGTGGCGGAAGCGGCGGTTTTCGACTGCTGCTCAACCTGGCCGGAAGGCGAGCATGCCGTCAGTACAAATATTATCGGCAGCAAGCACGGGCGGTCCGGTCGAAGACCGACGGCTGTAACGGCATTTACAATACGTGCTTGTAGCGTTGCTGCCACACGATTGTTCTCCCCGCACCAAGCGACTTCGGCGTGAAGTTTGATCTAGAGCGCCCGGTGATCACGTCAACTGAACCGCAATGAACGGCGCTGGCAGCGCGGAACAAACCAGCGATCGCCGGATTAGGGGATGAGGAGGCAAAGGCCATGGACAGGGAAGAGCGTATCAGGCAGCGAGCCCATGAGATCTGGGAGCGCGAAGGCCGTCCGCAAGGACGCGAGCGCGAGCATTGGGATCAGGCCGTGCAGGAGATCGAAGCTGAGGGTTCCGAGGCCGAGCGCGGTCCGGTCGTGCCCGATCCAACGGTCGGGGCCGGCTCCGATCCGGAGGCACGCGGCAGCAAGCGGCGGCGAGGGACGTGAGGCCGATGCCTCGCCTCGTCGCCTGGATCGCGGTCGTACTGGTCGTGCTGTTCGCCGCCTGGCTGATGATCGGGCGCGACAGAACCGGCGGCGGAGGTCAGCCCACGCCGCACGCCATTGATCAAAATGGATAGGAGCCGACATGACGGGAGCCGATACTCATCCTGAACAAGACCCGGCGGAAGGATCGCGATCGATAGTGGAAAAGCAGCTCCGCAAGGAGCAAGGCGGCGAGGGTCGAGATCGCAAAGCCGAGCCAGCTTCCGACAAATCCGGCAGCAAGACCAAGACGCCTTCGGAAGCGCGCAAGAAAGGCTCAGGCTTGGATTGAGCCGGCCGACGGTGGGCTCACACTGCCGTTTGCCTCGAAATAATAGGGGTAGCGCTCCTGGACGATTTCGAGCACCTCGAAGATGCGGCGAAGATGCGTTCGCATTGCTTCTTCCGCCGCAAGCGCGTCGGCCTGCTCGAGCGCATCGACAATCCGCCGATGCTGGCCGAGGACCACCGACATGGTGTCGAGGCGCGGGAAAGACAGGAAGCGGAAGCGGTCCATGGGCAGCTTCGCCGCGCTGATGTCGGCCCAGATTCCGGGGAACCCTGCATGGCTGGCGATGTGCTGGTGGAACAGCTCGTCCGACTTGAAGAAGCGCCTGTCGTCCGCGATGGAGGCGAACGTCTCCTGGACCGCCAGTTCGCCTTTGAGCACGGCAAGCAGGTCGGCACGGCGCGGGCTCTCGGCCGCGCGCTTGATCAGGCCGACTTCGAGCGATTCGCGCAGGAACTGCGATTTCTCGAGATCGGCAATACGGAGCGGCGCCACCATGCTGCCGCGCTGCGGATAGATGTCGATCAGGCCAAGACCGGCCAACCGGGCGAGCGCCTCCCTGACCGGCGTGCGGCTCACGCCAAGGGCTTCCGACATCGCCTTTTCAGAAATCAGCTCGTGCGGCTTCAGGCGGAAGGTCAGGATCTGGTCGAGCAGAACCTCGAACGTCCTCGCCGCGACCGATGCGCCGGGGCCGGTTTCGCCCAACCGCCCCTCGGTGATGGTCCGCATTCCCAAAAGCGCTGCCATCGGCAATCCCCTTAAAGGCTCTGCAGTTTCAAGCCGTTCATGAAATGCCTGCGCAAGCAGCAGCGCCGGCGTTACTCCTTGCGCGGAGAACCGCCGATGCGCGCCAGCAGCCCGCCATCGACGCGCACGACCTCGCCGGTGACGAAGGAGGCATCGTCGGACAGCAGGAAGGCAACGACTGCGGCAATCTCTTGCGGCCGGGCGGTACGGCCGAGCGGATGCATGTTGTCGAGGATGCGCAGGATCTCGTCGGGCTTATCGTTGAGCTTGACCGCATCCCGCAGCATCGGTGTGTCGACCGCGCCCGGAGCGACGGCATTGACGCGCACGCCGAGCGGCGCATAGTCGACGGCCATCGATTTGACCAGGCCGATCAGGCCATGCTTGGCCGTGCTGTAGGCCAGAACCCCTTCCTGGCTGGCCAGGCCTTGCACCGAGCTCATATGGACGATGGCGCCGCGGCTTTGGCGCAACAGCGGCATCGCTGCGCGCGACAGCAGGTAGGCGGCTTTGAGGTTGACGTTCATCACCTCGTCCCAAAGCGCCTCGTCCGTGGTCTCCACCGTTCCGTAACGCTGGATGCCGGCATTGTGGGAAAGCATGTCGAGCCCGCCGAACGTGGAACGGGCAAGCTCGACGGCGCGGCCGCAGGCTTCAGTGTCGGCGGTCGAGCCAAGCACGGTGTGCACGGTCACGCCGCGCGCCGAAAGCCGTGCCGCGACCTCGTCCAGCTGATCGCCCGCCCAGTCGAACAGGATCAGGTCGACGCCTTGCTCGGCCAGCCTTTCGGCGACAGCACGGCCGATGCCCATGGCTGCCCCGGTGACCAGTGCGCGTTTTTTGAACTCAGCCATTTATCCTCCCACGAACAGTTGCGCAGCGATTGCCATGGTAGTCGATCAGCGACGCATGGCGTACCCTTTTCCGCCGAGCCGGCCCAAGCGTGTTCGGCATCATGTCGATCATTGCATGAAAGCCAGTGTTTCGGCGCGCGTCGGTGCGCCAAGACGTCCGCCAAAGCGTAGGCATTTCAGGGCGGCGGCAGCGCTGGCCACTGCTATGGCCCGCTCTTCGTCCCAACCTTCGGCCAGACCGAGGGCGAAGGTGCCGTGAAACACGTCGCCTGCCGCCAGGGTGTCGACGGCTTCGACCCGCGGCGACGGTAGATGACGGACATCATTGCTGCCCGAGTAGCGGAACGCGGTGCCGTTCGCCCCATCGGTGACGGCCACGAAGGCGCCGGTCCGTTCGCCGATAATGGCGACGGCGGAACCGGCGGATATCTCCGGACCGCAAAGGATGCGTGCCGCCGGCAGCGATGCAACGACGTGCGAGGCGAGCGGCAGCAGCCGGTCGAGCACCGGTCGCGACGCGACATCGGCGTCAAGGACCGCCGGAATGCCGCATTCTCGGGCCTTCGCCAGCGCCAGGGCGGCGGCTCCGGGCCAGCGGACATCAACCAGCACGGCGTCGAAGCGGGAAAAATCCGCGGGCGGAAGACGGTCCGGATCGGATTGCGTGACGGCATCGTAGAACGGCACAATCATACGCTCGCCGGCGGCATCGACCAGGATCGTGGCAATGGCCGAGCGGCCACCTTCAACCCTGCGCACGAGCGAACAGTCGACCCGCTCCGCCTCCATCTGGCCGATGACATCGCGGCCGACGGCATCGTCGCCGACGCTTGCCCATAGCCAGACCTGCCCGCCCTGGCGGCTGGCTGACGCGGCGGCGCTTGCCGCCATGCCGGCCGCGATCTGCACGGCCTCGCTTGGCAGGAACTTGCCGGCGCCGGAGGGCAGGACATCAAGGCGCAAGATCGTGTCGTAGGTGAGCGCGCCGACGCAGAGCAGGCGGGGCGCCGTCATTGCAGCCGGTAGCCGCGCTGATGGGCAATCGCCGTCATCACGCCTCTCAGTTCGGCAAGGCCGCGAAGACGGCCGATCACCGGGTAGCCGGGATGGGTGTGCCGCGTGGCATCATCGATCAGCTCGTGGCCATGATCCGGACGAAACGGCAACAGCGCCGCCTGTTCGCCGGCGTCGCGGCGGCGTTGCTGCTCGTCGAGCAAGATCGAGACCACCGACACCATGTCGACATCGCCGCTCAGATGCTCGGATTCCATGAACGAGCCGTCCGGGTCCTTGCTGACGTTGCGCAGATGCACGAAGTTGATCTTGTGCGCAAAACGTCTGGCGATGGCGGGCACGTCATTGGCCGGGTTGGCGCCCAGCGACCCCGTGCACAAGGTAAGGCCGCTATGGGCCGATGGCACGGCGTCCAGGATAAAGGCGATGTCGTCGGCGTTCTTGACGATCCGGCACAGGCCGACGAGATCGCGCGGCGGATCGTCCGGGTGGATCGCCAGCGTGACGCCCGCCTCTTCGGCCGCCGGCAACACGTTTTCGAGAAAACTGACGAGGTTCTCGCGCAGCCGGTCGTGCGACAGGCTCGACTGCTCGGCAACCACTTCGCGCAATTCCGCTATGTCGTAGCGCTTGAAGGCGCCCGGCAGGCCGGCCATGATGTTGGCGAGCAGACGCTCTTTTGACGTATCCGGCGTCGTCTCGAACCATTCGCTCGCCCGCTGGAGAACATCGGACGCATAGTCGCGCTCAGATCCCTTGCGCTGCAGTATGTAGCAATCGAACGCGGCAAGCTCGTGCATGTTCATGCGGAGCGCCCGTCCGCCGCCCGGCAGCGGCGCAGCCAGGTCGGTGCGGGTCCAGTCGAGGATCAGCATGAAGTTGTAGCAGACCGTGCGCACACCGCAGGCGCCGAGATTGCGTAAAGTCTGCCTGAAATTGTCGTAGAGCCGATCGAGATCGCCGCGGCCGAGCTTGATGTCCTCGTGCACGGGGACGCTCTCGACGACGCTCCATTTGAGGCCCATCGCCGGATCCGCCTCGATCAGCGCCTGGCGCTGCCTGATGGCGTCGATCGGCCAGACTTCGCCGTAAGGGATGTCGTGCAGTGCCGTCACTATCCCGGTCGCGCCGGCCTGCCTAGCATGGGCAAGCGTAGCCGCGTCGCTCGGGCCAAACCATCGCCACGTCTGCTCCATTCGACCCCAGCTACGGAATTCCTTATGAGACCGCAAATGTATTGAATACTACCATGGCAGTCAATCGGCTGCAGTTCGGGCCTGTGTGTCAGCCTTCGGACGGCCATTCTTTGAAAGATTACAACGATACGTGGCGTTCAGATCGAATGGCTACGCAAGATCCGCGTCTCGGCTGGCCCAAATCGCGCCGCGTTCGAACATCGTGCCCATTTGCGGCACGGTGAACTCGTCGGCGGTGTGGCCGAGCGCGCTGTAAAAGACGCAGCCGTTGCCGTAGCGGCGCTTCCAGACAACCGGCATGACGACGCCAGCGATGAAATCGAGATGCTCGCCGGTGAAAGTAGTCGTCGCCAGCACCTCGTTGGTCGGATCGACATGCATGTAATACTGCTCTGAACGGTAGGCGAAGCCGTCGATGCCTTGCATGATCGGATCGTCTGGCCTGGTGATGTCGACGTGATAGTCGATGATGTTGCCGGGATGGGCGACCCACTGGCCGCCCGTCATGAACTGATATTCCGGTTCGTTGCGGAAGCTGTCGCACATGGTGCCGTGAAAACCCGCAAGGCCGGTGCCGGCCCTGACGGCGCTGGTCAGGTTTTGCAGCTCCGACTTTTCGATCGTCGACATGGTGATCACCGGGACAATGAGATCGAGCTTGCCCAGCTGCGGATCGGCAAGTGCCGAAGTCCCCTGCTCCAGCTGCACGTCGAAGCCGTTGCCGGCCAGCATCTCCTTGACGATTTCGGCGCTTCGGGCCGGGGTGTGACCTTCCCAGCCGCCCCAGAAAATCAGTGCCGTCTTGCTCATCGCATTATTCCCTATTCCAGAATTCCGAAAGGCAGGTCGGCGCGCATCGGCGCCGGCCGGGCGCAGCCATATCTCAGGTCGATACGCTGCCCTATCTCTGCTGAAGAGATGATCGATTCCATGATTTCCAGGACATGGAGGGAAAGATCGAGACTAGCACGGTGCTGTCTGCCGGAGACGATCGCCTGCGCCATGTCGGCAAGGCCGAGGCCCCGGTAATTGCCGTCGCCATAGGAATGGATCTGATCGGCCACGGTCCAGTCGCCCTTGCGCTGGCTGGTCCTGATGTCGCCCTGGAACTGATTGGGATCGGAGACGATCATCGAGCCGGTGGTTCCGTAAAGTTCGATGTGATTGTGTTCATGCTTCCAGACGTCGAAGCTGGTGGTGATCGAGACCGCGGCGCCATTCTCGAATGTGAGCAGGCCGGAAATATGGGTCGGCACCTCGACCTGGATCGTTTCGCCCTGGCGCGGTCCAGAACCGATGGTGCGGGTGGGATAGGATGACTTTGCCTGCCCGATCACCGATTTTGCCGGACCCAGAAGGTTAACCAGGCAGGTCAGATAGTACGGTCCCATGTCGAGCATCGGCCCACCGCCGGGCTGATAGTAGAAATCCGGATTGGGATGCCAGAGCTCGTGGCCGGGCACCTGCATGAAGGCAGTGCCGGCGACAATGGTCCCAACCGTATCCTCATCGACCAGCCGCCGCGCCGTCTGGTGGGAGCCGCCAAGAAAGGTGTCGGGTGCGCAGCCGACACGCACGCCCTGTTCGCGTGCGGCCGCAACGAGCCGCTCGGCGTCGTTGAGCGTCGTTGCCAGCGGCTTCTCCGAATAGACGTGCTTGCCTTGCCCGACAGCCTGCAGGCCGACCGGCACATGATGCTGCGGCGTCGTCAGATTGACCACGATCTCGACGCGCGGATCGGCCAACAGCGCGTCGACCGGCATGGCAGCCAGGCCGTAGGCCGCTGCCTTGGCCTCGGCCGCCGTCCGATTGATGTCGGCGACGCCGACAATGTCGAGCACCGGAAATTGTGGCGACGCCTTCAGATAGGCATCCGAAATGTTGCCGCAGCCGATAATGCCGACACCGATCCTCCGCATGGGCTTCTCCTCAAAAGGCGGCATTGATGAAACAGCAGAACTCGTTTGTCACCCCCCTTTCGGCCAGACGACGTTGTCCCGTGACAAGGATATACCTCGAGGGCCTCAGAACCGCCGCCCGATCACAATCGCGCGTCTATGCGCGAGCCGCTTGCTTTCGAGGCCGAACGGCCGGTACTCAGCAACACTGCTTCATGTAGCTTGCTCGACACTCTTGTTGCCGGGCGTTGAGCACTGCACAGATTTTCACCGGTAGAAGGACGCACATGATCCGCCCGCAAGGAACCATCGCACCGATCCTGACGCCGTTCGAGAACGACGGCCGCATTGCCCGCGACCTCTGGATATCACACGCCAAGTGGGTGCTGGATCAGGGAGCGCATTTCCTGTCGCCGTTCGGTACCACGGGCGAGGCGTTGTCCGTCTCGTTGCGCGAGCGCATGCAAGCGCTGGAGTGGCTGGTCGAGGCTGGCATTTCGCCGGGCAGTCTGATGCCCGGCACTGGCGTCACAGCACTTGCCGAAACCGTCGAGCTGACCGCGCATGCGGTCGGTCTCGGCTGTGCCGGGGTGATGGTGCTGCCGTCGTTCTTCTATACGGCCGCCGGCGACAACGGTCAGGCCCGCTACTACAGCGAGCTGATCGGACGGGTGGCGAACCCGGCGATGAGGATGATCCTCTACCATATCCCGCAGAATTCCGGCGTACCGGTGAGCCCGGCGCTGACCGCCCGATTGAGCGAAGCGTTTCCCGATGTCGTGGTGGCTTACAAGGACAGCGCCGGCGATTGGAACAACACCGCCGAGGTCATTGCCGCGGCACCAAGGGTCGCGGTCTTCCCGAGCTCGGAAGCACAGCTGACCAAAGGCCTCGCCCACGGTGCTGCCGGCTGCATCTCGGCGACAGTCAATCTGAATGCCGCAGCGATCCGGGCCCTCTACGACGCAGCGCTGGCGGGAGAGGACACTACCGACGCGGATGCCGCCATCAAGGCGTTCCGCAAAATCATCCAGGACGCCGGCCTCATCTCCGCGATGAAGGCAGTGCTGGCGGTACGGTCTGGCGACAGTCGCTGGCTGAACCTGCGCGCGCCGCATGAGAACGCGACGCAAGCCACCGGCGAAGTTTTGCTCGCCGCTCTCGGCCCGCTAGCCGACCATATCGGCCGGAGCTGACTATCGGGCCGTGTTCAGGGCGGCAGCAGCGCGTATCAGCGCCTTGAACGCATTCTCATCTATGTCCTCGCCCTCACGGATATCGATGGCGCGCCTGGTGTTGCCTTCAAGGCTGGAGTTGAACAGGCCTGAAGGATCCGGCAGGGAGGCGCCCTTTGCGAAGGTCACCTTCACGACGTTCTTGTAGGTCTCGCCGGTGCAGATTATTCCGGCGTGCGACCACACCGGAACACCTCGCCACTTCCACTCCTCGACCACTTCCGGGTCAGCCTGCTTGACGAGAGCGCGGACATGGGAAAGCGTCTTGCCTCGCCAATCGCCCAGCTCACTGATCCTCGCATCGATCAGCTGAGAGGGAGAGCTCTCTGCATTTCCTTCCATAGAGCCACTCTTCATCATCATTGTCGCTTTCCCTGCGGTTGTTGCCGCTCGCCCGTCAGATGAATACCGCTAGTCGGCACCGGGTTTGCGGGAATGACTGGCATTCCACTCACATTCGCTCGCCAGGCAACTGGCTGGCTTGCTTTACCCAGTCGGTGAGTTGAGCTTCGTCGAGCTGGTCGTCCTCGCGGATGTCGAGGTAGCGCACGTCCTTGTGCTTGGACTCGCCTGGAGGGACAGGCTGCAGCGACGTGCCGCGGAAGAAGGCCAGCTTGATGTACTTTGTGAAGCAATGGAAGTTGAGGAACCAGCCTTGACCCTCTACGCCATAGAAGGGCGAGTTCCATTTGACGGCCTTGCGCAGGTTGGGAACGTTGTGCTCGATGAGTGCGTCGAGGCGGCGCCCGACGTCGCGTTTCCAGCCCGGCATGGCCGCGATGTAGGCCTGCACAGGAGCGTCACCATCACCCTTCGGGATCTGCGGGTTGCCGCCTGCGAGGAGGACCGGCTTTGCGGCTGCAGGCTTCGCGGCTGGCTTCTTCACGACCGCCGATTACTCGATAGACGTCTTATTGGCCATGCATTCACTCCAGTGCGCCGGTGCCCCCCGCGCTGCGCCACTTGGGCGCGTAAGGCAGCACGAACATGTACAGACCGGTAAGCAGGAGCAAGCCTAGCGGAAGCAGCGGCAAGAGGTATACCCAGTAGGCGGGTTCCTTGCCTGCTCCCAAGCTGATGAAGATAGCGGCGACGACCGCCGCAAAGATAATCGACAGCCAGCGGTGGATCTGCCGAACCCATTTGTTCCAATCCATTGAGACCTCCTCTGAAGACGAACGAGCGGATCGGGCGGCCCGTTTGGCGGCTCTCGCCGGGCAGCCACGCCACTGAACGCGTGCTTTACCAGCGCGCCAGCTGGGTGATTTGAACGAGATTGCCGCAGTTGTCGTTCAGCTGGGCGATGGTCGAGCCGGTTACTTCGGTCGGCGGCATGGTGAACTCGGCGCCGCGCGCTTTGATGCGCTCGTAGTCGCCCTTGATGTCGTCGGTGAAGAACATGACCGCGGGCTGGCCCTGCTGGAAAATGGCTTTCTGATAGGTCTTTGCGGCCGGGTTGTCATTGAGCGCGAGTTGCAGCTCGGCACCGTCCGGCCCGTCGGCTGATGCGACGGTCAGCCAGCGAAACGGCCCATTGCTGAAATCGGCCTTCTTCGTAAAGCCGAGCGTTTCGGTGTAGAAACCCAGAGCCTTTTCCTGGTCGTCCACGTATACTTTGGTCAACTTGATCTTCATTGGCTTGCCTCCATTATCGCCCCGCCATCTGCCGCTCTGTAACAGAGCCCTTGCTTGAATAGCGCCCGCGGATCTCAGTCCGTCCGCGCCAGAACCTGCTCCAGATCGTCAAAGAACCTCGGCCAGCCGACTTTGGCACCCCGGAAGTAAGGCTGCTGATCCGGCCGGAAGCCCGACTGTTCCATGCGCAAGCGGGCTCCGGTGCTCGTGGGGGTCAGGGTCCAGGAGACGACACTCTTGAGATCCTTGGTATCCCACGTGTAAGTCAGCGTTCTGTTCGGCTCGACCGTCTGGACCTGACATTCGACAGAGCCCCAGGCTGCGTGAAGATTGAAACGGTGGTCCGCGACAGGTTTGAAGTCGTTTTTCATGAGCCACTCTTCGATCAGATGTGGTTGGGTGAGTGCGCGCCAGATCTTCTCGGGCGGATAAGCGATTTCCCGTTCGACAATGACGGAGAGCGTTTCGGTCGCCATTTCGTTCACTGGTCCATCCTTTTGAGCAGGTCTTCGAGGTCGTCGAACCGGCTCTGCCAGAACCCGGTCATCTGGCTTGTCCAGTCGATCAGGGGGGCAAGCGCAGCAAGCTGCGCGCTATAATGGGTCTGCCGTCCTGCATGGCGGTCGCGCACGAGCCCGGCTTGCCTCAAAACGCCGAGATGTTTTGACACGGCCGGTTGCGAGATCCCGGCCTGAGCCGTCAGAGCCCCGACCGTCTGCTCTCCTTCACGACACAGTCGCTCAAAAATAGCGCGCCGAGTCGGATCGGCAAGCGTTCTGAAGAGCACATCGTGAGCGTTTGGCATTGGGATCGATAACCCTTCGGCTATTGATCGATGTATAACCATCGGGATATGTATGAGTCAAGCGGGAAGCGGCATAATTCTCGTTGCAGGAGCGATCACCTGCTTCGCTCACGCAGCCAGTTGCTCATTCGCCGTGCTCTGCACTGGAATTGTCACGCGTTATGCGCTACATGACCATCTACATGGTCAGGAGCTGAGATGGACGCGGTCAATTTGGCGGACGCCAAGGCACATCTGAGTGAGCTCGTCGACCGGGTCGAGGCTGGAGACTCGATCGACATAACCCGGCGTGGCAAGCCGGTCGCCAGGCTCACGGCCGTGGCCCGCCCTCGCAAACGGATCGACGCCGGCCTGCTCCAATCCCTGACCGCAACCATGCCTCTGCAGGCCCAGGTTGCCGCCGATCTGGTGCGATCGATGCGAGATGGCGATCGCTATTGATGTTCTATCTCGATACTTCGCTGATCGTCGCGGCGCTATCCAACGAAGCCATCACCGCGCGCGTTCAGGGCTGGCTGGCGGAGCAGGACCCAGCGCAACTTGTGATCAGCGACTGGACCATCACCGAGATATCCTCCGCCATGGCGACCAAGCTTCGGACCGGACAGATCGACCTGGAGCAGCGCGCTGCAGCGCTCGCGATGTTCAATAAGCTGGTCGCTGAGAGCTTCACCATGCTGCCGGTGACGGGCGGGCATTTTCGGGTCGCCGCGAAATTCGCCGATCAACATATGCTCGGGCTTCGTGCTGGCGACGCCCTGCACCTCGCGGCGGCATCGGAGCATGGCGCCACGGTGTGGACCCTCGACCAGCGGCTCGCCGAGGCAGGACCGATTATCGGCGTGCCGACGCAGTTGCTGGCATGATCGAGGCCCTCTCCTCCAAAATGAATATACCCAAGCCGCGAAAACCGATTGGCTCGATTCACGCTGGCTGCGATACACTTTTGTCAGAGGACATGCAGCACGCAATGGCGCTCGACGAAGGCTTGCGCATCGTTAATCCCTTTCGCGTTGCGAGCTGATCGCGCTCATTGAAGGGAGCTGGCCGTGAGCGAACTGGCGGCTTTCGATGTTGCCGAGCGGCGCTTCAGGCACGGAGAGCGATGCTGTCAACCACAAGCGTCTGCGCGGGCGAGGAGAAAGGCCGCCTCGCGCACGTTGCGGGTGAGCTTGGCCGCAGCCTCGAATTCGGCGCGGGCCTCGGCCAGCCGGCCGGCCCGAAACAGAAAATCGCCCCTCGCCGCTGGCAATGGCGCATAATTGCGCAAGGCGGCGGCGTCGGCAATCTCGTCTACCAGCCGCAGGCCCGCTTCGGGCCCGAAGGCCATGCTGTGGGCGATCGCCCGATTGAGATCGACCACCGGCGAGGGCATCACTGCACGCAGCCGGTCGTAGAGCGCTGCGATGCGGGGCCAGTCGGTATCGGCCGGACTGCGCGCCCGCGCGTGACAGGCTGCAAGCGCGGCCTGCAACACATAGGGGCCATCGCCCCCGAGGGCTTCGGCACGGGCCAGCGCGTCAAGGCCTCGGCGGATCAGCAACTGGTCCCAGCGCGCGCGGTTTTGCTCGGTCAGGGTCAAGAGGGCGCCGTCCGGCCCGATGCGTGCCGGCAGGCGCGATGCTTGGATTTCCATTAGAGCCAGCAGGCCGAACACCTCGGCATCCTCGGCCATCAGCCCCGCCAGCATGCGGCCCAGCCGTTGTGCCTCCAGGCACAGGCCCGGCCGGACAAGGTCGTCGCCGGCCGTGGCAGCATAGCCTTCATTGAAGATGAGATAGATGACCTCCAGCACCGAGGACAGACGCGCCGCACGCTCGGCGCCGCGCGGCACCTCGAAGCTGAGCCCGGCCTTTCCGATCGTCCTCTTCGCGCGGACGATGCGCTGGGCGATCGTCACCTCGCTTGACAGGAAAGCACGGGCGATCTCGTCCGTCGTCAGGCCGCCGATGACGCGCAGCGTGAGCGCCGCGCGGGCGTCGGCCGAAAGTATGGGGTGGCAGGCTGTGAAGATGAGGCCCAGCAGCTCGTCGCCAAGATCGTCGTTCATGGCCATTTCGTTTCCCTCGGCCGTACCGTCGCACTCGCCGTCCAGCTCCCGCGCGATCTCCTCATGCTTGCGCTCGCGCATCTTGTCGCGACGGATCGCGTCGATGGCGCGGCGTTTGCCGACCGTCATCAGCCAAGCGCCGGGATTGGCCGGAACGCCGGCCCTGGACCATTCGGACAGGGCTATGACGAGGGCGTCCTGCACCAGTTCCTCTGCAAGGTCGACATTGCGCACGAGGCGGACCAGGCCCGCAATGAGCCGGGCCCGTTCAATGCGAAAAATCGCCTCGATCGCCTGCTGCGTCTCGCCTGCGGTCATGCTGCCTTGTCGGCCAAAGCCATAATGGAGGCAAGCAGGTTGCGGCCGACAGTCTCAGTTGCCGCTGCGCTTCTCGCGCGTCCGGTCATGGATTTCCGTGACCTCCGGCGTCAGATTCCCATTGCCAATCAGCCATCTCGTACAGCGGCCGGATTTCAATCTCGCTCGGTCCCGGCATGGGATTGGGGCAGCGCTTCACCCAGGCGACCGCCTCGTCCATGTCCTTGACTTCCCAGAGCCAAAAGCCGGCGACCAGTTCGCGGGTCTCGGCGAAAGGCCCGTCGATGACCGTCCGGCGGGGACCATCGAACGCAACGCGCTTGCCCTGCGAGGAGGGCTTGAGGCCGTCGGCGTCGAGCAAGATGCCGGCATTGCGCAGCTCGTCGTTAAATCTGCCCATCGCCTCCATCGCTTCCTTCGCCTCGGGCGTGGGGAGAAAGCCCTTTTCGCTGTCCTCGGTAGCCTTCACGAGCACCATCACACGCATCGTCTGTCTCCTTGTTGAGCCGGCCTCACCGGCCGGCATCGAAACGACGAACGGAGTTTAGGAAATCGACATTGTCCTGCAAATTTTTTTCGAGGTTGAGGAGCAGGACGCCAATGGCGGCTCCCCTGGTCGGGAATTTGCGATGGCGCGATATCGAGATTGGGCGCAACGCTGGTCGCCGATTGTAAGTAATTGAGTGGCCCGCCTAAACCATTTCGGGACGTTTTGAGGCCTCGCGGATCGCCTTGTGCACGCTGCGCTGCAAATCCATGAAGGCCGGGGTTTCCATGACCTCTTCCCGGCGCGGGCGCTCGATGTCGACATTGAAGGTCTGCATGATGCGTCCCGGGCCGATCCCCATCACGATGATGCGGTCCGACAAGTAGACGGCTTCTTCCACATCATGGGTGACGAAGAGCACGGTGAGCCTGTGCTCCTCCCAGATCTGCGTCAGGAGTTCCTGCATCTGATGCCTGGTCAAGGCATCGAGCGCGCCAAAGGGCTCGTCCATCAGAAGCATTTTGGGTCGATAGGAAAGAGCACGCGCTATGGCCACCCGTTGCTTCATGCCGCCCGAAAGCTCGGACGGATAGCGATTGGCGCTGTGCGGGAGCTTGACCAGATCGAGATGCTCGCGTGCTATCCTGCGGCAGGTCGCGCGATCATGACCCGCGGCCTTGAGGGCGAACTCGATGTTCTGCTGCGCCGTCAGCCAGGGAAGCAGGGTGTAGGACTGGAAGACGACGCCGCGGTCGAGGCCCGGCTGCAGGATCGGCGCGCCATCGATGGCAAGATCTCCGGCGTCGAAATCCTGCAGTCCGGCAACGATCGACAGCAGCGTGCTCTTGCCGCAACCCGACGTGCCCACCAGCGAGACGAACTCGTTGTCGGCAAGATCGAGATTGATATCGCGCAGCACTTCCGTGCGCCGCGCGCCAGTGCCGAAGCTCTTGTGGAGACCTTTGATCCGCAGTTTGGGCAAACTCATCGGCCTGGCCTCATTGCACGTGGCCTTCCTGCCGGAACAGCACTTTTCCCAGTGCCTTCATGACCTGGTCGGTGATGAGACCAAGCACGCCCAGCAGCAGGATGTACCCAATGATGGTGTTGGTCTGGAAATAGCGCTGGGACACGGTGATGCGGTAGCCGAGGCCTGATGTCGCCGCGACAAGTTCCGCCAATACCAGCCAGGTCCAGGCCCAGCCGAGACTGATGCGCAACGTATCCCAGATGCCCGGCAAGGCGCTGGGAACCACAATGCGCGTCAGGATCTTGCGATCCGGCAGCCCGAGCGTCCTGCCAAGGCCAATGAAATCAGCGGGAACCCGCTTCACATTGTCCATGATCATCAGCACCTGCTGGAAGAAGGTGCCTATGAAGATGATCAGGAACTTCTGGGCATCGCCTGTCCCCGACCACAGGATGGAGAGGGGCACGAAAGCGACCACCGGCATGTAACGGATGAAATCCACAAGCGGCTCGATCGCCGCTTCCCAGGTCCTGAAGCTGCCGATCAGCACGCCAATCGGAATCGCCAATGCCGAGGCGATGAGGAAGCCAATGGAAATACGGTATATCGAGGTCCTGAGATCCAGCCACAGCGTGCCGTCACCCGAGAGCTTGCCGAGTTGGGTCACCACGCTTCCCGGCGAGGGCAGGAAAATTGGCTTTACCAGTCCCAGCCCCGTTGCCGCCCACCAGGCGAGGCCGAGGCCGGCAAAGACGGTCACTGCTATCATCTGGAAGCGCGAGCGTGCGATGGCCGCGCCGATCCCGGAGGAGCGGCGACGGAGCATCGGTTGCTTGGTCACCGGCCTCGGTACTGCGTGAGACGGGCTCGTTTTGGTGGCACGCTGCTCGGACATTTGCGTCACCACCGCGAGCCGGCCCTCGTCATTTCGCGGCCTTGACGAATGACGGGTCGATCATCTGCTCCGGCGTCACGTCCGCCTGAAGCAGCCCGGCGTTCTTGGCGGCCGCTTCGACATCGGCGAATATCTTGGTGGAGAATTCGCCCATCAGCGCATCCTTGTTTTCGGCGAGACTATAGTAACGCACGCCATCAAAGGCGGTGTTGAGGTCTTCGACGCTCGAACCAACCGCCTTGGAGATGATCGCCCGGCCGTCGGGCGTGTCGGCGTTGTAGGCCTTCAGGGCCGCATCCCAGGTCTTGATCATGGCAAGCACCTGGCCAGGACGCGACTTGATCACCTCATCGCGCACCACGAACACGTCGCTGATCAGGCCGGGATCTTCGCCTGCGGTGAAGAGTAGCTTGACATCCTTGTTCTGTGCCCTGGCGGCGGTGAGATAGGGCTCATAGGTCACCGCGACCGGGACCTGGCCGGCGATCAACGCACTGCCGGCATCCGCCGCCGGCATTGGTACCGGCTGGACATCGGCGATGGACATGCCGTTCTTGGCGAGCGCGTATTTGAGCAGGATGTCGCTCGTCGTGCCTTCCTCGAAAGCGACCTGTTTGCCCTTGAGGTCGGCGACGGAGGCGACGTCCTTGCCGGCGATCATGGCGTCTGCCGTCATGCTGACGTCGAGCAGAAGCACGATCTTCACCGGCAGGCCGGCCGCAACCATGCCCATAGCCGTGTGGGTCGCGATGTTGGCGGCATCGAGCTGGCCGCTCGCCAGGGCGGCGTTGATGTCCTTGTCCTCGGCGAAGTTCACGATCTGCACGTCGGACAGCCCGCTTGCCTTGAACAGGCCCTTGGCCTCGGCGACGTGCCACTGGCCATAGCCAAGCCATGGCTCGATGCCGATCTTGAATGTTCCTGCCTCAGGCGTCGCCGGAATTGTCGTGTCGGCCGCGTAGGCCGCCGGGGCAAACCCGACGGCAGCAGCCATAACGAGTGCCCGAAATTGTCCTGCTAGGTTACGCATCATCTTGTTCCCCTTGATGATCAGGCCGCTTTTTTGAACCAAACATCCGGCCTGGTGAGAATGCGGGCTTCTGCTCTTGCAGCACCGTGCCTCGGCATCTTAGCTGTCCGTTCAACGAAAGTGCGACGACACTTCAACGTCAGCAACGGCGGATGTCAAGGCTAAATACATACATGCATATACAAGTTAGACCCCTCCTTCCAACTCTGATTCGCTTCACTGCGATCAGGTCTTTTTGGACGGAGAATACCGACTGCCAAGCGAGTAGCGGCTTCCAACGTAAGTCAGCTTGCTGATCGTGGCAACGACGGCGCCCGTCCATGTCCGGCGATGCAGAAACAGGCAGCAGCTTGCGACATCGATGCCCAGATGCCGCGCCGTCTCGGCATCGGCAGGAGTCGCCGAGATGATGTGCTCGACCTCCGTCACCGGGGTTTTTTGCATGAGATAGTCGTAGGTCGCCGTCTTGGAAAAGTCCTGCTTGTCATAGTCGGGTATCAGGCTCGGGTTGACGAAGCG
Organism: Mesorhizobium sp. M0991; assembly: GCF_040318915.1. Lineage (NCBI taxonomy): Bacteria > Pseudomonadati > Pseudomonadota > Alphaproteobacteria > Hyphomicrobiales > Phyllobacteriaceae > Mesorhizobium > Mesorhizobium sp. M0991. Next base: position 241,714 of record NZ_JAMYNE010000002.1, read on the forward strand.
CTCTTCCAGTTGCACAGGCAGGTCGTTCTCGAAGTTGACGACGATGGAATGATAGACCGACGCGCGCCTTGCGAACTCGAAAGAAAGCGCGAGCTCCTTTGTCGGCATGATCTTTTCGAGGACGATAACCTCGGAGCGATGCCTGTTTCCCCGCGCGACAATTTCCGCCGCGATGTTGTTGATCTCGATCAGTGCGGATTGCGGTCGAGGTGGCGCGATGAATGTGCCGACGCCCTGGAGCCGGATCAAAAAACCCGCAGAGGTCAACTCCCGCAAGGCACGGTGGACCGTCATCCGAGACACGCCGAGTGTCGCCACGAATTCATTTTCGGACGGCAGCTTCCGGTCCTTGCTCCATCGCCCCGTTCCGATGTTCGTCAGGATGTAGTCCTTGACCTTCTCGTAAAGAGGGCTGGCGGTGTCGGGCAAAGTGATCATTTCAAAAATCCTTTCCGGCAACGTTCGGAAATCACACGCGCCCGGCAGACCGCATCTGGATGATTGTTTTCAAGCCATCGCCCTGCCCCGCCAACAACCGCTCATAGGCTGCGGGAACATCATCCAGGCCAATCTCGCGGTCGATCAGTTCGACCATGGGCTCGGTCAACTCGCCGAGCATCCGGATGGCGTCGGGAAGCTCATCGGCAAAGGCGTGGCATCCCAGCAATGCGATTTCGCGTTCAACCAGGATGTTGGGATCGATATCGAGGCGCCCATGGAATATGCCGACCATCGCAACGGTGCCGCCGGCATCGAGAACGCCGAGCAACTGGCTGAGTGCTGCGATGCTGCCGGTCGCTTCGACGGCAGCGAGCAAGGGGGCATCCGCGGTGGCGGCGGCAATGGCGTCCCGGTTCAAATCGACGATGCTGGCGCTGGTCACCCGCGCCACCCGAGCGCAGCGGCCCTGATTGCGATCGGCGACGAGCACGGTACCTGCGAATGTCCGGGAAAGCAGCAGTGCGGCAAGCCCGCCGATAGTCCCGCAGCCGACGACAAGAACGGAGCCGGCCGTTTTCGGCAGACGCCGCACTGCGTGCAACGCTACAGCCAGCGGCTCGGCCATCGCCGCGATCCGTTCGTCCAGCGCGGCATCGATGATGTGCAGGAGGCGCGCGGGCAGGACCGCCTGTTCGGCAAATCCGCCGTCGCATATCTCGCCGACGAAGCCCAGCGACGTGCAAAGATGCCGCCTGCCTGCATGGCATTGCGCGCACTCTCCACACCAGAAACGGGAATCGGCGACCACTCGGTCGCCAACGGCGACGGTATCCACGCCCTCGCCGATGGCGATCACCGTGCCTGTCAGCTCATGGCCAGCCGTCGAAGGCGATCGGCTTATCCATTGGCCCGTGCGAAAGTTGTGAAGATCGGAACCGCAAATGCCTGCGGCATCGACCCTCAGCTTCACCCAGCCTGGCTCGGGAGCGCCTGGCGCGGCGATATCCTCGACGCGCAAGTCGCCGGGTCCATGGAGTCGCGCCGCCCTCATCATCATCGTTTCCGCTCAGCCGGCGAGATAGCGATCGCGGATCTCCGAAACCGCGTTCTCATGCGAGCTGAATCCTTCGTAGCGGGCGAGCCTGCGGGCATGCAGGGCGAGTTCCGGATAGGCCGCCGAGGTCACATAGCCGACCGACGATCTCTTGACGAAATCCGTCACGGAAAGCGGTCCAAAGGTTCGCGCCCACCGGCTGGTCGGCAGCACCGCATTGGGCCCGAGGACGAAGTTGGCAAGGGTCACCGGCGTATGCGGACCCATGAGGATCTCGGCGGCTTCCGTAATACGTCCGAGATGCGCAAATGGCTCCGTTGACAGAATCTCGAGGTGCTCCGGCGCATAGTCGTTGATGAACCGGTAGCTGTCCTCCAGCGACTCGGTCAGCACGATGCCGCCGCGCTTCCCAGTCAGCACCGCGCGTGAGAACTCCACACGCTGTTCGCTCATCCTCGACCAGTGTTCCGGTATCGCAATCAATGCGGCTTCGGCGACCTTGCGGCTGTGCGTCACCAGGTAGGCCGAGGAATCCGGCCCGTGCTCGGCTTCGATCAACAGGTCAAGAGCGGCCAGGCCGCCGTCGACGCTGTCATCGGCAAAAATAATCGCTTCGGACGGACCGGCCGGGAGACCTGTGTTGATGATTGGGGACAACACGCTCTTTGCCGCCACCACCCACGGGCTCCCCGGCCCGACGATCTTGACGGCGGGCTTCACAGTCTCGGTTCCATAGGCGACGGCGGCGACCGCATGGGCGCCGCCGCACTTGTACACGGTCTCCACGCCGGCGAGGCGGGCAGCAACCAGCGTCGCGGCGTCGACGGAACCATCCGAAGTCGCAGGCGTCACGATCGCGATCTGGGGAACCCCGGCAATCACCGCCGGAACCGAGGTCATCATCGTCACCGAAGGGAAGGCGCCTTTGCCGCGCGGAACATAAAGCGCAACCGAAGCGATCGGTGTGTATCGGTCACCCGCATAGGCGCCCGGCCGAACTTCCTTGAGCCACATTGTTTCCGGACGCTGCTCCTCGTGAAAATGCCGGATGTTGTCGATGCCGAACCGGATACTCTCGACGACATCCTTGTCGACCTTGTCGAACGCCGCGTCGAATTCCGCCTCCGAAACTTTCAGTTCACCGTCGGCAACATCGGCTTTGTCGAGCTCGCGTACAAACCGGAGCAAGGCCGCGTCACCTTCATCCTTGACGGCCTGGATGATCGGACGGACCTTTTCGATGAAGGAAGACAGATCTCCTTCGGCACGTTTCAGTAAACTGGCCCGCTGATCGACACTGAGGGATGACAGGCGGTGAAAGCTGACGTCAGACATGGCGGCTCCTTTTCTTAGGACGCAATTACGATTAGCGCTTGTCGATCACTTCTGGGACACGTCTCCAGCCCCTGAAGCCTTCAAATCGATGCGAGAAAGCCTCCATCCACGGGAATGGACTGGCCGGTTATGTAGGCCGCCGCATCCGAAGCGAGGAACACCGCGATTCCGTGCAGGTCCGAGAGATCGCCAAAACGGCGCTGCGGAATCTTGGCGAGCATCGATTGTTGCCATGCCTCGTTGCTGTAGAACACGTCTGTCATCGCTGTCCTGAAATAGCCAGGCGCGATGGCATTGACCCGGATCCCGAGATCGGCCCACTCCGCTGCAAGCGCCCGCGTCATGCCGAGGAGGCCTGATTTCGACGAGCCGTATGGCACCGCCGTGGGAACCCCGACCTCGGAGGTCAGCGAGCAGAGATTGATAATGACGCCGGGCCGTCCGGCGTCTCTCATCTGCCGCGCGGCGGCTTGGGCGCAGAAGAAGGCGCCTTTGAGATTCGTATCGACAATCCTGTCCCACAGCGCCTCATCGACGTCGAGCGAGGGCCGGACCTCTTCCATACCTGCATTGTTGACGAGAATATCGAGACCTCCGAGCAGGCTGCCGGCCTCGGCTGTCGCCGCCCGGCACCGGTCGACATCGGTGACGTCCAGAGCGACGGCATGCGCGACCCCGCCGGCGATGCGGAGGGCGGCCATCGTCTCCTCGAGCGAGGCCACGCTGCGCGCCGTGATCGCTACGTCGGCGCCGGCCGCGCTGAGCGCCTCGGCGATGCTGCGCCCGATGCCGCGGCTTGCGCCGGTTACAAGCGCCTTCCTGCCTGACAGATCGAAGAGAGATGCGTTGCGCATGTCGTCCTCCTTGGTAATGTGGCGCTTGGACCGATCGCGTCGAGACTATCCGAATGCAGCTTATCTATACAAGCATGTACATCATGGCGGTAGTGCGCCATGCGGCCTTTGCTTGTCAGAGCGGCAGCGCATTGGCCGACATCGGACCGGTCTACGCGGTTCGCCCCAGCCCATCTGGAGTTCATCGGGAGGATAGATGAAGCGCGCAGTAGACCACGACGCGATGAGAGTGGTTGGTTATACCACCCCCTGGAGTGCCAAAGCAGGCCAGCAGATCAACCTCAGCCTGTCTTGCGATCGGCCGATAAAGGCCACACGAATTTGCCGGCTTGACAAGCCGGCTCCGGAATTTCTCGCTTGGCCCTTCGAAACGATAGGTGAACCACAGCATCGGTATTTCGACCAAGGGTCGTTCCTGTTCGTCCGACCCGGCGAGCTGGCCAAAGTACAAGCCGTCCACGGCATTCGTTTTGAGCTGTTCCTCACGCGCAACGAAGGTGCGCGTACGATCCTGGAAGCAGGCGTCCTCGGGCTGCGCCTCCGCGACGGCGCATTTGTCCTGGAAATCGGTGACGAAACCTTTGTCCAGAAGAAGGCGCCAACTGGTGTGTGGCTCACTGTCGAGTTGGATCTGCGGCAGGAGCAGCCGCGCCTGCGCATCAAATCGCATGATCTTCTCGCGCCTTACGAACTCCATGAAGGTTTTGGCAGCCCGGCGCGGAACCTCCAGGCGCACGGCATCCATTTCGGCGCAAGTGCTACCCACCACGAACCTACCCTCAACGCGAAATTTGCCGCGATCCGGCTCGACACACCACAGGGGACCGTTGCCTGGGATTTCCCGACGCTGTTGCCAACGCAGCCGATCCTGTCGTCGGGCGGAGCAGATCCGCTGCTCCTCGATGTGATCAATCAGCCAGCCTTCTGCATGACTTCGGCACGCTGGGACGGATCGAGCTTCGAGCCTCGCTTCGTGCCGTCGCACTACGACGCTATCCATTGCCACGACGACGACATCGGCCCGCTTGAGTGGCCGGCATCGCACCGCTTGACGATCCCTGAAAACGTACGCCCAGGCGTCTACGCGTTCCAGATCGAATGGGATGGTGGCTACGAACGCGTGGTGTTCTTCGTCACCTCTTCACAGGTTTCGTCGCCGCTGTTGTATCTCGTGCCGACGGCCACCTATCTCGCCTATGCGGACGAATATCTCCCAGATCATCTTTATGAATGGAAAAGCGACGACCGGGGACATCGCTTCGCGGTCGCCAACAATCTGAAATCTCTTTACGACTACCATTCCGACCTTAGCGGCGTTTCCATCTGCTCCTACAAAAAGCCGAAAGTGACGCTCAGGGACGATTACGATTATCCGCTCTGCGGCTGCCCACATAATTTGCCGGTCGATCTGCACTTCCTCCGCTTCTGCCACGACAATGGAATCGTGTTTGACGTCATGACCGATCACGATTTGCACGAATGCGGCATAGACGGTCTGCGTCGACATCAAGCCGTCGTCACCGGCAGTCACCCCGAATATATGTCGATCGAGATGGAGCAGGCGCTGCGGCAGTTTGTGGCCGAAGGCGGCAGCATCGCCTATCTCGGCGGAAACGGCTTTGCTGCCACTGTGGCTTTCAAGGACGATCTGATGGAGCTGCGGCGCTCGCCGCTGGAGGCCGGCCGAACCTGGGACGGCCCGGTCGCCGCACAGGCGCTGTCGATCACCAACGAACCAGGCGGCTATCTCCGCTCCCGCGGCCGAGGCGAATTCTCGCTGATCGGCGGCGCGATCTCACTGATGGGCTTCGAAGGCGCGCGTCCCTTCACGCGCACTGAGGAAAGCCATGAAGCAGGATGCGCATGGCTGTTCGAAGGCGTTGAAGATGCGACCTTCGGCACGGACGGCATCGTGCTGGGCGGTGCCGCGGGCTACGAAGTGGATGCGACGGATCCAGCCCTCGGCACTTCCGCTGACACCGTCGTGATCGCGCGTGCGACGGGATTTCCCGACAGCTTCTTCCAGGATCCGACGCGTTGGTATGAGGGCGGGGATACGCAACGCATCGCCTGCCGTTGCGCCGAAATGACCCTGCGAAAGCTCGCAGCAGGCGGCTTGATCTTTTCGGCAAGCTCGGTTGCCTGGTGCGGCGCGCTGCCAGCCGCAGGCGCCATGAACGATGCGGGCAGGATCACGCTCAATCTGCTCAACCGCCTCGGTGCGACGAAAGGAGAACCCAATCCAGTCGAGAAAATCTAAAGACCCGTATCCGCTTTCGACCGGCGGCGCTATGCACGTCGAGTTCTGAGCCCCGGCTTCAACCGCGCAATGCGGCCGCGACAAGGCTCTGCATCGAGGTGGTCGGACGACCGATCAGCCGCCCCAGGGCGCCTCCGTCATCGAACAACGCTCCGCGTGCGGCTGCAGCGTCGGTATCGGCCAGAAGCGCAGCGAAGTCGGCCGGTAGCCCGGCCCCCGTCAACACATCCTGATAAGCGGCCTGGGAAAGATCGTTGTAGGCGATAACCTTGCCCGATTGCCGCGAGACCTCCGCCGCAAGCTCGGCGAGCGTGAAGGCCTGGTCTGCGGCGAGCTCGTATGTTTTCCTCGCCTGGCCGTCGGTCGTCAGCACCACGGCTGCGGCCTCGGCATAGTCCCGCCGCGCGGCGGACGAGAAGCGCACGTCTTGCGCGGCGCCGACGAAGGCGCCGTGCTCCAGAGCCGCCGGAAGCGCCAGCAGATGGTTCTCGGTGTACCAGCCATTGCGCAGGATGACGGCGGGAAGGCCCGAGGCCGCGATGACCTCCTCCGTCTGGCGATGCTCGATTGCGAGCGTTGCGGGAGACGTGTCGGCGTGCAGCATGCTGGTGTAAGCGATCAGCGAAACCCCGGCGCGTTGGGCTGCCTCGATCACCGTCTGATGCCGCGGCAGGCGGCCGCTGACCTCGGTCGACGAAATCAGCAGCAGTTTCTGGACACCGGCGAAGGCTGCGGCGAGCGTGTCGGGATGGTCGTAGTCCGCCCCCCTTACGATGACACCGCGCTCTGCCAGATCGCTGGCCTTCGCCGGATTGCGAACCGCCGCGACGATCCGGTCGGCGGGAATGGTCTTCAGCAGTGCCTCGATCACCAGGCGGCCAAGCTGTCCCGTTGCTCCAGTTATTGCGTACATCATTCAGTCCATTTCGTGGTTTCGTGGATCGGAGAGCCTTCGAATAGCGGCCATCGTTACCATTGGAAACCACGTATCTTGTGGTTACCACCATTTTCCGGTAACCAACTGGAAACTCCCCATGGCGGACGGCGATGGTTCTCAAGACGCGAAAAAAGGTGAAGGCTCTCGCCGGCTGCCCCTTGTCGAGGTGCATGGCGCTGCTTGGCGGCTGCTGGACACCCGAGGTGCTCTGGTCCCTGAGCGAAGGCCCGCGTCGGTTCTCGGAACTCCGCCGCGATACCCCAGCCGTTTCGGCGAAGGTACTGACCAGCAGACTGCGGGACCTCGAGGAGCGCGGCGTCCTCTATCGCAACGTGATGCCGACATCGCCGCCGACCGTGGAGTATGAGCTGACGTCGCTGGGGCAGGAACTGCTTCCCGCTATCAGGTCTATTGTGGACGTCGGGTCGCGCCTGCTGCTCCGTGATTCTTCGGCTGAATGATCGTGAGCACATCGTTTGGCGGCCGGACTGCATTCGGGCTGTCCCCCGAACAGGGATGACGCTTGATGTGCCCGTTGATCTGGTGGTGGAGCAGTTCCGCCCGCCGGCAGGTCGGGCGTTCCAAATGGATGCCAGCTTCAGCCTCGGGTCATTGTTGGCCTGAACGCCCCTTCAGACCGGCCCGACGCAGCAATTGGGAGATCGGAGAGTGTGGCGAGGGTTACTTCGCCGAAGCGGGAAATCAGGAGTTGCTCCGCTCAAGCAAAGACTGGTCGAGGTGTGTTTACGGCAATGCGGCGCGCCGGAGCGATCGCCGAGGGTGAACAAGGCAGGGCCCGTAAACTCGGACCTGCGCTCACTGATAGGCATCGACAGGACTGACGCAAATAGCGGGCGGGCATTTAGAGGGTGGTAATGCGCAGTGACTTGGGTCCTCCAGGAGACTAAGCTAGCATGCTTCTGCCAGCATGAAGAAAAAACCGCCGCATGCCCCGTTTTCTTGCCGTCTACACCATGAAGCCCGAAGACCTCGCCCGCTTTCGTAGCCTGCCTAAGCCCGAGCAGGATGCGATTGATGCCGTCGGCCTACAGCAGTGGGCGGACTGGGAGGAGAGAAATGCCGCATTTTTCCCCGATCGCGGCGGCATGGTCGGTAAGACGAGGCGCGTTACCAGGGACGGCATCGCCGACGCCGTGAACCCTTTCTGCGGCTATATTGTCGTCGAGGCCGATACCATCGATGCCGCCGCCCGCCTGTTCGAGAACCACCCGCATTTCACGGTCTTCCCAGGAGACGGCGTGGACATCATGCCCTTCCTCACCGACCCTGCTCCGACTTGAACATCCGCTAATCGCTTGCGATTTACCAGAAGGGGCGGCCGGCAACGCAGCCCACTCGGCCTCCCCTTGCACGCCGCCAACCCGTCTGGTAAATACTGAACCATATGGTTCAGTATATTCAGACCCGTCTCGATGCCTCGTTCGCCGCACTCTCGGACGCCACCCGACGCGGCATTCTGGAGCAGCTCGGACGTACAGACGCTTCGATCACGGACCTTGCCGAAAAGTTCCACATGACCCTCACGGGCATGAAGAAGCATGTCGGCGTCTTGGAGCAGGCGGGGCTCGTCACCACGGAGAAGATCGGGCGCGTGCGGACCTGCAAGCTCGGCCTACGCGCACTGGAGGAAGAGGCGGCATGGATCGAGAGGCACCGCCAGCTCTGGGACGCACGCTTCAACGAGTTGGACAAGGTTGTCGAGGAATTGAAACGGAAGGAGAAAGTCGATGGACGAAACAAGAGCTAGTGAGCCCACCCCCATGAAGAACCGCACGACAGTGGAACGGAAGTCCGACCGGGAGCTGGTCGTTACGCGAACTTTTGACGCGCCGGCGCGCACCGTGTTCGAGGCTTGGACCAAGCCCGAGCTGTTCATGCGGTGGTGGGCACCGAAGTCGATGGGCATGTTCCTGCGTTCCTGCGAGATGGATGTTCGTGTCGGGGGCAGGTACCGTTTGGTGTTCGGCCACGATGCCTCAAACCCTGACGAGTTCTTCGGTAGGTATATCGAAGTGACACCGCACTCGCGCCTCGTCTGGACCAATGACGAAGGTGGTGACGGTGGACCCATCACCACGGTGACCTTCGAGGAAAAAGGTGGCAAGACGCTGCTGGTCATGCACGAGCTCTATCCCTCAAAGGAAGCTCTCGACGCTGCCGGCACCGGGGCGGCGGATGCGATGGGCGAGACGTTCGAGCAACTGGACGAGCTTCTCGTCACGCTAGGCGCGAGCGTGCGATGGTGATGAAGTCGTCGATCTCCCGGTCGGCCGCCTGGATCTTCAACTAGGCGGAAGAGAACCCCGACGAGATCGTCGCCGCCCTCTGTGAACCTACGAGGCCAATCATCAAACTCATTGAGGTTTCGCCAACTATCGGGACCAATCGAGCGATTTTCGCACCTCGCGACGTTCGGCGACGCGCTCAGGTCGTCTCAAAAAGTACCGTCACCGCCCCAGCTAAGGCATTAGCCAGAGGCCATAGCGATCGACAAGCAACCGGTGTTGCACACACCCTGCTGCAGGCGGTGTGTTGTGAGCGCTGGCATCCACTCGATTCCTGCCGAAATTCCGGCTAGCTTGGGCGATAGATGGCTCAGTTCTGGTCGGTGAATCATAATCAGACCGCCCGTCAAGAGATTGATGGGCAGCACCTTTGGTCCCCCAAGACCGAGAGCAATGGCGCGCGAAATGAGTTCTACAACAACATGCGCCGTGCGACGCCCGGCGACCCTGTCCTTTCGTATACCGATCAGGCAATTGACTATATGCGCAGGATAGCGGAATTCGCTTTCACCGCTCCGAGACCAATCGAGTTCGGAGAGACCGGAGCTTATTGGAATCAAGAGGGATGACTTCTGCCGATCTTTTGGACACCGCTTTCCCCGTCCATCCATCCCAAAACAACAACAGGGAGTCTCGGCCCGCTCCCGCCGAGGCGATATTCGCCAATCCATCTAGTTTCGGACTCAGGCAATCAGAAAGTTATCTGACAGGCATTCCACAGAAGTAATACAAATTGAAAATCGCGGCCTCATGTTTCAAAACCAGGATGGTTTCGAAGCCGTCGGGTCGCTCACGGTCCTCAAAGCGAGAATTCTAAGAGACGTTCAACAATGACCCAGCACGCAGAAAACGCTCGAATTCTCATGTACAGCCACGACACGTTCGGGCTCGGCCATTTGCAGCGCTGCCGGACTATCGCGCATTCGCTGGTCGAGGATTTCCGCGGACTTCAGGTGCTTATCATTTCGGGTGCGACTATCGCTGGCGCCTTCGACTACCGCGCCCGTGTCGACTTCGTGAAGATCCCCAGCGTCATCAAGCTGCGCAACGGCGAATACACCTCGCTGGAAAAGGACATCGATCTGCATGAGACGCTAAGGATGCGTCAGTCGATCATCCGCCATACAGCTGAGACCTTCCGGCCGGATATCTTCATCGTCGACAAGGAACCGCTCGGCCTGCGCGGTGAGATTGAGGACACGCTGTCCTACCTCAAGACGCGGGGCACTACTCTGGTGCTTGGCCTGCGCGAGGTGATGGATGCGCCGCATCTGCTCGAAGCAGAGTGGGCACGCAAGGATGTGATGCGCAAGATAGGCCTCTTCTACGACAAGGTCTGGGCCTATGGCCCGCCGGATTTCTACGATCCGTTGACCGGCTTGGATGTGCCGCCGGCTGTCAGGGCAAAGATGAGGTTCGTCGGTTTCTTGCAACGGAGCCTGCAGCGGAACGAGTTGCCCGGCCACCGGCCAGAGGGCGACTATATCCTCGTTACCACCGGTGGCGGCGGTGACGGCGCCGAACTGATCCACGACGTCATCGATGCCTATCAGCAGGATCCGCAATTGCAGCATAGAGCCCTGATCGTGCTTGGGCCTTACATGCCGGCGCGCAAGCGCAACAAGCTGCTCAAGAAGGGGTCCAAGATCCCCTACATCAAGATCATCGAGTTCGACAACCGCATGGAAGACCTGATTGCCGGCGCCAAGGCGGTAGTGGCGATGGGCGGCTACAACACCTATTGCGAGATACTGTCTTTCGACAAGCCGGCGCTGATCGTGCCGCGCGTCGAGCCCCGCCAGGAACAATTGATCCGCGCTCGGCGCGCAGCCGAACTCGGCCTCATCGAGATGCTTTTGCCGGAGGAAGCCAAGGATTCCCAGCGGTTTGCCGATGCACTGGTGGCGCTGCCGGACCGGCCCCACCCATCACAGAGCAATCCGCATCTGACGCTGGAAGGGCTGCCTCATATTTCCGAAATCGTCGCGGAACTGCTCGACCGGCGGGCCGGCCATCACCTTTCGGTCATTGAAGGAATGACCTGAGTTGCAACATCGCAAGATCGTCGTGGTTCTGAAGGGCTATCCGCGGCTGTCCGAAACCTTCATCGCGCAGGAACTCCTTGGTCTTGAGCGTGCGGGGTTCGACCTGATACTCGTCGCGCTCAGGCGGCCGACCGATGAAAAACGCCACCCTGTGCATGACGAGATCAAAGCGCCCGTCCATTATCTGCCAGAATATCTGCATGAAGAGCCGCTGCGCGTGCTTCGCTCGCTGTTTGCCTATCTGCTGCGGCCGGGCTTCTGGCGCGCGCTCGGATCGCTGGCTGCCGATATGCCCCGCGACTTTACGCGCAATCGCGCGCGCCGCTTCGGGCAAGCGCTCGTGCTGGCGGCCGAGTGGCCGGAAGACGCGGGCTGGCTGCATGCACATTTCGCGCACACACCGGCATCGGTGACGCGCTATGCCAGCCAGCTTCGTGGCCTGCCCTGGAGCTGCTCGGCCCATGCCAAGGACATCTGGACTTCGGCCGACTGGGATCTGGCTGGGAAGCTTTCCTCGGCGCGCTGGACGGTCACTTGCACGAAAACCGGCTTTGACCGTCTGAAAAAACTCGCTAACGGCAACTCGTCTGTGCATCTGAGCTATCATGGGCTCGACCTTGATCGCTTCGGCAGTTTCAGCGAGGCGCGAAAGCAGCATGACGGCTCGGCGCCGGACGAACCCGTTATCGTTCTGAGTGTCGGGCGCGCCGTTGAAAAGAAAGGTTACGACACGTTGCTGGAGGCCCTTGCCCTCTTGCCCGGTGATTTGGCGTGGCGTTTCGAGCATATCGGCGGCGGCGAGGAACTGGAACGGTTCAAGGCGCTGGCGCAAAAGCTCGGCCTGGATGGTCGAGTCTCTTGGAAAGGCGCGCTTGCGCAGGAGGAGGTGCTTGAGCACTACCGCCGCGCCGACATCTTCGCCCTGGCCTGCAGGATCACTGCAAATGGCGACCGGGACGGTCTGCCGAATGTTCTGGTGGAGGCGGCTAGCCAGCGGCTTGCCTGCGTGTCGACCGATATTTCCGGCGTGCCGGAGCTTTTATCGCCGGATGAAACCGGGCTGCTGGTTCCGACGGAAAACCCAATTGCCCTGGCACAGGCGCTGGAGCGCCTGATCCGTGATCCCGTGCTGCGCGACCGCCTCGGCGACGCCGCAGAGCGGCGCGTGCGCGGCAATTTCGATCATATGGCAAGCATTGGACAGCTCAAGGAACTGTTCGAGCGGGAGTGGCGGGCCGCCGAATGAAGCGGCTGCGCGCTTTCTTCTATGTCCAGCACCTGCTCGGTATCGGCCATCTCGCGCGCGCCAGCCGCATTGCGGCGGCTCTGGTCGATGACGGGTTTGACGTAACCGTCGTGACCGGCGGAGCGCCGATCGCCGGGTTTCCGGGACCCGGTGTAAAATCTGTAACCCTGCCACCTGTCACCTCCGGTGATGAAGGATTTTCCGGACTTGTCGACCTGCAAGGCAAACCCATCGACGATGATTTCAAGAAATGGCGTTCAGAGATGCTGCTGCAGGCATTCCGGGATTGCAGGCCTGATATCGTCATTGTCGAGGCGTTTCCATTTGGACGCCGGCAGATGCGTTTCGAACTCTTGCCGCTGATCGAGGCCATCGACGCGACGTCGCCCAGACCGCTGCTGGCGACGTCCGTCCGTGATATCCTTCAGGAGCGCGTCAAGCCGGGCCGAAACGAGGAAACGGTCGATCTCATCAACAGGCATTTCGACCTTGTTATGGTCCACGGCGATCCGGCTTTCGCAACCATCGACAAGACATTTCCACTGGCTGGGGCGATCAGGGCCGAGGTCACCTACACAGGGCTCGTTGCCGCGCCGCCCTCGCCCGCGGCCTCCGAGCGCTTCGACGTTCTGGTGTCGGTTGGCGGCGGGGCTGCCGGAAAGAGCCTTGTCAGCTCCGCCATCGCAGCGGCGCAGGATGCCAACAACGCTTGGAAATGGTGTTTGATCACCGGCCCAAACCTGCGGAAAGACGAGTTTGACGCGATCGCACGCGATGCCACGCCGGGCCTGTCCATCTTCCGGTTCCGCGAGGATTTCGCTAGCCTGCTGACCGGCGCGTGCCTGTCAGTCTCGCAGGCGGGTTACAACACGGTCTGCGATGTCCTGCGCGCGGGTTGTCGCTCCCTGCTGGTTCCATTCACAGCCGGCGGGGAAACCGAACAGACGGTTCGCGCCCTGATGCTCGAAGAACTCGGTCTTGCAACGGTGCTGATGGAAAAGGACCTAACGCCTGAAGGTTTGGTGCAAGCGATCGAACAGGCGCTTGTAGGACCGACGCCATCTGCGCATCGTCTCGATCTGGAAGGCGCGCGTCGCTCCGCGCAAATCCTGCACGAGCGATATCGAACATGGTCCCTAAAAGTGGGGCCCGGTTTCGGAAAAGTTCATGATCAAACAGACGATAGATCCTAGAGCGGTTCATCGTTTCACGCAGAACCGCTGTATCTCTTTGTTTTGATGCAATTCCGGACGGAAAACCGTTTCACACTTTTCCTGGAATTGCTCTAACGCGCGTCGCGTCTGGTGAGATTCGTACGACGCGCTTCAAGTCCTGTTTTTATGCATGTCGTTGTCCCAAAACCGCTACGCACTTTTGGGCGAAATGCATTAAACAGTTCCAATCAGCATGAAGCGCGTATAGTTTTTTGTCGGCAGTTCGCCGGAGAACCGCACCTCCCGTAGCGCCGCCATTGCTTCGAAGGCTGCAAGTGAAGCCACGCAGTTGATGTGCGTCGGCTCGCTGAAATAATCGTTCGATTGCAGCAGTACATTCGTGCCCCGCGGAAGCAGAGCAAGCCAGGCGCGCAGATCGGCTATGTGTTCGCAGCTCGTATTGACCATCAGGTCGGACCGCCCGGCCGCATAGTCGAGTGCGTACATATCTGCCGTTAGCGCCCGGAACCGGTCGCCGGCTTCCCGGTTGAGGGTCCGGGCGACCGGCGCGACTTCGGGATCGATGTCGATGCTATCGATCGCCGCGATGTCGAAGCGGGCGTCGTTGAAAAGCATTGCCGGCAATACGCCGTACCATCCACCCAGAACCCATATGCGCCCGAACCGGCCGCCGCAGCTTTCGAACAGCCTGTCGAGCGCCCACATCTTGCAGGCGACCTGCTTGTGGTTGAAGGCGTTGGCGATATCGGCCTTCGGATGCTTGGTGACGACGCGCGCCAGCCCTGCCACGAGAGGGCAGTTGACATAAGCAGCAATTCCCCGCGTGAGGTCCAAGGCTTGCTCGTGCCAGTCCATACCGGCATTGCGTGGTTGCGTGACATCCATCATATTTGTCTTGTATGTTGGGATTTCGGGCGACACAACGCAATCTTGCCTCCCGCAAGACTGTTTGATTCCGCGGACGTGATTATGCTGCAAGCCGCTTGGCTATTGCCCGGTGCCGGAGAGAGCCTGTTGCATCTGTCCGGATCATCGGCGTCCATCCACCAGCACCAGCCGCGCAGCTGCGGCCTCGTGCTGCTCAGCTATTCGCCAAAACCCTGCCGAAGCCGCGAACCGTTTGGCCAGCTGCTTTCTTCGCTGGTCAACAGTGCCCGTGTCGTTGTCATCGACCATGCGCCGGAACTGGATCGCGCCGCCTCGCGGGTCCCTTGCATCGTTGAGCGCAGGACAATGTCCGTGCACAGCAGCTTCGAACTTGTCGTTGGCGACGAAGAAATTGCCGATACGCCATTCGCCAGCAGGTGCTTTTACATCCTGCATCCTTTCAACTGAAGGGTCCGCAGTCGCATATGGAACCCAGCCT
Source organism: Mesorhizobium sp. M0991 (assembly GCF_040318915.1). Taxonomy (NCBI): domain Bacteria; kingdom Pseudomonadati; phylum Pseudomonadota; class Alphaproteobacteria; order Hyphomicrobiales; family Phyllobacteriaceae; genus Mesorhizobium; species Mesorhizobium sp. M0991. The sequence goes on from NZ_JAMYNE010000002.1 coordinate 256,733, forward strand.
AGCCCGCTATATCTGGACGCACACCAAGAAGCAGCAGCTCTGGATATTGATGATCGTCGTGCTTTCGATGATCCCGTATTTCATGTCCTTCGACCTACCGAAGCTGATCGTCAACGGCCCGATCCAAGGTAGGGGCTTCGAGCAACCGGGCGCGACCCAGCCATTCATGAGGCTACACTATAACCTGCCGTTCATTGGAGAGGTCCAGTTCTTCTCCGGTTTTCAGCTCGATCGCACGGAGACCCTGTTTGCCCTGAGCCTCGTGTTCCTCTTGCTAGTCGTCATCAACGGCCTGTTCAAATTCTACATCAACACCTACAAGGGCCGCCTCGGCGAACGCATGCTGCGACGTATCCGCTTCGATCTGGTCGACCGTGTGCTGCGTTTTCCGCCGGTTTACTTCAAGCGGGTGAAGTCCGCCGAAGTGGCGACCATGGTGAAGGACGAGGTGGAGCCGCTGGGCGGCTTCATCGGCGACGCCTTCCTGCAGCCGGTACTGCTCGGCGGCCAGGCGCTGACGGCCATGCTGTTCATCATGATCCAGAACGTCTGGCTCGGAATGATAGCGGTCGTGATCGTGGTGATCCAGATCGTGCTCATCCCGCGAATGCGGCGGCGGCTGATCGTGCTCGGGCGCCAACGGCAGTTGACGGCGCGCGCGCTTTCGGGCCGGGTTGGCGAAATCGTCGACGGCATCGGCGCGGTTCACGTCCACGATACATCAAACTACGAGCGCGCCGACATAGCTGCCCGGCTCGGGCTCATCTTCAAGATCCGCTTCGATCTTTACCAATGGAAATTCATGGTGAAGTTCCTCAACAATTTTCTCGCGCAGCTCACGCCCTTTCTGTTCTACATGATCGGCGGGTATCTGGTCATCCAGGGGCGGCTGGACGTCGGCCAGCTCGTGGCCGTGATCGGCGCCTACAAGGACCTGCCCGGACCGATGAAGGAACTGATCGACTGGGATCAGGATCGGCAGGATGTCCAGGTCAAATATCAACAGGTCGTTGAACAGTTCACCGTCGAGGGTCTCATCGCGCCGAAAATCGGGGCATTGACGATCGACGATCCCGATCCGATGACCAGCCCCCTGTCGGCGATCAATCTGTCCATAGCAGACGATGGCGGTGCAATGCTCCTCAACCGTATCTCCCTCCAGGTCAAGCCGGGTGAGACGGTGGCGCTGGTCAGTACCGCAACAGGTGGAGCGGAGGCGCTTGCAGAAGCCTTCGCGCGGCTGAACTGGCCGGACAGCGGAAGGGTCGCTTCGGGCACCGACGACCTGCTTGAACTCCCCGAAGCAGTAACCGGCCGGCGCATGTCGTATGCCTCTTCGGATGTTTTCCTGTTCCAGGCAAGCCTCCGCGACAACCTGCTCTACGGGTTGAAGCATGCGCCGCTGACATCGGTGCCTTATGACGGTGCTGCGGCAGACCAGCACCGCTGGAACATCCACGAGGCGCGCCGGTCGGGCAATCCGGATCTTGATATCCACAGCGACTGGATCAACTATGCTTCCGCTGGCGCTACCGGCCCGCACGACCTCTTTGAAGCCGTGCGCCGGGTGCTCGACGCGGTTGTTCTGTCGCGCGACATTCTGGATCTTGGCTTGCGCTCTTCGGCCGACCTCACGCGTCACACGGAGCTTGCCAGGCGGATCGTCGAACTGCGTGCGGCGCTGCGAACCCGGCTGGAACAAGAGGGGCTGAGCGGACTGGTGGTTCCTTTCGAACCGGGCGCCTACAACAAGGAAGCAACGATCGGCCAAAACCTGCTCTTCGGCGCTGCCGCCGGCCCCGAACTGGCCGACAGGGCCCTGGCGGCCAATCCCTATTTTGCTTCTGTGCTGAGGCAAGCCGGCCTCGACCGCACGCTCTACGAAATGGGCTTGGAGATCGCCAAACAGGCGATCGAGCTGTTTGCCGACCTGCCGCCCGATCACCAGTTCTTCCAGCAGCTCGCCTTCATGAGCGCCGAGGAGATACCCGCCTACGAAACCTTGCTGCAACGGCTCAAGAACCGTCCTCACGAGGCGGTTTCGGAGAACGATCGCGCCATGATCGTCACCTTGAGCTTTGCCTACATCGAGCCCCGGCACCGCTTCGGCCTGCTGAGCGACGAGCTGATGAGCAAGATCGTCGCTGCACGCAGCCGGTTCTATGAAAACCTGCCGCCCGAACTGCACAATGCGGTCGAACGGTATGATCCTGCCAAATACATTGCCGCGGCCACCGTCATGGATAACGTCCTGTTCGGGCGTGTGGGCAACAACCATCCCGACGCGCCGGACCGCATACGCTCCATCGTCTATGACATTCTTGACGAACTGGGGCTTTATGCCGAACTTCTGGATGTCGGCCTGGACTTCAACGTCGGCTCCGGCGGCAGGCGGCTGACCGGTGGACAGCGACAGAAGCTCGATGTTGCCCGGGCCCTGCTCAAGCGTCCCGATTTTCTCATTCTCAACCGGCCGCTGTCGGCGCTCGACCAGCGCATGCAGGATAAGGTGCTGCGAAATGTGCTGGAGGAAGCCAGGTGCGACGGCCATTCGCCGGCAATTGTGTGGGTCGTGACGAATCCGGCAATGGCGATGATGTTCGATCGCGTTATCGTCTTCGACTCGGGTCAATTGGCGGAAGACGGAACACACGAGACACTTTTGGCAGGGAACGGTATCTTCAAGGAACTGCTGTCATAGAGCAACGGACATTCAGATGGGATCATTCTGCCGGTGCACGACATCGGGCTCGCCACCTTTCGCGTGGTTTGTCTCGCCATCCCGAAAAGAGAATTGATTCCATCTGGGCGTCCGTTGCTCTAGTCTGGCAAACGCGAATTTTGGGAAGGTTTGCGACAATGCTGCTCAAGGATGAAGTTGGAATGCTGCAACGCATTCCCTTGTTCTCTGCCATCGAGCCGACAAAGCTCAAGCTGCTTGCGTTCACATCCGATCGTGTCAGCTACAGCGCCGGCCAGATCCTTTTCCGGCAGGGCGATGAGGGAGACGCCGCCTATGTCATCCTTTCAGGCAGGGCGGATATTCTGGTCGATTCCGACAGCGGGCCGATAAAAGTTGCCGAACTGGAGCCAAATTCGATTGTTGGCGAGATCGCCATATTGTGCAACAGCTCCCGCACTGCCACCGTCAGAGCGGCAAGTCCGCTGGAAGTCTTGAGAATCCGCAAGGATCATTTCCTGAGGCTTATGAGGGAGTTCCCGGAAATGACCATCGAGATATTGCGGGTTCTTGCCGATCGCCTAAGCCATACGACCGCGGATCTGATCGACGCACGAAGTGCCAAATAACGAAGACGTGCGCTCGATCCTCGTCGTCGTGATGGCACTGTCCTCTTGCTGAGAAGGTCACCCGGAGAAAGCCTGTCTCGCGTAGCAGCAGTTGTTTGGCTAAGATGGGCGAAGGGGTAGCATGGTCGACGACGTTTTCCTGGTCAGGTTTTGGGGTGTCCGCGGCAGCATTTCGGTATCAGGGCCAGAATTCTCTCGCTATGGCGGCAACTCAATCTGCATTGAGATGCGATGCGGTAAGCATACGCTTCTGTTCGACGCAGGCTCTGGCCTACGGCCTGCCGGCGGGGCGCTTCAGGCGTTGGGCGTGACCGATTTCGACCTGCTGTTCACCCATTGCCATTACGATCACATCATCGGGCTGCCGTCTTTTGCGCCGATCTATGACCCGGGCGTCAAGGTTACGCTTTGGTCCGGGCATCTTGCAGGACACATGACGACCCGGCAGATGGTCGATGAGTTCATGCGGCCGCCGTGGTTTCCGGTGAAACTGGAGATCTGCAAGGCAAGCCTCGACTATCGCGATTTCGTATCCGGAGACGTGCTTCGCCCGCGCGAAGGGGTGGTGGTCCGAACCGGCAGTCTTATCCATCCGGGCGGTTGCATAGGCTACCGGGTCGAATGGGGCGGCCGCGTCGTGGCGGTGATCACAGACACTGAGCACGAGCCGGACAAACTCGATCAGGCGGTGCTCGGCCTGATCGAAGATGCCGACCTCGTCATTTACGATTGCACCTACACCGAGGAGGAAATGGAACGCCGCCGCGGTTACGGGCACTCGACATGGCAACAGGGCGTCAAGCTCTGTGAGGCGGCCGGTGCGCGCGGGCTTGCGCTGTTTCACCACGATCCGACACGCACCGACAAGGAACTGGACAAGATCGAGAAACTGGCCAAGGACAGGTTTACCGGCGCTTTTGCCGCGCGGGATGGCCAGACGCTCAAACTTCCAGTCTCATTGCGCAAAAAGCGCTGAGCTATTTTCCTCTAGAGCGCTTCACCGTTTCACAGAAACGGCGAAGCGCTCTATCTCTTTGTTTTGACGCAATTCCGGACGGAAAACCGTTCACACTTTTCCTGGAATTGCTCTACCGGCGCTGCGCCCGATCAATGTCCTGATCGGAAGCCATGCGCAGGCTTCAGTCTGTACGGTGACGGTGAACAGCCGTTCGAGGAAAAGCCAGGCCGATTCATCATGTACGAGATGATGGGTGAGCAGGCCGACCGGTTCGCCGCCATCGAATGCATGCTGCAATTGCGCGATGATAGCCTGAACCAATAGGCCGTGATCGCGGCAGCCGCGCGTGCCATGCCAATCCATGATGTCGACATTGCTGTTGATGACCGCCAGTGAAGCCCGCCTCGGCGGCCCATAGACCGACAATGCCGCAAATCCTATCGATCCAAGGTCGGATACCAAGCCGGCGTCGATCCTGTTCCAGGGTGGCACCAGCATCGGCACGGCACGTGCGCCGTGCAGGCCGGTTACGTGCGACAGCCCGCGAGCCAGATCATCGAGCACCGCCTCGCGTGGCCGATGCGCGCCGAGCTCCTGCTTTTTCTGGCCCTCGGGCGCATGATTTCGGTGCGCCCAGCCATGGATGGCGACCGTGGCATGCGGCGCCTCGTCAAGCCGAACGACAAGCTTCTCGTCGGTCAGGGCGGGAATGACGGCCAGAGTCACCGGAACCGCGAATTTACCGGTGAGGTCGAGCAGCCGATCAAGCGCAGGCGTCGGATCCACGGCGTCATCGTCGCGCAGCCAGAACTCTGCCTTACGGTCCGCCCGTTGCCGGCTCGCCAGTTCCTCCACCAAGGGTTGCCAGATCTGGTCGGATGTCATGAAACCGGGATCTTCGCGAGAAGTTCGGCCAGACGCGCCGCCGCAGCACCGAGAGAACGTTCTACGAGGATGAAACGTCTGGCTTCTGTGGCCATGATGGATCTTTCGTCGTTACGGGCCAGAAGCCTTTCAATGGCAGAAGCGAACGCCGCCACATCGCCCGGCGGGGTGAGAAACCCGGCCTGGCCATCCCGCACGACCTCCGGCACGCCGGCGATGTCCTGAGCCACAACCGGAAGGCCGGCGGCCTGTGCTTCAAGATAGGCAACGCCAAAGGCCTCGCCGAAACCCGGCCAGACGTAAATTCCCCCACTGTAGAGGACATCCGGCACGGCGGCTGGCTCAATCGCGCCAAGCCATTCGATACGGTCGGCGGGCAAGCCGGCGAATTGCGCTTTGACCTCTTCGCGGGCAGGTCCGTCCCCGACGACCGACATGGTCCAGGGCAGGTGACCGATCGAACCGAGCGCTTGCGCCAGCATGCGATAGCTTTCGACTTTGTCGCCCAGGCGCATCATGGCGACGGTAACGAGGCGCGTCGGACAACCCCGTGCCGGCGTTTCCCGGAATACCGATGTGTCGATGAAGGGCGAAAGCATGCCGAAAGCGGCGTCGGGTATCGCATCTGCCAGTCCCTGACGATCCCTTTGCGTGAAGCAGATGTTCAGCGCCGCCTGTTCGACGGCTCGCGCCACCAACGCTTGCGTATCGGCCCACAAACCGGTGTTGCGCCGCCTCGAATATGAGGCTTCCGCTGTCACATAGGGGACACCAAAGGCCAACGCCAGCTCGGGCCCGATCAGGTCGGGCGCCTTGTAATAGGGATGATAGGTGAACCACAGATCGGGCTTGCCGTCACGATCCCAAAGCCTTGCCAGCCGCGCGGCTTCCTCCCGGGCCTCGATCTTGAGCGCATCGAAACTTTTCGAATCCGGTTCGCGTAGATAGAAGCGTAATTCGGATGCCAGTTCGACGCTATGCCCTCCATGCTCCAGCGCCTTGACCAGCATCCGTGCCATCTGGCGGTCGCCGGAGGCAACGGGATGGTTGGGTGACTTTAGCGGCGCGTAGAAAGCAATTCGCATCGCCGGACCGTATCATCGGAAAGCCTGCGCAAGTCAATTTCGAAGCATGATCGACTTCACCTTCAAGCAGTGGAATGTGCTATCTGATGCTCATGGAAACAGTTGCCGCGTCCGATCCGTTTGTCGCTTCCCTGCCGGTCTTCGCAAAGTTCGAAAGCGTTGCCGATATCGATAACTATCGGCCTCTCCCCGATAACTGGGCGCTGGCCACCGCCGACATCGTCGGCTCGACCAAGGCGATCGAGGCGGGGCGCTATAAAACCGTCAATATGGCCGGCGCCAGCGTCATTTCGGCGCTGCTCAATGCGCTGGGTAGGCAAGATCTTCCCTTTGTCTTCGGCGGCGACGGCGCGCTCGTGGCGTTTCCCGGCTCGGCGCTGGAGATCACCCGCAACGCGCTGGCGGCTGTCCAGAGATGGGTGGCGGACGAACTGGATCTGACCTTGCGTGCCGCAATCGTGCCGATAAAGGATATAAGAGCGCAAGGCCTCGACGTTCGCGTGGCGAGGTTCCAGGCCTCCGATGCGGTCTTCTATGCCATGTTCGCCGGCGGTGGCGGCAGTTGGGCGGAAGCCGAGATGAAAGCGGGGCGCTACCGCATCGATCCTGCGCCGGCCGGCACGCGGCCGGATCTGACCGGCCTCTCGTGCCGCTGGAACCCGATCGAAGCCCGGCATGGCGAAATCGTCTCGATCATAGCCATACCGGGGGCGTCGCGCGACTTGCGCGGTTTTCAGTTTCTGGTTTCCGACATCATCGCCCTTGCCGGCAGGCAGGAACGCGATGGCCACCCGGTGCCGGTGAACGGGCCGGACTACAGTGTGCTGCCCGCCGGCCTCGATATCGAGGCGCGTGCCACGGCGCCGGCAGGACGGCGGTGGCTGTCGAAGCTGTGGATAGTGTTCCTGATGACGCTTACGGCCGTCACCGATAGATATGGCTGGACGATCGGCAGATTCGATCCGAAGATCTACAAACGCGACGTGGCCAGCAATTCGGATTTCCGGAAGTTCGACGACGGCTTGAAGATGACCATCGACGTTGACGCGGATGTGTTGCGACGGATCGAGAACCGGCTGAAGCAGGCGGAAGAGGCGGGCATCTGCAACTATGGCCTGCACCGCCAGAAATCGGCCTTGATGACATGCCTCGTCGCCTCGCCGCTGCAGCGCGATCACGTTCATTTCATCGATGGCGCCGCCGGCGGCTATGCGATGGCTGCCGCAAGCCTGAAGGCGAAGGTGCCGGTCTGACGGCTTGCGGACATCGATTTTCCGCAATATGCCTCGGGGTTCTTGGGACCGGTGAGCCTCGCCATGGGCGCGGACAGCCTGTCCGAATTGACGGGAAGCAGATTTTTGGACGCCTCACGATCGACATATGACCGTCTTCTGAACCGGATTTCGACGCGTGCCGCGCAAGTCGGCGTGATCGGACTGGGCTATGTCGGGCTGCCGCTGGCGGTTGCGATCGCACGCGCCGGCTTCCCGGTTTCCGGCTTCGACGTCGAAGCCCAGAAGGTCGAGAGCCTGAACAACGGCCAATCCTATATCGAGGCGGTGACGTCGACAGCCCTTGCCGGCCAGGTGGCGAGCGGACGGTTCCGCGCCACTGCGGATTTTGCCGAACTGGCCGTCTGCGATGTCATCATCATCTGCGTTCCGACACCGCTGACGAAACACCGCGAGCCGGACCTCTCCTTTGTCAGGAACACGGCAGGCACCATCGCGAAGCATTTACGTCTCGGCCAGCTGATCGTGCTGGAATCGACTACCTATCCTGGCACCACCGACGACGTGATCAAGCCCATCTTGGAAAAAACGGGCTTGCGGTCGAAGATAGACTTCTTCCTCGGCTTCTCGCCCGAACGCGAGGATCCCGGCAACCGCAGCTTTGAAGTCGCGACGATTCCCAAGGTCGTGGCAGGTGACGGCATCGAAGCGGCGACGCTCGTGCAGGCTTTCTACCAGGGCGTGGTCAAGACCGTCGTTCCGGTTTCCACCACGGCGACCGCCGAGGCGGTCAAGCTGACGGAAAACATCTTCCGCTCGGTCAACATAGCCCTCGTCAACGAGTTGAAGGTCTTGCTCGGTGCGATGGGAATCGACATCTGGGAGGTGATCGAGGCGGCAAAGACCAAGCCCTTCGGCTACATGCCTTTCTATCCTGGCCCTGGACTTGGCGGGCACTGCGTTCCGATCGATCCCTTCTACCTGACGTGGAAGGCGCGCGAATACGAACTGCCGACCCGCTTCATCGAGCTGGCGGCAGAGATCAACACGGCTATGCCGCGTCATGTGGTCGACGAACTGGCGAAGGCGCTGGACCAGCGCTGCGGCAAGGCGCTCAGCCGCTCGCGCATTCTCATCATCGGGCTCGCCTATAAGAAGAATGTGCCCGACATCCGCGAAAGCCCCTCATTGCGGCTCATTGAACTCATCGAGGAATGGGGCGGCAAGGCGGAATTCCACGATCCGCATGTTACCGAAATCCCGACCACACGGGAGCATATGGCGATCAAGGGGCGTCGCTCGGTCGAATTGACCGACGTGGCCTTGAAGGATTTCGACGCTGTCGTCGTTGCAACCGACCACGACGCGATCGACTATCAGGCGATCGCGGATCACGCTCTACTGATTGTCGACACACGCAATATTTTTGGCCGCCTCGGGCTAGCCCGAGAGACGGTGGTGAAGGCCTGACGGCGTCCGAGCCGGCGAATTTGTGGCGAATCAAGGAGATTTCGAGATAGCATGAGCACAGCGCAAGCAGAAATTTCTGCCATTCTCATGGACAAGGTTGCCGATTGGCTGACCCAATCGGCGTTGGCCGGCGACGACCTGGAGACACTGGTAAAGGGCTTTTGTGAACGGCTGGCTGCTGCCGGCCTGCCGTTGAAGCGGGTGCATTTGAGCTTTTCGATGCTCCATCCGCTTTATGACGCGCTTGGCTTCACCTGGCTCCGCGGCCAGGGCCTGGAAGTGGAAGGCTTCCGCCATGAGGACGGCGTTCCTTCCGACAGATTCCTGACCAGCCCATACTACCATCTGCTCAGCCACAAGCTCGACCATCTGCGGCGCCGGCTCGACCCGTCGGTGCCGTCGGAATTTCCTGTTTTCGATGACCTCAAGCTTATGGGCGTCACCGATTACATGGCTTTCGTCCATCCCTTCAGCGGCAACACCAGTCAGGGCATGATCGGGTCTTGGTCCACCGACAGTGCTGCAGGCTTCAGCGACAACATGATTTCGGCGCTGCTGCGGATCCAGAACCATCTCGCTATCGCAACCAAGATGGCGGTGCTCACCAAGCTTGCCGACAACATGATGACCACTTATCTCGGCGGCGACGCCGGCAGGCGGGTGCTGGACGGCCAGATCAAGCGCGGCGAGGGCGACACAATCCGGGCTGCACTGGTCATGGCCGATATGCGCGGGTCGACAAGGCTTGCCGAAACCTCCGGCCGCGAAATCTATATCGATACGCTGAACCAGTTTTTCGATGCCATTGCTGCACCTTTCAATCGCAGAGGCGGGCAGATCATGAGTTTCCTGGGGGATGGCTTCATTGCCGTCTACCCTTGCGAAAGGCACCGTGCGCAGTCCGAGATCGCCTGCCGGGCTGCCCTTGCGGCAGCGCACAAGGCCACCGCGCGCATGATGGATCTCAATCTGCGCAGAAAGGAGCAGCGGTTGGGCGACATTAAATTCGGTATCGGCCTGCATGTCGGCAATGTGATGTTCGGCAATGTCGGGCTTACCGACCGGCTCACATTCTCTGCCTTCGGCTCGGCTGTAAACGAGGTCCAGCGCCTTCAGACCCTGACCAAGAAATATTCGCACAGCGTTCTCGCCAGCGAAGATTTCGCCGGCTATTGCAGCGCCAATAGCTGGCTGACGCTCGGCAAGGAGGAACTGGCGGGCACCAAGAAGAAGCTGACGGTGCTTTCACCCGATTTGTCGGGTGCTCTCGCACTCGATGAAGACGGTGCGCTGGAGCCGATTTACGACCGAATATCGGACGCCGAGCAGGTCATGCTGCTTCATCGCGATGCCGCGCGGCTGTCGGCGGGCGACCCGAGGAAGCTCCAGTAACCGCCACGATCTGATCCGAACGCGTTTGGTATGCAGTCCGGTCGCCGGTTCCGCCAGGGAACTGGCGACTGTTCGAATCCAAGTTGCTCTAGGCTGGCAATGCGGTAGTCTCGCCTTCTGGACCTGCCAGAGTGGGGGCTGGTGTGAGAATGAATTTGGGCGTTGATCTGCTGCGAATCGAGGATGTTGGCATCTCTTTTGCCATTATAGGGGGACCGTTGCATGCCGTCAGGCGTGCAAATCTTCGCGTCCTGCCCGGCAAGGTTACCGCGCTTGTGGGCGAGTCCGGTTCCGGAAAATCGGTTCTCAGCCAGGCAGTGATGGGCATTTTGCCGAACACAGCCCATGTTCGCGGCCGTATCCTGTTTTCCGATCCTGAAAAGCCCGGCACGACGCAGGATATCCTGCAGATGCCGCGTGACGGACCCGAAATCCGGGCGTTGAGAGGCAGCCGCATCGGCAAAATATTTCAGGAGCCGATGACATCACTGTCGCCGCTGCATACGATCGGCAATCAGGTGAGCGAATCCCTGCAGATTCATACGCCCATGGCTCGGGTGAAGCGCAAGGCGCGGACCGAGGAAATGCTCGGACTTGTCGGCTTTCCCAACCCCAAGCGCGCCTATGACATGTATCCCTTTGAACTTTCGGGAGGATTGCGTCAACGCGCAATGATCGCCATGGCGCTTATCTGCCGGCCCGCCCTGTTGATCGCCGACGAGCCGACGACGGCGTTGGACGTCACCATCCAGGCGCAAATCCTGCAATTGCTGCGCGAGCTTCAGACGAAGCTGAACATGGCGATGCTGCTGATCACACACGACCTTGGCGTAGTCGCCAATGTCGCCGACGAGGTCGTGGTCATGTACCATGGCGAGATCATGGAAGCGGGACCTGTGGAGGCGATATTCCGCCGGCCAGGCCACCCTTACCTGAAGGGCCTGATGGCAGCCGTTCCGCATTTCGACCTGAAGCCCGGCGAAAGGCTAAAGGCGCTCCGCGAGGTGCCGGTGAATGTCGGGAACCTGCTCGGCAAGCAGACGGCGCCGGCATCGAAGGGGCCGGACGACCTCCTGCTGTCGGTCAGGGATCTGACAAAGACCTTCACGATCCGCAAGTCCGGATGGTTCGGCGGAGATCATCAAACCTCTGTTCGCGCCGTGGACGGCGTGAGCTTTGATATCAGGCGGGGTGAGTGCCTGGGTCTTGTCGGCGAAAGCGGCTCCGGCAAAACCACCGTCAGCAAGATCCTCATGCGGGCTGTCACCCCTAGCGGCGGCTCTGTGATCTTCAACGGCCGGGATGGTCCGATCGACGTCTTGGAAGCCGAGGGAGACGCGCTGCGCCTGTTGCGCGCGAAAATCCAGATGGTCTTTCAGGATCCGGTTTCGTCGCTTTCACCTCGCATGACGGTGGAGAACATCTTGAGCGAGCCGCTGGAAATCCATCAACGCGGCAATGCCGCGTCCCGACTCGCCACGGTCAAGAGCCTGATGGAGGCAATCGGGCTCGATCCGCGCTTCATCAAGCGTTATCCGCACAGTTTCTCCGGCGGGCAGCGTCAGCGTATCGGCATCGCGCGCGCGTTGGCGCTGGGGCCTGAACTCCTGATCTGCGACGAGCCGGTTTCGGCGCTCGATGTCTCTGTCCAGGCGCAGATCCTAAACCTCCTGAAGGACCTGCAGAAGGAGCTGGGCCTGACCTACCTGTTCATATCCCACAACCTGGCGGTGGTGGACTACATGGCAGACCGCATCGCGGTGATGTGCGGCGGGCGTATCGTCGAGCTCGCGCCGCGCGAAATTCTGCTTAGGAAACCTATCCACCCCTACACGCGCTCACTGGTCGCCGCAGTACCTTTCCCCGATCTCGACAGGCCGATGGATTTCAAGACGCTGAAACTCAGCGGCGCTTCCGACACCAGCGCATGGGGGCCGCAATTCCGCGACGAGGGCGACGAGGATATGCTGTCGCCGCTCGATCTTGGCGGCGGCCACCTCGTGCTGGCCCGACGTTCGGCCGATGTCAGCGAGCTACGCCATTGATCAGCCGGCGCACCGTCCTTGGACTCATGGCTTCGGCATTTCTGCCGGGCACGTTGCACGCCGGCGATTTGGAGCCGGAATTTCTTGAGCCGCAGCTGAAGGCCAGAGCGCTGCCGGCACTCGCCGAACGCCTGCCCAAGCGCCCGCGCGCGTTGAATCTCGCTGCGATGGGCCGGCAGCCCGGCCAATATGGCGGCACGCTGCGCACGATCATCGGCAGCCAGAAAGATATCCGGATGATGACGATCTACGGGTACGCTCGCCTGGTCGGCTATGACGAAAAGCTTAACCTGCAAGCCGACATTCTCGAAAGTTTCGATGTAGCGGATGATCGTGTATTCACTTTCAAGATACGAGAAGGACATAAATGGTCTGACGGTAGCCTGCTGACGTCGGAGGATTTTCGCTATTGCTGGGAAGATGTCTGGCTGAACGATGAGCTTTCGCAAGGCGGGCTCGCCCCGGCCCTGCTGGCGGACGGCAAGCCGCCACGCTTCGAGATCGTCGATCCGTTGACGGTCCGCTATAGTTGGGATGCGCCCAATCCCGACTTCCTGCCCAAGCTCGCCGCTGCTTCGCCCCTATCGCTTGTTCTGCCAGCCGCCTATCTCAAGCAGTTCCACAAGAAATACCAGGATCCATTCCGGCTCGCCGGCCTAATGAAGGAGAACCGGGCCCAGAAATGGACGCTCTTGCATATCCGCATGTCGCGGCAGTATCGCCCGGAGAACCCGGAACTGCCGACGCTCGATCCCTGGCAGAACCGGACCAAGCCGCCGGCTGAGCAGTTCGTCTTCGAGCGGAACCCGTTCTTTCATCGAATAGACGAGAATGGCCGGCAACTGCCCTATGTTGACCGGATTGTCATGAATGTCAGCTCGTCGGCGATCATTTCCGCCAAGACCGGTGCGGGCGAGAGCGACCTGCAAGCCATGGGAATTGACTTCAGCGATTACTCCTTCCTGAAGGATACGGAGAAGCGCTACCCGGTGAAGATGCATCTCTGGAAACGCACACAGGGTTCGCGGCTGGCGCTGCTGCCCAATCTGAATTGTGCCGACCAGGTGTGGCGTGGCCTTTTTCGTGACGTGCGGGTGCGCCGCGCACTTTCGCTCGCTGTGGACAGGCGCGAGATCAATTTGGCTGTGTTCTACGGATTAGCGCAGGAAAGTGCCGATACGGTCCTGCCTGAGAGCCCGCTCTACCGGCCGGAATTCGCGAAAGCCTGGGTCGCCCATGATCCCGACCAGGCCAATGCCCTGCTCGACGAGGTCGGGCTTCAGGCGCGTGACGATGACGGCCTGCGGATACTTCCCGACGGACGCTCGGCGCAGCTGGTAGTGGAAACGGCCGGCGAAAGCACGCTGGAAACCGACGCGCTCGAGCTCATCACCGATCACTGGCGCAAGATCGGCATCGCCCTGTTCATCCGGACTTCGCAGCGCGACATCTTCCGCAGCCGCGCGCTTGGTGGCCAGATCATGATGTCGATGTGGTCGGGCATCGACAATGGTGTGCCGACCGCCGACATGAACCCGTACCAACTGGCCCCCACCGTCGACGACCAGCTGCAATGGCCGCTCTGGGGTGCTCACTACTTGTCCCGTGGCAAGGTCGGTGAAGCGCCCGATCTTCCGCCTGTGGTCGAGTTGATGGCTTTGCTCAAGCGCTGGAACGCATCGACCGAAGCCACGGAGCGCGCCGAAATCTGGAATTCAATGCTGTCGATCTATACCGATCAGGTGTTTTCGATCGGCACGGTGAACGGGACGCATCAGCCGATTCTGGCATCCTCGCGGCTGCGCAATCTGCCTGACAAGGCGCTCTACGGCTACGACCCGACCGCCTATTTCGGTGTCTACATGCCGGATACATTCTGGCTTGGAGAGTCCTGAGCGTGCTTCGATATTTTGTCTGGCGCATCGCCGTGATGGTTCCAACGCTGCTGGTCATATCGGCACTGGTGTTCACGATCATCGAACTTCCCCCAGGCGACTATTTCGACAGCTATGTTGCCGAGCTTCGGGCTCAGGGCGAAGCGGTGGATTCCGATCGCATCGAGATGATGCGCAAGGAATATGGTTTCGACAAGCCACCGGTCATTCGCTACTTCTACTGGGTCGGCGGGATGCTGCACGGCGATTTCGGCTATTCCTTCGAATATGAGCTGCCGGTTCGCGACGTCGTCGGGGACCGAATGTGGCTGACGGTGCTGGTTTCCTTCGTCACGATCATCTTCACCTGGCTCATCGCCTTTCCGATCGGCATGTACTCCGCCACGCATCAATACAGCTGGGGCGACTACGGCCTGACTTTCTTCGGCCTTCTCGGCCTTGCCATTCCGAACTTCATGCTGGCGCTGATCCTGATGTATTTCGCCAACATCTGGTTCGGCACGTCCATCGGCCATCTCATGGACCAGCAATATCTCGGCGAGCCGATGAGCTGGGCCAAGGCGAAGTCGATCCTCGCCCATCTCTGGATCCCGGTCTTGATCATCGGCACCGGGGGCACGGCAAGCATGATCCGGCGGCTGCGCGCCAATCTGCTCGATGAGCTACATAAGCAATATGTCGTGACCGCGCGCGCCAAAGGCCTTCATCCCTTCAGGGCGCTGGTCAAATATCCGCTGCGCATGGCGCTCAATTTCTTCATTTCAGACATCGGCTCTATCCTGCCCGCCATCATCTCCGGCGCCGAAATCACGGCGATCGTGCTGTCTTTGGAAACGACCGGGCCGATGCTGATCAAGGCGCTCCAAAGCCAGGACATGTATCTGGCAGGGTCGTTCCTGATGTTTCTCGCCTTCCTGACGGTCATCGGCGTCCTGATTTCCGACCTGGCGCTGGCGCTACTTGATCCGCGAATTCGTTTGCAAGGCGGCAGCACCAAATGAACACGCAATCGCCGCTGCCCGCTCCGGGTGCCCCACTGCAACACTACGTTTCCATCGAGCCCTTTGACCTGCAGTCCGTCGAGGCGATGACGCCGGAGCAGGAGAAGGTCTTTCAGGCGTCGCAGTTGCGGCTGATGTGGTGGAAATTCCGTCGGCACCGGCTTGCCCTTGTATCCGGCATATTCCTGGCAGCGCTCTATTTCGGGATACTGATCTGCGAGTTCCTGGCGCCCTACGATCTGCACACGCGCAACATGGACTACATCTATTCGCCGCCGCAGCGGGTGCACCTGTTCCACAACGGCCAGTTCGTCGGGCCGTTCGTCTATGGCCGCCAGATGAGGCTGGATATGGACACGCTCAAGCGGAACTACATCGAGAGACAGGATGATGTTCAGCGGATCCGTTTCTTCTGCAAGGGCGACAGTTACCGGTTCTGGGGCCTGATCGAAGGTGACAGGCATTTTGTCTGCCCCGCCGAAAACGGCCAGCTCTTTCTAGCCGGCACTGACAGGCTGGGGCGCGATGTGCTCTCGCGCATCATCTATGGCGCACGCATTTCACTGACAATCGGCCTCGTCGGCATCAGTTTCAGCTTCCTGCTCGGCATTGTCATCGGCGGACTGGCCGGCTATCACGGCGGTATCTTCGACCTGATCGTTCAACGGATAATCGAAGTTCTGCAATCGATCCCCAGCATTCCGCTATGGCTGGCTCTGGCGGCGATCATGCCGATAACCTGGAGTCCGATCCTGATCTATTTCGGCATCACCGTCATCCTCGGGCTGCTCGACTGGACCGGACTGGCGCGGGCCGTGCGTTCAAAGCTTCTAGCCTTGCGCGAGGAGGATTACGTTCTGGCCGCGCAGTTGATGGGCGCCAGAAGCAGCCGCATCATCGGGCGGCATCTCATTCCCGGCTTCATGTCGCATCTGATCGCGACGGCGACGATCTCCATACCCGGCATGATCCTGGGCGAGACGGCGCTGAGCTTCCTCGGGCTCGGCCTGAGGGCACCGATAACCAGCTGGGGCATCCTGCTCACCGAGGCGCGCAGCGTCAGCGTGATCGCGTTCTATCCATGGCTGCTTTTGCCGATGCTCCCCGTCGTTCTCGTCATCTTGGCGTTCAACTTCCTCGGCGACGGCTTGCGGGACGCCGCGGACCCGTACAAGTGACATCGCTATTCCGCCGCGCCAGTGCCGCCGACTCCACCCGGTACGATCCTTGTCGGCAGCCTGTTCGCTTGTTGCAGTGTTCATCGTTCGCCTCTACACGCGGCAAGACTCGATCGGGGTTTAACACGTCGGCCTCCGGTTTCAGCCGCGAAACGCTCTGGTCGGGGGCATTTGATTTCGTGGACTGGTTCAGGACATACAATCGCACATGAGTCGCCTCGACAGTTTCATCCGGAGGATGACCGCACAGCGCGACATACTCGATCATGTCTGCGCCGAGGTGGCGAAGATGGAGGGACCCGTGCTCGAGCTCGGCCTCGGCAATGGCCGGACGTTCCACCATCTGCGGGAGCGCCTGCCCGGGCGCCGGATCGTAGCGTTCGACCGCGCACTTGCCGCACACGCCAGCTCAATTCCTGAAGCTGAAAACCTCGTGCTCGGCGAAATACGCGAGACCGCGAGCAGGTTCATTGGCATCGACGCCGCTCTTGTTCATGCCGACATCGGCACTGGCTATGAAGATCGCGATGCAGTGACCCTTACCTGGCTTCCCGATCTGACCGCGCGCCTGCTTCGCGTCGGCGGCATCGCGGTCAGCGGCATGCCGCTCGATCACCCGCAGTTGCAACGCCTCCCGCTGCCCCCTTCGGTGCCCGCCGATCGTTATTTTATCTGTAGGCGCGTGTGAGGGGCCGAGACGACCCAAATCTTCAGGGGCCAAGTCTTCAGGGGATCGTATAGACTGCTATCTCCCGCTCAATGCCGCGCAGCGAGACATCGTGGGGCACGGGCGTCAGCGCGTTCCTGCGCAACAGATCGGCGGTGAGATTGTCGTCGACCACCGCCCGAGTGGCGAAGATCGCCTGTGCGTTGGCAAGGTTCTGGACCCGCGAAGCAATGTTGACCGTCTGGCCGAAATAGTCCTGTCGCTCGTTCATAGATACGGCGATGCAGGGGCCGGCATGGACTCCGATCTTGAGCAGCAGATCCTCGCGCCCGCTCTTGTCGTTGAGCGTACGCATGGCATCGCGCATCCTGAGGGCCGCAGCAATCGCACGATCAGGCGTCGCGAAGGTCGCCATCACCGCATCACCGATCGTCTTCACCACGGCGCCTGCCTCCGCCGCGACGATCTCGTGCAGAACCTGGAAATGCTCGCGCACGAGATCGAAGGCTGAAAGGTCGCCCACCCGCTCGTAAAGCTCGGTCGATCCGCGCAGATCGGTGAACAGGAAGGTCAGGCTGGTGATTTTCAGGCGCTGATTGATGTCGAGCGTATCCGTGCGATAGAGATCGCGGAACGTCTGGTTGGTGAGCAGGCGCTTGGCGGTCAGGAAGGGCCGGCGTTTACCCAGGAAATCATGCAATACCTGGCCGGCGATGAAGACCGTCGGCAGCACGCGGGTGTCGGTCCTGTTCTCCAGCGAAATGCGCAACGGGCCGGGTTGCATCTCCAGCGTCTGGTTCTGGACATGGTCGCGATCGAAGACCAAAGAGAGGCTCCGGCGCTCCTTTGTTGGTTCGCCCTTCCCGTCGATGAACTGCGCTGAATGGGTGACCGGCTCGAAGACGATGATGAATTCAGACGGAAGCTGTATGGGCAGAACCGCCTTTTCACCGGGGGCAAGCTCGATATCCTCCAGCGAGAACGCTTCTATCTTTTTCGCGAAATCCTCTTCCGGCAGATCGACGCCGGACGCCCAGTAGATCTGGCGGAAATATTCCACCAACGGCAGTTCGTGTGGATTGTGGGCGGCAATCCTGCGCACGCGGGGACTGACGGTGAATGTCACCTCGACCATCTCGTCGAGGGTCGGCGAATAGCCCTCGGAGCACAGCGCGCAGGTGTATTCGTCCTTCTGCAGGGTTTTCAGCGTGGCGTTGGTGTCGAGCACGCCGCCACAGCCGGGGCACAGAACATTCCAGGAAATGTCGAAGATGCCCACCCGTGCCGCATGGAGAAAGGCGCTTATGGCGCGTTCCTCGTCGAGGCCATGCTTGCTGGCGAAGGCTGGCGCATTGATGCGGCAAAGTTCGCGGTCCTCGCCCTCCGCGATGGTTCGCTTGATCGCGTCGATCGCCTGTGGATCGACATCGGCCGATTGTCGCAGAAGCGAGAACAGATCCTGAGCTTCGTTCATCGTGCAGGCTCCGGAAAATGCGCCCCGAGGCGTTTTGACCCGACCGGTCTTTGGTCCGACTGCTCCATCTTACTTCGAAACGGACCGTACGGCCATTCGAATGGCTAAGCCTGGTGACCGTTCAATTCCATTCGGCGGATTTTAACCGGCCGCAAGCAGCACTATGATGCTCCATGGAGCATTCATCTTTGGGATTTTCTCCCATGCCGACATCCGACAACCCGCCATTTCCCGCGGCCCTGCGCCTTTTCTCTGTGGTGGTCATCATCGTCCTGATCGTAGGCGCCGGCCTGTTTTTCGTGCCTGTTCTGGTCAAACCGGGCTGGCCTTGGGCCGTCACGCCGTTCAATGCGCGCTTCCTCGGCGGCTTCTACACCGCCGAAATGGTCGTGATGGCGGCACTGCTGGTCTGGAATCGCTGGTCGCCCGGCAGGCTCGTGCTCGTCATGGCCTTCATCTTCACCGTCATCGTGTCGGTGGCTTCGTTCATCAATCTCGGCTATTTCAACTTCGAACGCAAAGCGCCCTGGCTGTGGTTTTTGGTCTATCTTGCTTCCGTCGCGGTATCCGGGCTGTTCCTGTGGCGGGCCAGGGCCCGTCCTTCTGCAAAAGGCGTGACCTTGAATCCCGCATGGCGCGGCTACATGCCGGCGGAATCCGCGATCCTTGGGCTGTATGGCGTCGGCCTGTTGCTGTTTCCCCTGACATTCAGTGGCATCTGGCCATGGCCGATCGATGCCTTCCACGCTCAGGTCTACAGCGCCATCTTCCTCACCGGTGCGGGCGGTACATATCTCGTCTGGAGAAGCGCCCCGCGCGAGGAACTGCTGGTGCTCGGGTTGGCGCAGTTTCTGGTTGGCCTGCTTGCCATCCTCGGCGTGGTCATCACCGACGCTGCGGTGCACCGCATCGACTGGACGGCGACCGGGACATTGTGCTGGCTCGCCCTTTTCGGCTGGATCGGCATCAGCGGCGTCTTCAAACTCTACACCGCCTCCCGGTATTTTAGCTCGCAATCGGCATCATAGGTTGCAGAGACGGCTGGATTTTCAGGTGACGTCCGGTGCATCGTACCGGGCCGATTGCCTTCGCCGGGAACGCCATGACCAGCACGACCTCGCCACCCTCCGAGAAAATCCAGCCGCTGCTCCGGTCCGTCCGGCCAAGCGATGCGGAGGCGCTTTGCGCTATCTTCAACATGCCGGGCTTCCGCTGGGGCACTCTCAGGATGCCTTTCGAGATGGTGGAGCAGGTGGCGCGGCGCATCGCCAAGTCCGGCCAGGAAACCACCTGGATCGTTGCCGAGCTGGACGGCAAGGTCGTCGGCCATGGCAGCCTGGTCGTGCAGGGTTCGCCGCGCCGTTCGCACATCGGCGAGATCAATATCGGCCTTGACGATGCCTTTGTCGGCAAAGGTATCGGGTCTGCCATACTTAGCGCGCTGCTTGACGTAGCCGACAACTGGCGCGCCCTGAAGCGGGTCGAATTGACCGTCTATGCCGACAACGAACCGGCCCTCCGTCTCTACAAAAGCCACGGCTTTGAGATCGAAGGCCGGCATGTGAAGGCCGGCTTTACCGACGGGCAGTACCACGACCTCCTGAGCATGGCCCGGCTGCGGTTCTAAGATCAGCTGTTTGCCTTAGCTGTTTAGCCAATCTGACAATTCGTGCCTGGTCAGCGAACAGGTGATTGCTCATGGAGAACTGCGTAGGATACGGCCATTTCGTCTCACACCATCTTAATCGAGTTGACGATCTATGTGTGGGCCGGCCGCATCGGGCAAGTCTGGTCTCGCTTGGCGTTTGCACCGCAAGCGGCTAGACGGGACCAATGACCGCCGTCTTTGACCCAAGCCCTACGCCTCCGGCGGAAATTCTGGCTGTGCTGTCGCTGCTCTGCCCGGAGGTCGTGCGCGACATCGAGCAGAACTGGAATGCACCGATTTCCGACTACGCCCGCCATCTGTGGCGGCCGGTGGCAAGGCCTGCATCCGGCCCGGCGATCGCTGCCCGCTCGATCCTGCGCGAAGTCCTGCATCAGCGCCTCGGTAGGATCATGCAGCCTGAGGAGATCGGCAAAGCCCTCGACGAGTTCGAGCACAGACCGGTGATTCAGTCCGGCCTGCACTGCCTGCTTCTGATGGACCGGATCACCTTCGATGCCCTCCTGCTTGCCTGGCTCGGCGCGGTCGAAAACGGGCTGTCGGCCTTCGTCGGCTTCATGGGAACGACGATGACCATGGAGACAGTTGGCCGGGAGGGGCCGGGATGGCTCGATGTCGGCGACGACAAGGTCAACCTGTTTGGCATGGGGCGCCACAAACTGTGCCGTAAAAGCGCCTGCGTGGCCGGTCCCGTCTCCCTCAACAAGCGCGCGCTCGAAGCGGTGGGCGATGAAACGGATGCCAGCCGCTGGCTGGGCACACTGCTTGCCAGCCAGGACAAGGTGTTTGAAACCGCCGCCGATGCGCTGACAGCCCTCAACGAGGATCTGGTCGCCAATTGGGATCGTGCCGGCATGGCCCTGCCGGTTTTCATCGATGATCGGGCCGCCGCGGCTGCCATGGCGCGGCATCTAGAATATGACGGCGGCCTTCTTTCCAGGCTGCTCCTTGAACCCGCAAGACGCCAGCGTCTCGAACATGCCCTGCAAGAGGCCGCATCGAGCCCATTTGGCAGATTCCTGCCCAATGCTACGGACTATTTCTGGGGCATCCGCGAGGAGCGCGTGCGCAAGCTCGTTCTCGAGAACGGGCACCTGATCGAGCCCGACAGGCCGCAAGGTCTTTCCATCCCGTTCGAGCGGCCGCATCTCAAGCAGGCGCTGCTGGACGGCGTGCTGCTGCCGAACTTGTTCCTGACATTCCTCGTCCTTGCCATATTGCCGCGCGTGCGGGTTGTGGGCGGCCTGAGACAGATTGGCTATGTAGCACTTTTCCACTCGATCCTTCTGGCTGTGCTAGACGAAAACGCGCCGGAAGAGCGCGATCTGGCCGCGGAGCTGCAGGTTCGGGAAAATGCCTGGGGCATGCGGGTCATCGATGAAAAGATCTCGGTCCGCGAGCAGCTTGCCAGCCTGCCGGAAGGGGCGCTCTTCCCGGACCTGCTCCGACAATACCGTTTGCGGACATTTGCCGAGACGACCGACGACCTGAAACTGCTTTGCGAAAACGCCCGATGGCGCAAGATCGGCCGGGCAGAGATCAAGGCGACCTGAGCCTTACTTCAGGTTGATTTTCTGGTGCGCAACCGCAAGCGACGGCGATTTATCGGTGAGCCTCTGGCGTCTGATCCGGCCGCTTCCTTGACGCTGATGCCTGCCTGCGAGCTGTCTGCAGTTCAAGGCCTGACCTGACATAGCCTCACCTGTCATTGCACGACACCGGCCTTGCGGAACCCGTCCACCACGAGTTCGAAATCGGCAACGACAGCTCTATCACGCTTTCGGACGTACGACACTGTCGCGCCGAGCGGCCGCTCTGGGTCAAACTTTGCCGTTTAAGGCGGCGCCCCAGAACGGGCAACTTGCGCCATATCCGGACCTTGCCAGTGATGCCGTGAATGTTAAGTCTCGGCTCCGATGCGGACGTTCCGCCTGAGTTCGAAGACTGACCGCGACCGTTCTGCGGCCTTCGCATCGATAGCGCCAATGAGCGGCGTCCCACATCCCACTTCTTGCGTCCATTGGGAGGGTCATTGTGGACCAAGCCCTACTACCCGGGCTTGTGACAAAGCCGATCCAGCGCGTCTCGAAGTGCAGTGGCGGCATCGCCACGCTCGTCAGGGGACATCAGCTCCGGTTCAAGTTCCAGCCTGAAGTGCGGCAGCTCGGTTCGAACGGCGCGACAAGCGCCGGCTAGATTGGCCTTCAGATCGATGACGCGGTAGGTGGCGACGGGATAGGCGATCCCCTTGACCTGGACATGCCCCATCTCCTCACAGTCGATCGTGTTCTTCACTTGCGCAAACGTCTCGTAGGAAATGAGGACGGTCCCCGGTGGCGCCTCCTGTTCCAGGCGCGAGGCGAGATTCACGGCGCCGCCGATTATCGTGTAATCCATCCGGTCCTCGCTGCCGAAGTTACCGACAGTGCAGTAGTCGGTATGGATGCCGATGCGGCAGCGCAGCGGTGTCTCAATTCCAATGTCACGCCAGATTTCGGCAAGTTCGCTCATCCGCTTTTGCATGGTGAGAGCCATCTGCACACACGCCAGCGCGTCCTCCTTGACGCCGCGCGTCTCAGGGTCGCCGAAAAACATCAGGATCGCGTCGCCGACATATTTGTCGATCGTCGCGCCGTGATCCGAAGCAATTTTCGACATTTCCGTCAGATAGTGATTGAGGAGCTGGGTGAGATCCTCGGATTCCATTTTGTCAGTGGTCTCGGTAAAGCCGGCGATATCGGAGAAGCATATTGTCAGTTTCTTCCGCTGGCTGGCGATTCTAACGTCTTGGCGGCCGGCGAATATCGAGCTGTACACTTGCGGCGCCAGGTATTTGGCCAGCTTGTTGGAAAGCGCCTCGAGAGCCGTGGATTTCTCTGCGAGGTTCTCCTCTCGTTGCTTCAGCTCAGTGATGTCCGAATAGACCGCGACCGTGCCGCCGGCGGTGATCCGCCGCTCGCTTATCATGATCCATCGCCCGTCGCCTCGCCGCTGCACCCACGGTTCGCCTGGGTTGCGGTGCCGGGAGAGCCGCTCGGCGACCCATTCCTCGAGCCGCCCCTCGGCATCCTTGATGTAGCCGCGCTCAGCGGATCGGCGAATAATGTGCTCGAATGTCGTGCCGGGCATCAGTTCGATCGCAAGGTCGCTGTAGAGCAGTTCGCGGTAGCGGCTATTGCTGAGGACAAGCCGGTCCTCCCCGTCGTACAGCGCGAATCCCTCGGAGATACTCTCGATCGCATCGATGAGCCGTTGGCGCGCCTCAGCGACATCGCGCAGGTTCTTTTCCTCGACCTCGACTGCGGTGTCCCGGAAGAGCCTAAGCGCTTCGGCCATCCGGCCGATCTCGTCGCGGCCCGCGGCAGGCAGCGGCGCACGAAGATCGCCGCCGGCGATTGCGAACATGCTTTGGCTCACCTCTCCCAGACGGGCGAGAAGGCTACGGTCGACATAGAGCCAGACAACCAGAACGGAACTCAAGAGGGTGAGAAAGGCGGAGCCAAGGACAACTCCGGTACCGTAGCGCTGGACCGTCGCGGCTTCGAGACCGGACGCGGTGATCTCGCGGTCTGCCGCGGCGACCAGGCGATCGACGGCAGCGGTGAGACTGCGCGACAGCCGATTGTTTTCGGCCAGAAGCTTTTCGCCCTCTGCGAGCACTGCTAGCTCGTCCTTGCGCGCCTTCGGGATGCTGTTCCCGCCGTCGATCAATGCCTTGAACTCGCCGACCCGCTGTTGGAAACGGGTTCGCAGCCTCTCGTCGATCTCGGTGGAAACCGTGTCGAGAACGGCGAGCGACCGGCGCAGCGGAAACAGGATCAACGTCAGATCGTCTGGCGTTGGCGCGTCCGTCGTCTTGACCAGCACGTCATTGACCGCCGATATCTCCTGCTGCGCTTTCTGCTGCGGAATGTAGGCCGCAATTGCCTGGACCAGGTCGGCCGCCGCCGCCGCACCGCGATCCGGCGCGAGCGACGTGTCGGCTGTAACCGCCTGCCATTGCTGGAGCTTGGAATTCATCACGAGGATACCGGGCGCCACAAGACGCTGGCTTGCATTTGTCGTAGCCGACAAGCGGCGTAACAGTTCTTCTTTGCGCGCCACCACTGTGAGGCGGGCGACAACAAGGTCGTCGAGGGCGTTGAGGTTGCGCCGCAGACCAAGAACTGCAGCCTCGATCTCAGCCACCACCGCCGTGCTAAGCGTGGCACCTTTGAGTGCGGCAAGCAGTTCCTCGAGGCGCGTCATCTCGACCCCGACCGCAGCGGAAACCTCGCCGTGCTGAGCTTTGCTGGTCGAAGTAAGTACGGCGGGCGCAGAGGCGGCTACCCGCTCTGCCTGGCGCGACAGCTGGAGGGACGCGAGCGCCAACGGTACCCGATCCTTGGTGATGCGGTCGACGACCTCTCCTACCTGGAGGAAGGCATAGAGAGCGGCCGCTGTCGCGAGTACGGCGAAGGTGCTGATGCCGAAAAAAGCGAGCAACAGACGGCCACGTATGCCGAAGCGTTCAAGCATAACGGCGACACATAGCTCTGAACGGTCCAGCTAACTCGATCTCCATCAGCTGTCTCAAGCGGCGACGGCATCGGCGGTCCTTATTCGACCGGCACGTACTCTCCACCTCGCCAGACGTACCATACCCAGTTTTGGCTCGTGAGATCGCCCTTGTTGTCAAAGTCGATACGGCCCAACACAGTATCAAATTGATTGCCGCGCAGCGCCGCTATCACGGCTTGGAGCTCTAGTGAGCCGGCCTTGTCCACTGCCTGCGACCAGGCCTGGACGGCGGCGTAACTGAGCAGCGTGTAGCCTGCGGGCTCGAAGTTTTCAGCCCGGAACCGCTCGACGACCGAGGCGGCTTCGGGATTCCGGCGAGCGTCCGCGGGGAACGTGAAGAGGGTACCCTCAGCCGCGGGGCCGGCGATCAAAGCAAATTCCTCGGTCGCCATGCCATCGCCTGAGACTAGCTGAACCGTGTAGCCGCGGTCGCGCGCAGCGCGAACCATGAGTGCGACCTCGGCATGATATCCGCCGACATATGCCACGGCGATGTTCGCAGCCTCTAGCGCAGCGATCTCGGCCGAATAGTCGTTCTTCGCGGGTGTGTATTCCTCGTAGATCGCTTCGACTACGCCGCGCTTGTTCAGCTGTTTTCGAGTCTCGTCAGCAAGACCCTTTCCATAAGTGGTGCCGTCATGAAGGATCGCAATCTTGCTGTTGCTCCAATGCTCGGCCAGGTAGTTGCCGGCCACGATCCCCTGCGTGTCGTCGCGACCAATGACTCGAAAAACGTTGGCGCGGCCTTGTTCAGTCAACAGCGGATTGGTTGATCCTGGTGAAATCTGCAAAACGCCCGCCGCCTCGTACACCTTCGATGCTGGGATCGAGGCTCCAGAGCAGTAGTGCCCGACGACGAGCACCACACCATCACCCACCAGTTTCTGGGCTGCGGCGACCGCTTGCTCGGGATCACAGAAGTCGTCGGCCGTGATGAGCCTCATCTGCTGGCCGAGTACGCCACCCGTCGCATTGATGTCGGCCACGGCCATCTCGGCGCCACGCTGCGCCTGCTCGCCGAACCAGGCGAGCCGTCCCGTCATCGCAGATGAAACCCCAATCAGCACCTCCGCCCGCGCGGAGCTGAACGCGGCCGCGAGAACTAAGATCGCCATGGCAATGATGCGGTGCATGTGTGCACCCCCTTAACTGTAGCTTACGCCAATCCCGTCAGAGCCGACAGCCCCATCGGCAAGCGCGGCTGTCTCGGCGGCGTTCGCGGATCCGACAACTATTGCGCCTTCAACAATGCCTGCCCGCAGCGCTCTGCCGCAGGACCCGCACGAATCGCTCGATGCCCGTTTGCGCTGCCGCTTGCCCGTCGACGGCTATCGGTGCATCCTTGTGAATAGCCTGGCCGTGAAGTGCGGGCGAGATCACGCCGTCACGGCCACTAGTGAGGTCTTGTTCGATGGACTGCTCGGGCTGCGGTTTCGAGATTGAGGGTGGTTACGCCTTCTGTCCGAGGTGTGGCAGGCGCCAGCCCGTGCCATGCGCCAGTTGCGGCTATCCCTGCGCACCTGATTTCGAGTTCTGTCCGAAATGTGGGGCAAGCGTCGGTGCGTCCGCAAAAGCCGTCGAACGGCCTGCTCCGACACCAAGCCGGACCATTGTGCCGCCTTCTCGAACTCCGTCGCTGCTTCCGAACATCGAAAGCGAAGAAGGGCTGCATCCCGTCTCTGACGCCGATCGCCGGACGGTAACGGTGCTGTTCGCCGACCTTTGCGGCTTCACGACACTCAGCGAGCAGCTCGACCCCGAGGTCATGCAAGCGCTGCAGAACAAACTGTTCAAGGAATTGACGTCGGCCGTGCGAAACTTTGGTGGTTTCGTCGACAAATTCATCGGCGATGCGCTGCTGGCTTTGTTCGGTGCGCCGGTCGCGCATGAGGACGATCCGGAACGTGCGCTTCACGCCGCTCTCGACATGATCGCCCGGACGGCGCGGCTCGGCGAAAGCACCTCCCACTCCGGCTCGCCTCTGTTACTCCACATCGGCATAAACACTGGTCCGGTCGTTACTGGCGGATTGGGCATCGGCACCGCCAAATCCTATTCGGTGACCGGCGACACAGTGAATACGGCGCAACGCCTGCAATCGCTGGCCGCACCGGGTGAGGTGCTGGTAGGCGAGCTCACTCACAGGCTGACCCGGCATGCCTTCTCTTACGAGTCGATGGGTGATGTCGTGCTTCGCGGCAAGGCTGGCAGTGTGCTCGTCCATCGACTGGACGCACCGCTAGCGGTGCCGCGTGCAGCGCGTGGGCTCGAGGCGCTCGGCCTCAGTGCGCCGCTAATAGGTCGTGGTGCGGAGCTCAATAGAATGCTGGCGAGCCTTGACCAGGCGTGCGGCGGCTCGGCCCAACTTGTCCGCCTCGTCGGAGAAGCCGGCATCGGGAAATCGCGGCTGGTGAAGGAGTTCGTCGCCCGCGTCGGCGACGAGGATCGTTTTCGCAACGTCGCCGTGCGGCAGGCCACGTGCTCACCGCTGGGCGAACAATCTTTTGGCGCCTTGGGCGCAGTGGTGCGCAGCGCTGCCGGGATGATGCAAAACGACAATGGGGACGAAATGCGGGGGAAGCTCGCAGGCTTGCTTACCGATCTCGGCCTGCAGGGCGAGGAGGCGAAGCGGCTGATGCCTTTGCTCTACCATGTGCTTGGCCTTGGCGACCCCGATGCCACCTTGCAGCATGTCGAACCCGAGCAGCTGCGGCGGCAAATTCTCTACGCAGTCCGCACAATCATCGAACGACGGCTTGCGTTGTCGCCGCTGTTGATTGTCGTCGAAGACCTGCACTGGGCCGACGCCGTCTCGCTTGAGGCACTACGTTTCGTGATGGACCGGTTGGAACGCACGCGGTTGATGTTGCTGGTCACGCATCGTCCGGCGCCGGCCAACGACCAGCTCGACTCAAGTCGGGTCAGTCACACAGCGCTCAGGCTTCCGCCGCTCAACAGTGATGACGGACGCAGCCTGCTGGCGGCGCTTTTCGGCGAGAGCTGGGTAAACTCCGCAGGAGGGCTTCTCGACCAGATCCTCGAGCGCGCGGGCGGCAACCCCCTTTTTGTAGAGGAGATCGTTCGCGGCCTTATCGATCGCGGTGTATTGATGCGAGAGGGCCAGCGATGGCGGACTGTGGCAGGCGAAGTCGCAACCGGCATTCCCGCCACTATCCAGGCAATGTTGCTTGCTCGCGTCGACCGGCTGCCCCAAGAGGTGCGCCGGTTGGCACAGGAAGCTGCGGTAATCGGCCCGCGCTTCGACGCCACATTTCTGAAAACCGTGACAGCCGACCCCGCCCGGCTTGAAGCCGGCTGCGAACTGCTTTGCGATGCGGAAATCATCGAGGAAGTTGCCGGATCAGGCTCGGTCTCGTCGCAAAGCTACCGCTTTACGCAAACATTGCTGCAGGACGTGATCTACCAGAATCTGCTCCTGCAACGCCGGACCGACATCCACGGGCGGGTCGGTGCTGCCTTGGAGCAACTGTACGGCGACAAGCCGGAACGGCTCGAGGATTTGACCGTACTCGGTCATCATTTCGCACTGAGCGCCGAGCGGGAGAAGGGCGCGCACTACCTGCAGGCGGCAGGCGATCGCGCTCGCATGATATACGCCAACGACGACGCCCTTCGTTTCTACGAGCGAGCACTGACTGCATTGGACGCGATCGGGCAAACACCGCTCAAACTGGCAATTGCAGAGCGCATTGCCGATTTGAGCGGCCCGGCGGGCCGCCGCGAGATCGCGCACCACCACTACGAGACGGTGTTGCAGGCATACCGCGAGTCAGCCAATCGCGTCGCGTCGGCGCGAGTTTTGCGTAAGATCGGTCGGCTGCTCTGGGACGTCGGCAAGCGGGACAAGGCAGAACCCCGCTATGCTGAGGCGGCAGCGCTCCTCGATGGAGCGGATGCCCCGATCGAGCAGGCGCATCTGTGGCAAGAGCGTGGCCGACAGGCGTTCCGTAGCGGAGATCACGCTCTCGCGGCAAAATGGGCAGACGCGGCGCTGGATTGCGTACGCACTCTGACAACGGAGCATGTCTCCGAGGTAGGGCGTGATGCCACTCTTGTGACCGCCGAGGCACTCAATACCAAGGCTGTCGCGCTGGCTCGCCTTGGGCGAAACCGTGAGGCCGTGCGTCAGGTTGAGCGTAGCATTGAATTGGCCGAAGCCGCTGGTCTACTGGGCGCGGCCTGCCGCGGCTACACCAATCTCGGCGTGCTTTACACGACCATCGATCCGGCACAGGCGATGGAGGTCTGTCGGCGCGGTCTTGAAGTGGCGCGCCGTATTGGTGATTTGGGTTTCCAGGCGCGCCTCCTCGCCAATCTGGCGGTCGCTTGTTGTACTTTCACGGATCGCTGTCCAACGGAGGGCGTGCCTGCTGCCGAGAAGGCCATCGAGATCGACCGGGCGCTCGACCAGCGCGAGCACCTGCCGGTGCCGTTGATCGTGCTTGGGCAGATCCACCAGTGCAACGGCCGTCCGGACCTGGCGGTTGGGTTGTTCCACGAAGCACTGGACGTAGCCCGCGAAACGGGCGAACCCCAACTGCTGTTTCCGTGCTATGATGGTCTTGCAACGCTTAATCTCGACCTCGACAATCTGGCCGAAGCCGAACGCTACTTTTCCCTGGCGCAGGGTATATGCGCCCAGCACGGGCTCGACCCGGAAGCGCTTGTGGTGCTGCCTTTTCTCGACTAGCCGGGGTTGGAGGTTGGAAATGTCCGCGCGTAGTGACTTGGTGCCGCTTCAACCGGGCGACCGTGCGCCAAACATCGTACTCGACGCCATTACCCAGGAAGGCAAGATCGCGCTTGACGACTTTCGCGGCCAAAAACCGGTGCTGGTCGGCCTGTTTCGAGGTCTGCATTGTGCGTTTTGCCGGCGCCATATCGCCGCCCAGGCGCGGCTTGATCCGGAGCTGCGCGAAAAGGGCGTGGGGAGCCTGACGGTGGTCAACACGCCGATCGAGCGGGCGCGTCTCTATTTCCGCTACCATCCGATGCCGAATCTGCTTGCGGCCTCCGACCCTGAACGCGCTTCACATCGTGCTTTTGGACTGCCCAATCTCGAATTCACCCAAAACGAGACGAATTGGCCGTACAAGGTCTCGATGGCAGCGGCAATGGATATGCGGGTCGACATACCAGGCGAGTTGCCCGGTCCTATGGATCCTATTGCGGCCAGCGAAATCCTCAACAAGAGGGACCATTACGAACTGACCGAAGCCGACGAGCAGATGATGGCAACGGGACACGGACAACTGGTCGGTCAGTTCCTACTGGACCGGCAGGGGATCGTCCGCTGGAGCTTCACGGAGGTTCCAGAGGGCGGGCGATACATGTTTGGGGCGCCAAGCCCACAGGAGCTGATGTCAGCCATATCTCAAGTCGCCCAATAGACTTGCGAAACGAGATAAACGGGCGGGACACCGAATAAAAAGCGGAACCAATTTGTTACAAATCTAGACACTGACAAGTTCACCGTTCATGCGAGCACTGCCTCGACAATGGCAACAAAGTCATCGAGCGAGCGATCTCCGCGAATCTCGATGCGCGGAAGGTCGATGGGATCGCAATCGAGGTCCGCCGGCCCGTGTCTGCCGCCGAAGCCGATTCGATAGCCGCACTCCTTGGCCAGCCTGCCAAGCCGTCGGTCGGTGACAGAGAAGGGTGCCGCGAACGCCGTGGTTGGCCGACCGGTCCACCGTTCGATGAACATACGAGAGCGCAGGAGCTCGGCGGCCAAGTCAGAGCTCGACAGACCATCGATCGCGCGATGCGTCGCCAGATGGCTTCCGAAGAACGCACCTTCGCCCGCGAGGCGTCGCACCGTCCCGGCGTCCATAAGCTGCGTCGGCGGGCCGCTGTAGGCGTCCCACTGTGCACTTTCACCCACCAAGTCCGTCACCAGGAACACTTCCGCGGTCAGGTCGTTCGCGCGCAAGGTCGGCCAGGCATGGTCGGCAAAGTTCTGGAAGCCGTCATCGAACGTGATGAGCACTGGGCGGCCAACGAAAGGCTGACGGTTGGCGATGAACCATTCCAGCTGCTCAGACCTAATCGCGTGAAAGCCATTGGCGCGCAGCCATGCCATTTGGCTGGCGAATGCGGCGGGCGTGAGCCGAAAACGGGCGAGCGCGGCCGGACCTTCATCGGAGACGCTGTGATACATGAGGACAGGGATACGCTGTCGCCGCTCGCTACGTGCGACGTCGCGGCGCAAGGCCCGCGCCCCGCCCCAGACGATATTTCGCGCGACCCCGATTTCGACGGGTGCGCGGATTGGCACATGATCTATCATCGGTTCCGTCGCCACGTCGCCTGGTGACAGGCGGCGGAAGCGGTCAATGCGGTAGAGCTCGGTCTGGATCGATTGCTCGAGGACGAGGCCGTCGGTCGCTGCCAGCGTCTCTGAGATCGCTCGTGCACCGAATGTGTTCCAGTCGAAGCCCGTCCTTTCAACATTGTCACGTAGCACGAATGCGTGTGCGCTGATGAAACTGCCGCCAGGCGCCAACGCCTCAACGAGTTTTTTGGCGATGCGCCGCAACTCGGCGAGATCATCCAGGTAGTAGAGCACTTCCGAACAGACGATCAGATCCATCTCGCCCGGCAGAGTGTCCGCAGAAAAATCCAGTACGCCGAACTCAACATTCGGCTGATCGCTGCATCGCGCGCGCGCCCGCCCGACGGCTACGGCGGAGATGTCAGTTGCGGTCAAATGGCCCACGCGCGGCGCCAGCTGCCGCGTGAAGTGGCCCTCCGCGCAGGCCAGCTCAAGCGCCCGTCCGATGGGACCGGCAGGCAGAATTTCGAGCTGCCGCTCATATTTTTCCTGCTCATAGGGCGAACCGTAGTTCCAGGGATCCTCGGTCGCGAAATGGCGATTCCAGAAAGACGTGCGATCATTGTCGTGCCCATCCGCGGCCCGTGCACGGCGCGGCGCTGCAAAAGGCTCTTTAGTTTCGGCGCTCGACCGAACCAGCGCCTCCGCTTCCGCGGCCAATCCCGCGAGTTTGCCGAAGTGGCTGTCCCGATCGGACCGGCGTCCCGCTATGGACAACAATGCCTCGGCTGCAAACATGTTTGACTTGTCGGCACCGGCGCCCTTTTGCGGTGCATGTACAGGCGATCGCCTCGCAAGCCGCGCGGCACTGTGCATAAGCCGCTCAGGGGGCACGAAATTCAGGATCAATTCAATCCAATGACGCCTTGTCACTTTCCCGAGTACGCCGAACTGCACGAGAGCCTCGATCTGGCCATCCATCATCAGATAGGCATAGATTTGATCGATTCCTTCCGGCACTTCGATCGAGGTCGGATTTCGCGCGTCGACACGAATTCCAAGTGTCCGCGCGAGCCTGCGCGGCGCGGCAAGATCGTCGACGTCGAGAAGCATTTGCTCAAGGTGATACTGGACGCGGCGAGCCGCGACGGGATTGTCCCAGACCTTGCCGAGTTCGATGATCAACTCGGTGAGGGAGCCGCCGAACCTGTCCCACCTGGCAGCCAATTGCGCTGGCACCGACAGGCTTCCTGCCATAAGGCCATCGATGGCCACCTTGGCGATCTCACGCGCCCACTTCCGTCCTGGCGGGAGCGCGCGCAGGGACTGCGGGTTGATCGAGCGCGAGCCGCAGCCGCAATCCGATGCGGCGTTCCACAACGCGAACCACGCGAGTGCTTCGGAAGCGGTGCCGCCGTTCGCCTCGATCGCTCCATTGGCGTGAGCCGATGCCGGGTGTTTGACCCTGGGATCAGGAGAAAAGCCGCGGGCGATCACGATTTCCGCATCTACCAGCATCTGCATCGAATTGCGGGAGAGCGCGTTGGGGCTGGTCCGATAGAAGGCGAGCGGCTCGTCGACCATCACCCAATTTTTGCCCAGACGTGCGAGGCGCTGCCACAGATCCCAGTCCTCGCAGGTGCGCAGCGACACATCGAAACCGCCCAACTCGACAATTGTCTCCCGGTCGACCAGCATCGCGTGAGTGCGAATGGCACACCGGCGGGCGAATGTTTCGAAGGGCTGGATCGCGACCTCCGTTGCGATGCTCGACGGGGTGAGTTCGCCATCGGGCATCACGCGCCGGGAACCGCAATAGGCGGCCACTGCATCGGGAGCGGTTTTCAATGCGGCCAGCATTTTCGCAAGAAAGCTGGCGTCCACCCAATCGTCCGCATC
Source organism: Mesorhizobium sp. M0991 (assembly GCF_040318915.1). Lineage (NCBI taxonomy): Bacteria > Pseudomonadati > Pseudomonadota > Alphaproteobacteria > Hyphomicrobiales > Phyllobacteriaceae > Mesorhizobium > Mesorhizobium sp. M0991. Next base: position 289,747 of record NZ_JAMYNE010000002.1, read on the forward strand.
CAGAAACATTAGCCAGCGGCCGCGCGCTGTCGAAATCCCGCGATTGCGCGCGCCGGCGGGGCTATGCGCGCAAGACCCCAACGTCCGAAATCGGGCATCGTGCTCTACATAACCGGCGATGATCGCGGGGGTGCGGTCCGTGGAGGCGTCGTCGACGATGATCGCCTCCCAATCCACTATTTCCTGATCGAGAAGGCAATCAAGTGCGCGCGCCAGCGTTACCTCCGCGTTGTGCGCAGGAACCACGATTGAAACCAAGGGATCATGCGCCACGCCGTCTCACCCGCGCCCGGTTCGAAGGTAGAACAAGATGCGTTGATCTTTCTCGGCATAGGCCGTCACAATCGACGCCGATCAGCCCGTCGACCCATCGTCCATCAAGACTATATCTAGTATCTGGTAGGTCTGCCGGTGGATGCCGGCAAGCGTTGCGCCGACGGTTTGCTCGGCATTGAACATCGGTACCACACCGCCTTGCGGTAGCATCCTGGATCATCGAGCTTTCGTTTTCTTCGGCAAGAGTCGGCGAAATGTCAAAACCGGATGACGGCATCGGCTGGCAGCACTGCCCTGTCAAGATCGGGGCGAATTAGAGGCAGGCAAAAAAGACTTGAAGACAGGCCGAATGGCAAGCGCGCATGCCCGACAGCTTAGAGCTGAGGTCGATACGCCGGGACATTTCCTTTCGCGCATTTCATCTGCAAAAAGATGATCGCGGGCGAAGACGGGAGCGCAAGCTGATCAGGATCGAGCCGCATGTCGAAATCTACCCGAATGGGGACGCACGAACCGACTTAAGCCGAGAAGATTCCGGCTTGCGGGTCGGCTATTTTGCTGACATGTTTATCAGTTGCTAAATTAGCGCTGTGACAATGTTCAAAAGAAGGGGCATGGGATGGCCAAGGAATCTTCGAGTACCGCTTCTTCGGCAAATAAAGCGGACGCAAATCTGATAAGTAATGCAGACGGAAGCGGGCTGACCTTCATGGCGGGCCAGGCTCGCGAGAGCGGGGCCTCCGGCGACGCTGTAGGTGTCGACAAGATACGTGATCTGCTGTTCGGCAACCAGATGCAGGACTATGACCGCCGCTTTTCCAAGCTTGAAGAACGGGTCTTGCAGCGCTTCAAGGATGTCGAATCCGAGGCCAAGCGCAATCTTGAAATGTACGAGTCAAATGCAAAGAAGCAGGTCGACTCGCTTGCGGCGCAATTGCGGAACGAAAAAGACGCGCGAGCCGACGCCGACAAGGAGATTGATCGGAATCTTCGGGAGCAAAATCAGGCGCTCGAAAAGCAGGTGCGCGCGTTGTCGGATCAGTTGAGCGAGCTTGAGCGGGAAGTTGCGGACCGGATAAATCGAAACGATCATTTGCTGCGTGAGGAAATCAAGCAAAAGAATGAAAGCATTCAGATGCTGATGGAGAAAATGTTTTCCGATCTTGGCAATGTCAAGACCGACCGAAATCTTTTGGCTGGCCTGTTTGTCGAGGTTGCAAAATGTCTAAATCAGGATCCCGCAGGCAGCAAGAACAACTCGGAGCGTACGTGGAAAGTGAGTTGATCGGAACTTGACGTCGACTGTCGACCCAATCAGCCTTCCTCAACGAGCAGCTTCGAACGATACAGAGATTGATCGCGAGGCTCTGGCTCGCCTTTTGATCGAAATTGCCCGGAACGTTGATCCGGACTATCGTGCGCGTCTCGACGGAATCCCAACCGCCGATCCTCGCATGGAAAAGCTTCGCCAGTTGCTGGTCGGCCGCGAAATTTCGGAGCTTTCACGAGTTACGCATCTGCTCGACGAACCCGAGCAGCTTGCGGCTGCAGTTGGGGGTGTTCTCCCCAGTGCAGCCGCACGTGCGCCTCATGCGCAACTCGGAGAGGCCCTTGCGCCAGCTGTCGAGAGGGCCGTGCAACGGTCCATCCAGAAGAGCCCGCGTACGCTTACGGATATATTGTACCCGGTGTTTCTGCCGGCTATTCGCAAGTCGATCGGCGAAAAGATCGACCAAACCTTTCAATCGCTGAATGAAACTTTAAGACATATATTTACCTGGCATGGGCTCAAGTGGAGGCTTGAAGCTTGGAGAACTGGTGCAAGCTTCTCAGAAGTTGTTCTTAAGCATTCTCTTGTCTATCGTGTAGAACATGTTTTTCTCATCAATCGCAATTCCGGGCTTTTGATAGCGCATGTAACCGCTGATAATGCAACTAGCGAAGATCCTCAACTCATTTCTTCTATGCTTAGTGCAATTCAAGATTTTGTAAAAGACTCATTTAACGAGAAAGAACAGAGCGGCCTGGACACGATCCGTTTCGGGGAGCTTCGTCTCTGGTCGGAAGTTGGACCGTTTGCGACCTTGGTTGCGGTGATCCGGGGAAATCCGCCCGAGGAATTACATGAAATAATTCGCGATGTATTGCTTCGCATCCATGATGAATACTCACAGGCTCTAGAGCAGTTTGACGGCGACAGTTCGCAGTTGGCCGGCGTAGAGTCGCAGTTGCAGACCTGCGTTGAACTGAAGCAGGAGGAATCAAACCAAGGATTTCCCTGGCTGGTCTTGGCTGCAGTCCTGCTGGTTTTGATTCCCGCAGGCGGTTGGTTCTTTCTTTCCTGGCAATCCGGGCAGCGCTGGCAGGCGTATGTGTCGCGACTGGGGACCCAGCCGGGCATCATCGTTGCCGAACAAAAGTTGCGTGATGGCCAATTCTATATTGCCGGCCTGAGAGACCCGCTTGCCGCCGACCCGCAGTCGCTGTTGGCCGGAACGCAGGTCGATCCCGCCCGCGTTCATTCACGCTGGCAATTCTATCAGAGTCTTGAGCCGGAGTTCGTGTTGAAGCGGCTAACGGCGTCGCTGGCTCCGCCGGATTCAGTACGACTTTCGATCGTCGATGATCGCATCGTTGCCGAGGGGGAGGCTCCCGACACCTGGATAGATCGGGCGCGCGCAGCGGCCCAACAACTTTCGGCAGGCGGACCGGAATTCGATATCTCCAGGGTTCGTGATGTGAGTCCCGAAGCACGCGCGGCGGAGCGCTGGCAGGCCTATGTGTCGCGACTGGGGAGCCAGCAGGGCATCATCGTTGCCGAACAAAACGTGCGCGATGGCCAATTCTATATTGCCGGCCTGAGAGACCCGCTTGCCGCCGACCCGCAGTCGCTGTTGGCCGGAATGCAGGTCGATCCCGCCCGCGTTCATTCGCAGTGGCAATTCTATCAGAGTCTTGATCCGGAGTTCGTGTTGAAACGGCTAACGGCGTCGCTGGTTCCGCCGGATTCAGTACGACTTTCGATCGTCAATCATCGCATCGTTGCCGAGGGTGAGGCTCCCGACACCTGGATAGATCGCGCACGCGCAGCGGCCCGACAGCTTTCGGCAGGCGGACCGGAATTCGATATCTCCAGGGTTCGTGATGTGAGCCCCGAAGCACGCGCGGCGGAGCACTGGCAGGCTTATGTGTCGCGACTGGAGGCCCAACCGGGAATCATCGTCGCCCAACAAACGGCGAGGAGCGGACATTTCTATATTTCCGGCCTGAGAGACCCGCTTGCCGCCGACCCGCAGTCGCTGTTGGCCGGAACGCAGGTCGATCCCGCCCGCGTTCATTCGCAGTGGCAATTCTATCAGAGCCTTGATCCGAAGTTCGTGTTGAAGCGGCTGATGGTGTCGCTGGTTCCCCCGGATTCAGTACGACTTTCGATCGTCGAGGATCGCATCGTTGCCGAGGGTGAGGCTCCCGACACCTGGATAGATCGCGCACGCGCAGCGGCCCGACAGCTTTCGGCAGGCGGACCGGAATTCGACATCTCCAGAGTTCGTGATGTGAGCCCCGAAGCACGCGCGGCGGAGCACTGGCAGACTTATGTGTCGCGACTGGAGGCCCAAGCGGGAATCATCGTCGCCCAACAAACGGCGAGGGGCGGACATTTCTATATTTCCGGCCTGAGAGACCCGCAGGCCGCCGACCCGCAGGCTCTGCTGTCCGGAACAGGGGTCGATCCTGCTCGCGTTCACTCGCAGTGGCAATTCTATCAGAGCCTTGATCCGAAGTTCGTGCTGAAGCGGCTGGTGGCGTCGCTGGCTCCGCCGAAATCGGTTCGGCTTATGATCATCAAGGATCGCATCGTTGCCCAGGGTGAGGCTCCTGCCGCCTGGATAGATCGGGCGCGGCTCGCCGCCCAACAGCTGTCCGCGGACGGACTCTCTCTAGAAATCTCCGAGCTGCGTGAGTTGACCCCTCCGGAACTCACTCATTTGAGGGAGGCTATTCAAGCGGTCGACATTTTCTTCGATTCTGGCAAGGCTGTACCGGGACCAGAGCAACTGCCGGTTCTCGACAAATTGGCGAATCAGTTGAAGCAATTGGCCAAGGACGCCCGCAAGGCAGGCGTAACAGCACAGTTCATGTTGACCGGCCATTCGGACGAGACGGGCCGTGAAACGGCCAAATTGTCGATCAGCGCCGCGCGCGCGGAAACAGTTCGTGCGCTTCTCAAGAAGCGCGGCGTCGATCCGGAATTGCTCTTGGTTCGCGGCGCCGGCACCTTTGAGCCAGCGGAGACTGAAAATAGCCGAACCGGGAGCTCGGCCAATCGCAGAGTTTCGGTTACGGTAAACTTCCACTAGGGCGGAGCCCAGGATATTGCAAAAGAAGATCTGCATGTTGGGCGGGTTCGCTGTCGGAAAGACGAGTCTGGTTCGCAGGTTTGTGCAAAGCATCTTTTCAGAAACCTACTTGACCACGGTGGGAGTGAAAATCGACAAGAAGAGTGTCGCATTCCCGGACAAGACCGTGGATCTGATTTTGTGGGATTTGGCCGGCGAAGACGATATCGGCTCATTCCGCGTCAGCTATGTGCGAGGTGCCAGCGGGCTCGTGCTTGTCGTCGATGGAACGCGCGCCGCCACTCTTGCCGTGGCGCTCACGTTGCGCGAGCGGGCCGAGGCTGAATTCGGCGCTATGCCGTTTGTATTGCTGCTCAATAAATCCGATCTGGCCGATCGGTGGGCAATATCGGATAGTGAAATTAACGAACTGAGGCAACTTGGATGGCAAATCTATCTAACGAGTGCGCTTTCGGGTGAACATGTTGATGATGCGTTTCGTCAGCTTGCTTCGATGGTCGCAAAATAGACCATGCATGAATTGCCAAGAGAAGTCAGAAGCTGGATTTACGATTTCTTCTACAACGAGCGCTCCGTCGCATATCTGAAAATCGACGCCCAGCTTCGCATAGCTGCGAAGGGCGGCAGCGTCAAACATTACGGACTCTCATCAGTTCGCATTGGTAAGCCTGTTGCCGAGCAGCTTGAATTCATGGAAGGTTTGCTGCCCTGCCCGGAGCTTCCATATCATATGGCCATGGTCGAACTGCCCAGCGGGCGTGTCGCGGACCTCCATCTTTTTGCTGACAATGCCTGCGTGTGGCTGCTCTTTCTTGACGCCACTGCCGAACGCGACAATAGGCAGCGACTTCAACAGAAGGCTTATGAAATGACGCTCCTGCAAGAGAGGGAGCGTCAACTCAACGAGAAATTACAATCGATGAACGAGGCGTTGAGGGCGAGCCAAGAGGGATTGTCGCGTGAATACCAGCGCGCCGAAGCCCTGCTCCTCAACATTCTTCCGGCGTCTATCGCGGAGCGGCTAAAAGCGCACGAAGAAATTGCAGACAACTACGCAGAGGTGAGTGTGCTTTTTGCCGACATCGTCGGTTTTACGGAAAGAGCGCGGAGCGTCGGAGCCGTGACGACGCTCGCTATTTTAAATTACTTCTTCAAGGCGGCGGATCTGCTCTCGGAGCGATACGGCTGCGAAAAGATCAAGACAATCGGCGATTGTGTGATGGTGGTCGCTGGCCTGCCCGCCGCGCGATCCGATCATGCGGAAGCCCTTGCGCACTATGCACTTGAACTGCGGAAGGCGGTTAAGCTCGAACGCTTCGCAGGAGAACCGATAAGACTCAGAATTGGAATTCACTCAGGACCAATTGTGGCGGGCGTTATAGGCAAAAGGCGGTTTGCCTATGACCTATGGGGTGACACCGTTAATCTCGCCGCACGTATCCAAACGTCCGCGGAGCCCGATGAAATCCGTATTTCGGATGCAACTCATCAACTGCTTGGACCAAATTTTGCTTGCGATCCACTCGCGGAAACGGAATTGCGTGGTACAGGTCGTGTGCGAATGTGGCGGCTCCCGGCCTGATTTGCCGCATGGCAGTGCCGACCCTGGAGCGCGTTGCATCTCAAGCAACATCATGGTTTCGAATGTCCGCAGCGGTGCGCGAAGCAATCGACCACCGAGCGACCGATGCCCAGTTCATAGAACGGCCGGAGGCCTGGGCCGAGGTCGGAATGCCCTGCCCCCGGCGGCTGAATAAACACCGCCAAGTACCCGGCGCAAGGTCTAGCTCGGAACGATGACGTCTTGCACCACCACATCGGTTTCTCCAAGGTAGGAGCAACGGCGGACATAGATGTCGTTGCTTGCCGATTTGACCTGAAGGTTACAGCACGATGCCACTTATGATTCGACGATTGGAAGCCAGGAATCTGGCGCGCCCGGCACGACGTCTCCGACATCTGATTGCGATGTTTGTCCTGATTGCCAGGCCGCTCGTCTTTGGTATCGCCCTCTTGTTGGCCGGTCCGGCACAGGCGCAGGCGCCGGCGACGGTCCCGCCTGAAAGGGTCAAACAGCTATTCGAGCTTCTCGACGATCCGTCAGTGAAGGCCTGGGTGGCCGAACAGCGAAATCAGGACGCCGGGTCAACGGGAGCGCCTGCCGAGGCAGGAGCTTCGCCGGCCGACGCATCGTCCGACGCCGTCGCCGCACCCGGCCAGATGAATACGATGGCATCCTCGACGCTCGATCGGATCAGGCATCATATCGAAAGAATCGTGCGAACTTTGCCCTTGCTGCCAAGCCAGTTCGCGCGCGTTCGGGCAGAGACGATGGAGGATATGTCCAGCAAGGGGTCTGCCGGCGTATTTGTGCTGATTGCGATGTTCATCGCTGCCGGCCTGGCACTCACTTGGGCAACGTACAAGTTCACCCGTCCATTTCGTCTTTGGATTATCGCGCAACCGAAGGATACGCCCGTTGGGCGAGCCAAGAAGATTGGGGGGCGCGCGCTTTATTCCAGCATGCTGATCGTCTCTTTCGCACTGGGCAGCGCCGGCGCGTTCATGTTGTTCGATTGGCCAATGCTTATCCGCGAGATTGTACTGACATTTCTGATGGCGGCGGTCGTTACATGGGGTGTGCGCATGTACGTCATGGCCATGCTCGTCCCTTCCTTCATGAACGTCGAGAACGCCGTCGAGGTTCGTGCTTTGCCGATCACCAACGAAGCGGCTGACCATTGGTCCTATTGGCTACCTCGGATCGTCGGCGTCTTCGCCTTCTTCGGCGCCGCGTTTATCCTCTTGCCAGGTCTCGGCATCGATCAGGACGGAATGATGGTCCTGTCACTGGGCGCCGATTTCGTGCTGCTGTTGCTCCTGCTGCTCGCCATTTGGCTTCGGCCAAGAACGCAGCGAGACGGTGCACGCCACATCGGTCACACGGAAGCGACATGGCTATTGACTGCTTATTTCGTCGTCCTGTTCCTGCAGCGCATCGCCGGCCTTTATACATACTTCTGGTTTACCTTCGCCGCATTCTTCCTGCCTTTGGCGATCGTGATGACGCAGCGCGGGGTTAATTTCGTTCTGCGGCCAGGTTCGGAAGATGTGGGCCGGCCTACGATCCCGGCGGTGACGATCGCTGTCATCGATCGCGGAATCCGAATGATTTACATCCTGGTGGCGGCTTACTTTCTCGCACGTGTCTGGGGTCTGGACATGCAATCCATGCGGGACAGCGATACGACGACGACGTTCATATTGCGCGGCTTGATCAATGTCGTGGTCATTGCCCTCGCAGCCGATTTCGGCTGGTCGATCATCAAAGCTTTGATCGAACGAAAGCTGGGCATCGAAACACCGCACCCTGTGATCAGCGACGAGGACGTCCCGATCCTCGATCCGCAGCAGGCGCGGCTGCACACGCTCTTGCCGATCCTCCAGAATATTCTGCTCGCATCGATCATCGTGATGGCGGTGCTTATGATGCTCGCCTCGCTGGGTATCCAGATCGGCCCATTGATCGCCGGCGCCGGCGTCGTCGGCGTCGCCGTGGGCTTTGGGGCACAAACCATCGTCAAGGACGTCATTTCAGGCGTGTTTTTTCTGCTCGATGATGCGTTTCGTGTTGGCGAATACATTTCATCGGGCAATTACAAGGGTACTGTGGAAAGCTTTTCGCTGCGCTCGGTGAAGCTGCGCCACCATCGTGGTCCGCTGTTCACGGTACCTTTCGGTGAACTCGGGGCAGTCCAGAACCAGAGCCGTGACTGGGTTATCGACAAATTCAACATCACCGTTGGCTATGACACCGATATCGACTTCGCTCGCAAGCTGATCAAGCGGATCGGGCTAGAACTGGCGGAAGATCCCGAGTTCAAACACTGGGTGCTCGACCCGATCAAGATGCAGGGCGTACAGGAGTTCGGCGAGTACGGCATCGTATTGAGGGTCAAGGCCACAACCAGACCGGGAGGCGCCTTCGGTATGAAACGCAAATTCTATGTACGCCTCCGCCAAGTCTTCAAGGAGCAGGGCATCGAACTTCCATTTCCAACGGTCCAGGTCCAGGGGCTACAGAACCCACATGGGGCAGAGAATGCGCCGTTGGAGATCACACCCGAGTTGAAAATGGCCGTCGCGCAGTCGCACACTATTCGGCGCAGAAAAAAAGCTAGCACACCGGAGTAGGAAAGCTGCGACACCAACTCGGCTTTCCGCGCATCGCCCGTGGCAGGGATACTCTTCTATCTTCGACCGTTAAGACGAAAAAAATATTGTGGCGTACCATAACGCATTTTCGGATACGTTCAGACGGGCCTGAATCATTCCCACTCGATTGTTCTGAAGCATCATAACACATTGATCCATCGACAAAAATCTTTCCGCTGATGACGAAGAACCGTATCCCGGATCCGTCAGAAATTCTCGCTCTTGAATTCAAAGGAGAATTTCGGCGATCCGCGATTTGCTCGGTTTCAAAGACTATCGATATCGGTTGGTCTATTTTCCTCGGAGTTCTCCGCAAAGGCGGCGTCTCCAGCCTGCCAAAAAGACCGTCAGCGATGGTGAAGTCCGTCGCCGTCAGTAGTGTGGCCCTCGCGCCGGTTGCGATACGGCGCAACATTCGCGGATTGAACGACGCCGCTTCAAGCGATCGCAGCTCGGCTTCCGACCGGATTACGGCAAGCGCCGCCGGCGACCTGCCGGGCGTCAGTCGCGCGATATGGACAGCCCCGCGAGAAGCGGAGCGTACGCGGCGAGCCTGCGGGATACGAACTCCGTGAAGAGCCGCACGCGCTTCGTCTTGCGTGTCTCCCCCTGTGTGAGAAGCCAGAGCGTTCCGTACATGTGCAGGTCGGTGCCCGGCACCCTCACCAGTAGGGGGTCGGCATCTCCGACGAAGCACGGCAGTGTCGTCATCCCGAGCCCTTGCCGTACTGCAACGATCTGCGCCTCGCCGTCCGTGGTCCTGAACGGAACCCCCGTGGTACGAACCTCACCCTCGCTGGCCCAATCCGGAATTCCATGAATGCTAATGACGATCCACCGGATGGGATCAGGCGCACCCGCACGCCACGCGGCTAGTCGATCGCGAGACATGTAGACGCCGCCGAACAGCTCCGGTCCCTTCAGGCCGTGAAGATTGAGCGGCAGGGTTTTGCGGTCGTAGACGACGCGGATCGCCACGTCGGCCTCTCGGTTGGTCAGATTTGCCAGCTCGCCGGACGACAAGATTTCCATCTCGATGTCCGGATGCAGACGCGCGAAATCGGCGAAGTCCGGCATGAGCAGGTGTGTCGCGAGGGGCGGTGCCAGCGTCACCCGCAGAAGCCCGCGCACGCTCTGGTCGCGCCCGAAGACGCGCGTCTCCAGCTGGTGCGACGACGCTTCCATCTGGTTCGCGAGCTCGAGGACCTCCTCGCCCGCAGCCGTCAGGCGGTAGCCCGAAGGCAGCTTTTCGAACATCTGCGCCCCGAGGCGTTCCTCGAGCTGTGCGATGCGTCGCAGCGCGGTCGAGTGATACACTCCGAGGCCCTCGGCGGCAGCCCGCACTGAGCCTCCGCGCGCCACCGCAAGAAAGTAGCGAATGTCATCCCAGTCGATCATGGTGCAATCCGGCACCGCGCGGTGCGCCTTCCAAAGCCCGTATCTAACGCATCGTACAGCAGTAAGGGCGGCCATCATAGCTTATGTCGACGAGCGCGGCCCAATTCCGAACGGCGGACACCGATCGTCGCGGCTGGCGTCAGTCGTCCAGCCGGATCGATTTTGCACCACCGATGTGCGCGCTTCCGCACTCAACAACGGACGCCGGCGGACCCATTTCGAGGTTCTCGGAGGCAGATGCTGTCCCGACACCACGAAAGGAGAAGTTATGGGAAAGCTTGAGGGTAAGGTTGCAGTCATCACAGGTGGATCGAGCGGCATGGCGTTGGCGAGCGCCAAGCGGTTCGTTGAAGAAGGCGCCTATGTTTTCATCACGGGCCGGAGACAGGAGGCGCTGGACGAGGCCGTCAAGCTGATCGGCCGGAACGTGACCGGCGTGCGCAGCGATGCGTCCAATCTCGACGACCTCGACCGCCTGTTCGATGCAGTCAAGCGCGAAAAGGGCAAGATCGACGTCCTGTACGCGAGCGCCGGCACGGGCGAAGCCGTCCCACTGGGCGAGATTACCGAGCAGCATTTCGATGCGACCTTCGGCCTGAATACGCGCGGCACGCTGTTTACGGTTCAGAAGGCGTTGCCGCTGTTCAACGATGGCGGATCGATCTTCATGACCGGGTCAGTTGCTTCGATCAAAGGTTTTCCTGGCTACAGCGTGTATGCGGCGAGCAAGGCGGCGCTGCACGCATTCGCACGCGGGTGGCTCAACGAACTCAAACGTGCTGCACCCGGGGCCGATCGCCACACCGATGCAGGACCAAGTTCTCACCGAGGAGGCGAAGCAGATGTTCGAATCCCTGATCCCGCGGGGAAAGATGGGTCGTCCTGAGGAAATGCGGCGGCCGCGCTGTTTCTTGCTTCAGACGATTCGAGCTTCGTGAATGGGCTGGAGTTGTCTGTCGACGGAGGCTTCTCGGCCATCTGAAATCGCGGCGGATCGCGGGAAGCGGCTGATCGGCGGGAACTAGCGTGTCCATGGTGGAACGACTTCCCCGCTGAATGGTCGGCCCGGCCGCGCTGAAGTCGTTCACGACGGGACGTCTACGCAAAGGACGCCACACAGCAGAACGGATAACCCAGCGCCGTTGAAGGCCGGGGAATCAAGACCAATACGGATCGGAGAAGTTTTATGAGCTACGCTATTGTAGGATTCGGTAAGATAGGCCAGGCCCTCGCCCACGCCTTCGCCCGTAAAAACATCGACGTGACCGTCGCGAGCCGCCGGCCGCCCGAGGCGTTGGCGCCGCAGGCTCGGGCGATTGGACCCACGGTCATCGCCAAGTCGCTGCGGGATGCACTCGAGGCCGACACAATCATCTTGGCGGTCCCGTTCGGGCAGCATCGCGAGGTTGCGAAGGTCCTGCCGAGCTGGAAAGGCAAGACGGTCATCGACGCGATGAACGCGTTTCCAGTCCCTGAAGAGCTGGATGGTCTCCCGTCCTCCGCCTTCGTCGCGAAGGCGTTCACCGGCGCCAAATTCGTGAAAGGTTTCAATCACCTGGTTGCGGCCACCCTGGCTGCCGATCCGATCGTCGAGGGCGGGCACCGGGTCGTTTTTCTGTCGAGCGACGACGAGGACGCGATCGCTCCCGTGGCGGCCTTGGCCAAACAACTCGGGTTCGCACCCGTCAAGCTGGGAAAGCTCAACGAGGGTGGCGCGCTGGTGCACGCACGCGGCCGCGCTTGGGGCCAGCTCATCTTCCAGGATTTGTTCAAGAAGGAGCAGTAATCGATGTATGACCATGTGATTTGGCCCGAGCGATATGATCCGAAAACGTCGGCCATCTACGCACTCAACGACATTGACGTGAAGGCGCCGCCTGAAGTGGTCTGGAAGCTGCTCGTCGATGCCGAGAATTGGTCGAGCTACTTTCCCGCCGAAGATCAGGTCAAGATCCTGACCGGCAAGCCGGAACTGGCGCTTGAAACCAGATACAGCCGGGTGACGGTTGGCTTTCCGATGAGTCTGGTCGTGACGGAGTGTGAACCCTTCCGCAGGCTCGCGTGGACGACGACCGTCGATGGCGACGAGACCGGCTCGAGCGCGTACCACGGCTGGGTCATCACTCCTACGGTCGATGGCTGCCATGTGCTGACCGAAGAAACGCAGCAGGGCCCTTGGTTCCTTGAGGAACTCGGGCGCAAGCATCCCGGTGCACTCTACCGCTATCACCAGGAATGGGTCGAAAGCCTCGCCCGCGCTGCGGAGGCGGAAGTGGTAAGCAAGGCAACTTGATGCGCTTGTCTTGAGGCCTGGCCCGTTGCTTGGGCCGCAACGCTTTCGACCGAACAGTACTGGGCCTGCCTTCGTCCGAATATTGTCTGTACTCAACAGACGACGGGCGCTTCCAACCTGGATCGGCGGATGATCACCCACCTACCATTGGAGATAAATGATATGAATATTGAACTCAGGGGCCGCAAGGCGATTGTCACCGGATCCACCGCCGGTATCGGCCGCGCGACGGCGGAGGGGTTGGCCCGTGCCGGTGCATCGGTCGTCGTCAACGGCCGTGGGAATACCCGGGTCGACGAGGCGGTGCGGCAGATGCGGCAGGCCTTTCCCGGAAGCGACATCTCGGGCATCGCCGCCGATCTTGCGACAGCGGAGGGTGCCGAGGCCTTGATCGCGCAGGCGCCGGACGCCGATATCCTTGTGAACAATGTTGGTACGGCTCACATCCGGAGCTACAGTGGCGTCGAGGACATCGCGAAGATCCCCGACGAGGACTGGCTTAGCCTCTTCCAGTTGAACGTAATGAGTGGCGTGCGCGTGACCCGTCATTACCTGCCGCGGATGGTGGCGAAAGGCTGGGGCCGCGTCGTGTTTGTGAGTAGCGAGTCCGCAGTCAACATCCCCAAGGAAATGCTCGACTACGGCATGACCAAGACCGCTCAACTCGCGGTGTCGCGCGGGCTCGCCGAGGCGGTCGCGGGCACGGGTGTCACAATCAACGCCGTCCTGCCGGGACCTACCCGCTCTGAGATCCTGGGCGACTTCATGGCGAAGCAGGCTGACGCAAACGGAATCACTCAGCAGGAGGCCGAACAGGGCTTCTTGAAGGCGATGCGTCCGACCACCCTCATCCAACGCTTCGCGACCACCGATGAGGTGGCCAACATGATCATCTACGCATGCTCGGAGCAGGCTTCGGCGACAACCGGCGCGGCTTTGCGGGTGGATGGCGGCGTGGTCCGCTTCGTCGCGTAGCTGCCGAGACGGTTATGGCGCCAATGGCGCCGACCAGCGGACGGTCGACACCAGCGGCTGAGCGTCCCTTGAGTTTCTCCTGCCCGGCGTCTTCAGGCCGAATGCTGGCCGTGACCTTCACCTGTTTCTCGACACACCCTGCAACAGGTCGAGGAAGGCGCGCACAGCGGGATTGGCGCGCCGGCTTTCCGGCCAGACCGCCGTGATATTGTGCCGCTCGACCGCATGGTTGGAAAGCACCGGCACCAATTCGCTGCGCGCGACATGGGGCGCCGCGATGAAGTTTGCGCTGATGCCGATGCCGCCGCCTGCAACCAGCGTTGCGATCAGCGCTTCGCTGGCGTCCACGACAATGCCGGATGGAGGCATGATTTCGATTTCGCGATCGCCGACACGGAAAGGCCAGCGCAACACTTGGCCGCTGCTTTGATAGCGCAGGGTCACAGTGTCGTGTCCTTCCAGTTCGTCCGGATGCGAAGGAGTGCCCCGTGCGGCCAGATAGGCTGGCGACGCGAAGCAGCAGAGCCAATGCGGTGCGAACTGGCGCGACAACAGCCGCGAGTCAGCGAGATCGCCGATCCGCACCGCAATGTCGATTCGCTCTTCAATGATATCGACGAACTGGTCGCTCAAGCGAAGGTCGACTGCGACCTTGGGGTGCAGCCGGCGAAAACTCGGCAGCGTGGGTGCGATCATATGGATGCCGATCGGCAGTGAGGTGGCGATCCGCAGAGTGCCTGACGGTTCCGAGCGCGCCATCGTCGCCAGCTGCTCGATCTCCTCTGCTTCGCGCAGCAGCCTAAGCGCGCGCTCATGCAGGTCGCGCCCTTCTGGTGTGAGGGTCAGCGAGCGGGTCGTGCGGGTAATGAGGGATATGCCCAGGTTCTGCTCCAGCCGCTGGATGCTTTTGCTGATAGCTGAGGGCGAAATCGACAAGGATCGGGCGGCCGCGGTGAAGCTGCCCATCGACCCGACACGGGCAAAGGCGATCAGCCCCGTTAGCCTTTCGAGTGCTATTTGTTCCCTCATGGAATTACTAAAGCGAATTCGAGCATAATTATCAATCTTGTACGATTTGACTACATCACGTTTCAACCTTGGCACACCTAACGGAGTGATGATGAGCGATGTGATGAAAGCAGTCCGTCTGCACGAGTTCGGCGGTCCAGACTTGTTGCGCTACGAGAATGCGCCCCGCCCCGCTGCGACGCCGGGTGAGGTTCTGGTCCGGGTCCACGCCGTCGGCCTCAATCCGCCGGACTGGTATCTGCGGGATGGCTACCGGTCGCTCCCTCCGGAGTGGCAACCTTATCCCGCCTTTCCGCTGATCCTCGGATCGGACATGTCGGGCGTTGTCGAGGCTGTCGCCAGCGACGTGCGGGGCGTTGGCGTCGGCGACGAAGTCTACGCCATGGTGCGTTTCCCAGAGCATGTCATGGAAGGCAGCAAAGCCTATGCCGAGTATGTCAGCGTGCCAGCTTCGCAGCTGGCGCGGAAACCAGCCAACATCGATCATGTCCGTGCGGCCGGCGCGCCCATGTCGCTGCTTACCGCCTGGCAGTTCCTGATCGAGTTGGGTCACGACGAACCCAACCCGTTCCAATCGTTCACGCATGTGCCGGTGCCCCTTGAGGGCAAGACGGTTCTCGTCAACGGCGCCGGAGGTGGCGTCGGGCACTTGGCCGTGCAACTCGCAAAATGGAAGGGTGCGCGTGTCATTGCCGTGGCATCGGGCAAGAATCGGGGTCTGATGGGCGACCTCGGCATCGATCAATTCATCGATTACACCAGAACGTCGGCCGACGAGGTCGTGCGCGATGTTGATCTCGTCCTTGATGCCGTGGGCGGTCCGGACACCGGCCGCTTCCTCCGCACCTTGAAGCGGGGTGGTGCCCTGCTACCGGTGTACCCGCTTGGCTTTACCGGCCACGACGAAGCCGAAACGCGTGGTATCACGGTTTCGACCACGCAGGTCCGTTCGAATGGCGCACAACTAGCGCAAGCCTCTCGCCTGCTGGACGATGGCACCGTCCGCATCGTCATCGACAGCACGTTCCCCCTCGCCGAGGCGGCAAGAGCACACGAGCGCGCCGCTCGCGGGAACATCCAGGGCAAGATCGTCCTGACCGTTGCATGATCGAAAGGATGGGGAAGGCTCAGGGGAAAAAACGATGCTTATCGTGACCGGATATGTCCACGTCGAACCATCCGCGATGGCCGAGTTCGTCACCGATATCGAGGCGCTTGCGCACAGTGCCAAGCAGCGTGACGGGGGCCTGTTCTACGCTGTTGCCGTGGATGGTCGTGCCGCCGGGCGTCTGCTCGTCGCAGAGCGGTGGAGAGATCAAGCATCCCTCACTGCTCATCTTCATGCGCCCGAAACTCTGACATTCGTGGAGCGGTGGCGGGACCGGATGAGAGGCGACCTCCGCAAATACGACGCGGCGAACGAACGGACGCTCTTCGATGAATAACGGCGTTATCTTATGTTCTATACGCCCGCCGGGAGTGAGATCCGGACTGGAACGGCAACTGCGCGGCAGCGAAAATCGCTGCGGAGACACCCTACTGCCGCCGCTTCCCTTCACTCCCACTCGATCGTGCCCGGCGGTTTGCTCGTCACGTCGTAGACGACGCGGTTGATGCCGCGCACCTCGTTAATGATGCGGGTGGCGGCTGCTCCGAGGAATGCCATGTCGTAGTGGTAGAAATCCGCGGTCATGCCATCTACCGAGGTGACGGCACGCAGCGCGCAGACGAATTCGTAGGTGCGGCCGTCGCCCATCACGCCGACGGTCTGCACCGGCAGCAGCACGGCGAAGGCCTGCCAGATGGCATCGTAGAGGCCGGCCTTGCGGATTTCGTCGAGATAGATGGCGTCAGCCTCGCGCAGGATCTCCAGCTTTTCGCGGGTAATGCCGCCCGGGCAGCGGATGGCGAGACCGGGACCGGGGAACGGATGCCGGCCGATGAAGCTGTCGGGCAGGCCGAGCTCCTTGCCGAGCGCCCTCACCTCGTCCTTGAACAATTCGCGCAACGGCTCGACCAGCTGCATGTTCATGCGTTCGGGCAAGCCGCCGACATTGTGGTGCGACTTGATGGTCACCGACGGTCCGCCGGTGAAAGAGACGCTTTCGATGACGTCGGGATAGAGGGTGCCTTGCGCCAGGAAATCGGCGCCGCCGAGCTTCTCGGCCTCCTCCTCGAACACTTCGATGAACAGCCGGCCGATGGTCTTGCGCTTCCTCTCGGGGTCGGCCTCGCCCTCCAATGCCGAGATGAACCGGTCCGAGGCATCGACCAGGATCAGCGGCAGATTATAGTGCTGGCGAAACATCTCAACCACGCCGGCCGCCTCGTCCTTGCGCATCAGCCCGTGGTCGACGAGGATGCAGGTGAGCTGGTCGCCGACCGCCTCGTGGATCAGCAGGGCCGCGACCGAGGAATCGACGCCGCCCGACAGCGCGCAGATCACCTTGCCCTTGCCGACCTGTTTGCGGATCGTCTCGACCGCGTGCTCGCGGTAGGCGCGCATCGTCCAGTCGCCTTCGATGCCGGCGATGTTGTGGACGAAGTTGCGGAGCAGCCTGGCGCCGTCCGGCGTATGCACGACTTCGGGGTGGAACATGAGGCCGTACATCTTGCGCTCGACATTGCCGAAGATGGCGAAGGGCGAGCCCTCCGATTTTCCGAGCACCTCGAACCCCTTCGGCAGGGTGATGACGCGGTCGCCATGGCTCATCCACACTTGGTGGCGCTGGCCGGGCGCCCACAGGCCCTCAAACAGCGGGCTGTCCTTGGCGATCTCGACGAAGGCGCGGCCGAATTCGCGATGGTCGGAGCTTTCGGCGACGCCGCCCATCTGCACGCACATCGCCATCTGGCCGTAGCAGATGCCGAGCACCGGCACGCCGGCATCGAAGACGATCTGCGGGGCGCGCGGGCTGCCGATGTCGCTGGTCGAGGCCGGGCCGCCGGACAGGATCACCGCCTTCGGGTTGATGCGCTTGAACGCCGCCTCGGCCGACTGGAAGGGCACGATCTCGGAAAAGACGCCGGCCTCGCGGATGCGGCGGGCGATCAGCTGGGTGAACTGGCTGCCGAAATCGACAATCAGGACGGTGTCGGGATGATTGGCTGTTTTCATGGCGAGCGTTTAGAGAAAGAAACGAGTCGGCGCAATGGGCTGCGAGGTCGCGCTGTCACTTCGATTCCGGTGCGTCATCCTGAACGCCAGAGGCTTTGTCCAATGCATCAGTTTGCGTTGTATCGAGTGACCGCAAGGCGCCCATCAGTGCCGCGAAACGCTCATGGCCGAGGCGGGCAACATAGCTCCGTTCGATCTGCAGCTTGATGCGATCGCCATCGCGCAGGGCGTCCAGCCCCTTGCGCGTGTAGCGCACAAACTTGCCGCGGCCGTCTTGCGGATCGGGGAGACGCTGCAACACACCTTCCGTCTCCAAGCCATCGAGCAATTGCTGAACCGCCTGTTTTGAGATCGCCGAGCGCTCGATCAGCGCCGACTGGCGCATGCCACCGCGCGGGATGTGTCCAAGCAGGCCGGCACGCGCTTCGGTGAACCAGTGATGGCCGGCAGCGCGCATCGCCGCGGCGAACTCGGTCTGCCAGGCGCGGCTCGCCTGCCACAGCCGCCAACCTATGTGATCCGGCAGCGCTTCGGGTTTTTCGTCAAGGCTCTTGACCAAATTCTTCTCGCCCGATAGATAGTCAAGCATCTTGACTACTAGTTCACTCTAAGTGGCGACGCCGGTCAAGGCAATCGGCGACTTCAATTCAGGAGGAAATCATGGCAGCACTTCGGAAGGAAACCCTTGCAATGCTCATTCCGGGCATGACCCATGTGTTGGAACGAAACGGCAAGGAGGCTTACGTCTATTTTGAAAGAGAGGGTGCCGCGCACATGCTGCTCGACGATGGCGAGGCGCGAAGCGGGCGCTGGCGGATGCTCGATGACGGTTATGTCGCCGACTGGGACACCGGCGCGACCGGACGCTGGACTCTCGATCATGAGCCCGGGTCAGTCACTTACGTCAATCGCGACAACGCCGTTCGCTTCAGGATGATCGGCGTGCTGTTCGGCAACGCTAAGAACCTGCCGCCCCAACAACCTTGAAGTCGATCGCGCCGGAGGCGATCGCCTGTTCCAGCAGTTGCACCGCCCCGGCCAGCTTCTCGTCGATGACGTGCAGATATTCGGTCCAGTCGCCAACGTGTCTCAGATCGGCCGCGCCGTCGGAAATGCCGCGCAGGCCGATAAGCGGCACGTCGAACAGCTGGCAGGCGCGCAGGCAGGCGAAGGTTTCCATGTCGACCATGTCAGCGGCGATCGCGTCGTAGGCGGCGCCGGTGACTATTGCCGCCCCGGTCGACAGCGTCGCCGGCCTGATGCCTGGTATGCTGAACGGCAGCGGCACGCTGACAGGCAGGTCGAGAAACGGCGTGGCGCCTTTCTCGAACCCCAGGGGCGAAGCGTCCATATCGCGGTAGGCGACTGAAACGGCCTGGTAGATCTCCGTCTGCTCCAGCGTCCGGCTGCCCGCCGAACCGAGCGACACGACGAGATCCGGCAGCGCGTTTTCGGCCGCCCGCCGGGACAGTTCCGCGCCGAGCACGACACCGGCCTCGACCGGCCCGACGCCGGTCAGCAGCGGCGTGAACAGCCGTTGCAGGTGTGGACCGTACTCGGCCTCGGCCGCCATGACGAAAAGAACGGACCTGCCGGACAGGCGAGACATTTTACCGGTCACGACGATCTACTCCTTTCTGGCCCTACCACCGGAGCCGGAAGGTAAGAAGGGCGACGTGCCCTCACCGGCCCCCGGCCCTTCGCTATGGCTCCGGGCGTTCGTCGCTCGAAAAGCCCATTTAGGGGCTTTTCGTCCGCTGCGCGGACCGCTCCTCACCCCTCGATACCGTCGCGGCCGAGCACCGTCATCATCGTTCCGGTCATCGTGGCGATCAGCTTGGCCTCGCCGTCGGTGGCGAACGCATAGGCCTGGCCGTCGGCGACGATGATGGTGCGGCCGGGCTTGGTCACCGAGCCGCGGAACAGGAAGCGCTCGCCCCGGCCGGGCGCCAGCAGATTGACCTTGAACTCGATGGTCAGCACGCCGGAATTTTCCGGCATCAGCGAGAATGCTGCATAGCCGCAGGCCGAGTCGAGAGCCGTCGAAATGACGCCGGCATGGAGAAAGCCGTGCTGCTGGGTCAGTGCCGCAGAATAGGGCATTTCGATCTCGATGATGCCGGGCGTCACCAGCGTCAGCTCGGCGCCAATGGTCATCATCGCGTTCTGGCGCGCAAAGGACGTCCTGACGCGGTCCTCATAATCGGGAGCAGGAACGATCTTTGCTGCCATGGCCGTCGACCTTCGTTTCTCCGACAAATCTTATTGCAAAGGCATTTATCGCAGAGGGGTGGGCGGCAGGCAATCGCAAATGCTGCACTGCAGCATTCGACCCGGCCCCGTATCGATGGCAAAGGTTCAGCCGGCGCGGCGCAGCGCGCAGAAGTAAAAGCCGTCGGTGCCGCTCAGAAACGGCGACAGCGAAATGCCGCCCGCAGCGCCAATACGCACTGCCGCTTCGTGGCCCGCAAAACGGCTGTCCCAAAGCTGGCGGTGATCGACCGGGACAAAGCCGGGATGGCGGTCCCGGAACGCCGAAACCTGGTCGCCATTTTCCTCGTCGAACACCGAACAGGTGATGTAGACCAGCAGGCCGCCGGGTTTGACGAAGTCCCTGGCGGCATCGAGGATCGTCTCCTGCTCGCCCTTGCGGGCGTCGAGCTGCCTTTGCGTCAGCCGCCATTTGGCATCCGGCCGGCGCCGCCACGTGCCGCTGCCGGTGCAGGGCGCATCGATCAGGACGATGTCCATATGCTTGCCGAGCGGCGCGAGCTCCGCCGGCTTGGTGACGATCTGCACATTGCGGTTTTCCGAGCGGCGGATGCGGTCGAAGATCGGCGCCAGCCTTGCCTTCTCGGCATCGTGGGCGAAGATCTGGCCGCGATTGTCCATCGCCGCAGACAGCGCCAGCGTCTTGCCGCCGGCGCCGGCGCAAAAGTCGAGCAGCTGCATGCCAGGTTCGGCGCCGGCCAGTTCGGCCGCAATCTGCGAACCCTCGTCCTGAACTTCGAACCAGCCTTTCTGGAAGGCCGGCTCGGCCTGCACGTTCGGGTGCCTGCCATCGCCTTCGATCGGCCGGATGCGGATACCGTGCGGCGCGATCCGGGCGGGCTTGGCGCCGGTCTCCGCCAATTCCGCCAACACCTTGCCACGATCGGCCTTCAGCGTGTTGACCCTGAGGTCGAGCGGCGGGCGAGTGCCAAGCGCGGCACCCTCTTCCACCCAGGCCGTGCCGAACGCCCGTTCGAACAGCGGCATGCACCAGTCGGCGATGTCTGCCCTGACAGCCGGCGGCGCATCGGCAAGCCGGCGAGCCGCAAGCGTTGTCAGTTCGTCGGCGGTAAGCAGCGGCGGCGCGAACTTGTCGCCCTCGAGCGCCTGGTTCAGCGACTGCGCCGTCTGGCCCCATTCGAGCAGCAGCGCGCCGAAGCCGATGGCGCGCGGCGTATCCTCGCCCAAGAGCCAGCCAGCGGAGCGCTTGCGGCGCAGCGCGTCATAGACGATGTTGCCGATCGCAGCGCGGTCGCCGCCACCGGCGAAGCGGTGCGACAGGCCCCAGTCCTTCAGCGCATCGGCCACCGGCCGGTGGCGCCGGCCAATGTCGTCAAGCACTTCGATGGCTGCCGCCAGCCGCCCGCCCAGTCTCATTGTCGTCTTCCATTACTCAGCAAACTAATTCCGGCCCTGCTCTTAGAGCTTTTCGTGTCCTGATTGAAACAGTTCTGTTTCCCCGACGGCGAGACAATCCATGCAAGGGGGGTGACGAATGTGGGTTGGTGCATCGCGAGCCGCCGCCACCAAGCGGGCGTCGGCATGCGGAACCAAATAATTCGATCAATATATAACAAGTCTCTAATGTGCTTGTTTGGCGCGCGCAAGCACGCCGACAGATGCAACTGCTCTGCTTTGCAACTTTTGCGGTTGCGAATACTCTTTGCGCGGTGATTCGCGTCGCAGAAAAAGGCGGAGCCGCGGGTCGATACGAGGAGAGGGCAATGAAGACTTATCTGGCGGAAGTTCTAGGCACGTTTCTATTGGTGTTCATCGGCACGGCTTCGGTGGTGACGGGCGGCTTCGGCGGCGCGCTGCCGCTTGGCCAGGAAGGTATCGGTCTGGCGTTCGGCATCGGCCTCATTGCGGCGGCCTATGCGATCGGCCCGATTTCGGGCGCGCACCTCAATCCGGCGGTGACGCTCGGCGTGTTTCTTGCCGGGCGGATGCCGGCCAGGGACGTCATTCCCTACTGGATCGCGCAGATCATCGGCGCCATCATCGCGTCGCTGGCACTGTGGATCATCGTCTCCGGACAGGTCGGCGGCCACACCGGCGGCATCGGCGCCAATGGCTGGGACGTGACGAAATGGGGCGTCAGCTCGGCCTTCCTGTGGGAGCTGATCGGAACCTTCACCTTCGTCACGGTGATCCTCGGCGTCACCAACGCCAAGCACACCACGGCCTTTGCCGGCCTGGTCATCGGCCTGACGCTGGCCGGCCTGCACTTCGCCATCATTCCGGTGACCGGCACATCGCTCAACCCGGCCCGTTCGATCGGCCCGGCGCTGTTTTCGGGAACTGCGGCGATCGGCCAGCTGTGGCTGTTCATCGTCGCGCCGTTGATCGGCGGCGCCATTGCCGGCGTGGTCGCCAAGGCCGGTATCTTCGAGAAGGACTGACTTTTCGGAAGCCCAACGAAAAAGGCGCGGGTCGAGGCCCGCGCCTTTTTTGTTGCGTCGAGAAGTTCGTGTGCCCGGATCAGGCCGCAAGGTCAAAACGGTCGGCGTTCATCACCTTGGTCCAGGCGGCGACGAAATCCCTGACGAACTTCTGCCCCGCGTCGGCCGATCCGTAGACCTCGGCAAGCGCACGCAACTGTGCGTGCGAGCCGAAGATCAGGTCCGCGCGGGTGCCGGTCCACTTGACCGCCCTGGTCTTGCGGTCGCGTGCTTCGTAGACTTCATCGGAGCCGGCGGCCGGATCCCAGACCGTGTTCATGGAGAGCAGGTTGACGAAGAAATCGTTGGTCAAGGTGCCCGGCCTGTCGGTGAACACCCCGTGCTTCGATTGGCCGGAGTTGGCGCCGAGCACCCGTAAGCCGCCGACGAGCACCGTCATCTCCGGCGCCGTCAAGGTCAGCAACTGCGCCCGGTCGACCAGCATCGCTTCGACCGACATCGGCGGCTTGCCCCTGACAAAATTGCGGAAGCCATCGACTTTCGGCTCGAGCGCGGCGAAGGATTGGACATCCGTCTGTTCCTGCGAGGCGTCCATGCGGCCCGGCGTGAACGGCACCTTGACGTCATGGCCGCCGTCTTTGGCTGCCTTCTCGACCGCGGCGACGCCGCCGAGAACGATGAGGTCGGCAAGCGAGACCTTCTTGCCGCCGGACTGCGAAGCATTGAACTCCTTCTGGATGCCTTCAAGCTTTTCTAGCACCTTGGCCAGCTGCGCCGGCTGGTTGACCTCCCAATCCTTCTGCGGCGCCAGGCGGATGCGGGCGCCGTTGGCGCCGCCGCGCTTGTCGGAGCCGCGGAAAGTCGAGGCCGAGGCCCAGGCGGTCGAGACCAGTTCGGACACGGACAGGCCGGAGGCCAGGATCTTCGCCTTCAGCGAGGCGATATCCTGCTCGTTGACCAGCTCGTGGTCGACTGCCGGTATCGGATCCTGCCAGATCAGCTCTTCCTTCGGCACGAGCGGGCCGAGATAGCGGACGGCCGGACCCATGTCGCGGTGGGTCAGCTTGAACCAGGCGCGGGCAAACGCGTCCGCGAGCTGATCCGGATTCTGATGGAACCGCCGCGAGATCTTCTCGTAGGCCGGGTCGACGCGCAGCGCGAGGTCGGTGGTCAGCATCGCCGGCGCGCGGCGCTTCGACGGATCGTGCGCGTCCGGCACGGTGCCTGCACCGGCGCCGCCCTTCGGCGTCCACTGATGGGCGCCGGCCGGGCTCTTGGTCAGCTCCCATTCGTAGTTGAACAGATTGTCGAAGAAGTTGTTGCTCCATTTCGTCGGCGTCGTGGTCCAGGTCACCTCGAGGCCCGAGGTGATGGCGTCGCCGGCAATGCCGGTGGCATATTTGCTCGACCAGCCGAGGCCCTGCGCCTCGATGCCGGCGCCTTCCGGCTCCGCCCCGACCAGCGATGCATCGCCAGCGCCGTGGGTCTTGCCGAAGGTGTGGCCGCCGGCGATCAGCGCCACGGTTTCCTCGTCGTTCATGGCCATGCGCGCGAAGGTTTCGCGGATGTCGCGTGCCGCGGCCAATGGATCGGGCGTGCCGTTCGGCCCTTCCGGGTTGACGTAGATCAGCCCCATCTGCACGGCGCCGAGATGGCCGTGAAGTTCGCGGTCGCCGGAATAGCGCTCGTCGGCGAGCCACTTGGTTTCCGACCCCCAGTCGACGTCCTGCTCGGGCTCCCAGACATCGGCGCGGCCGCCGGCGAAGCCGAACGTCTTGAAGCCCATCGATTCCAGCGCGACGTTGCCGGCGAGGATCAACAGGTCGGCCCAGGAGATTTTCCTGCCGTATTTCTGCTTGATCGGCCACAGCAGCCGGCGCGCCTTGTCGAGATTGGCGTTGTCCGGCCAGCTGTTGAGCGGCGCGAAACGCTGCTGGCCGGCGCCGGCGCCGCCACGGCCATCGCCGATACGATAGGTGCCGGCGCTGTGCCAGGCCATGCGGATGAAGAGCGGGCCGTAATGGCCGAAATCGGCCGGCCACCAATCCTGCGAATCGGTCATCACCTGGTGCAGATCCCTGATCACCGCATCGAGATCGAGGCTCTTGAATTCCTTGGCATAGTCGAAGTCCTCGTCCATCGGGTCCGAGAGGTTCGACTGCTGGTGGAGGACACCGAGGTCAAGCTGGTTCGGCCACCAGTCACGGTTGCTCCTCCTGGCCGATCCATGTGGGACCGGGCATTTGCCGGCGCTGTTGTCGTCGGTTTTCGCGTCCATCTTTGCCTCCGATTTTGTTGATTTTCTGCGATTTGTTGATTTTCCGGGCTGGGCCAGCGGCCGCGCCATTCTGGAATGGTTCCAGACTAGCCTGCCCGGCCGATAAAGACAAATTGCCTTTGCTGTTTATTCTGATAGGTTTTCCTTATGATCGGCTTGACCGTCCGGCAGATGCATTATTTCGAAGCGCTGGCGCAGACGCTGCATTTCGGCCGCGCGGCAAAACTCGCCGGCGTCAGCCAGCCGGCGCTGTCATCGCAGATCGCCGAGATGGAGCTGCGGCTCAATTGCCGGTTGTTCGAGCGCGGCGGCAAGGCGGTGCGGATGACCGACGAGGCGCAGGTCCTGCTGCCGCGCATCGAGCGCATTCTTGCCGACGTGCGCGACGTCGAGGCCACCGCCCGGCGCGGCCGCCCGGCGCTGGAGGGCCGCTTCCGGCTCGGCATCATCCCGACGGTGGCGCCCTATCTGCTGCCGCATGTGCTGCCGGAGCTGAAACGGCATTTCCCGGCCTTGCAGCTCGAATTGCGCGAGGCGGTGACCGCGTCGCTGGTCGAGGACACCAGTTCGGGAAAGCTCGACGCCTTCGTCGCCGCGCTGCCGCTCGATTACCCAGGCCTGGTCACCGAGGAACTTTTCTCCGACCGGTTCTTCCTGGCCGTGCCGGCCGGCGACCCCGCCTTCGCCTCACCGCCGGTGCCGCCGGAAAGCCCGGCGCTGGAGCGGCTGATGCTGCTGGAGGAAGGCCATTGCCTGCGCGAACAGGCGCTCGCCGTCTGCGGCAGCGTGCGTCCGGTGGCGATGGCAAGCTACGGCGCGACCAGCCTGACGACGCTCTTACAGATGGTGGCGCATGGGCTCGGCGTCACGCTTATCCCGGAAATGGCGGCCGGGCCGGCCAGCACTCTCCCCGATTTGAAGATCGTGCCGTTCCAGGAACCAATGCCGCAACGCACGATCTGCCTCGCCTGGCGGCGCAACAAGGTGCGCCACGACGAATGCGTGGAACTGGCGAAGATCATTCGCAGGTTGGATGCGGCGGTGCTGGCGGCTTGAGCGGCGGATGTTGGGTCGGTTAGCCCCGAAGCGGACCCGCAAGCCAAGCCCCTTCGAATGGAACGGCTTCAATCCTTGCTCCAGGCTGCGAGCAAGCCGCCATGCGGCTCCACACCAAGGTCCGGCACGATGAATGTATCGAGCCGGCGAACATCATCCGCGGGTTGGAGGCGGCGGTACTGGCTGGGTGAGGTACGCCGTACCATCCAGCGGAAGTTTGGTGTTGACCCGAAGTCGACCTTCGCAGACCTGAATGGCTGCTTTGCGCCGCATCACAGCCGTTGGGTAGGGAAGATGGTCATCCCGAAAGCCGAAAGTTCCGTTTGTTCGAATGATGACAACCAAGGAAATAGGAAACAGCCTTTGCGCGCTATTCCCGTGCTTTGGCGTTGCCGAGGGTGCTTCACCAGCATTGATCTTTTTGATGCGGCATCCAGGGCGCCGCGGCGTGCAGTAAGTGGAGAATACAATAGCGGTGAGGGCCGCGATCGGTGAGGTTCAGTGATGAATCATGCGCAGAGTACCAAGTCAAAATGTCTCCGCTGTGACTTCACCTTTATTAAACGACGGCCCTTGATTTTACTTCACGAGATACGCGGCATGAGGTGCAACGCCACGCCATCCCTCATTCCGTTATGCTTCGTTCTGCTGTTGGCATCTCCGGCAAATGGTCAGTTGGCGCCCGAAGCGTCAGCGGTTGCCACAGCTAACGACAGCTCGTCGGTCGTGGTTACCAAACACACCGAGGTCGGCAAAGAACCGGGCAAGCCACAACCGAACGCGCTCGGATCCCATAAATCTAGAGAGCTGGTGCTCAGCGAAACACAGGCACTCAAGAAGGGCGCGCAAACGCCGCTCGGCCAGCATGAGGAGGCTTTACGCCGCGAATTGGCCGCAGCACGAGCGGAGCTAGACGTTATGCAGCGCGGCGCACGTGAGCTAAGCGCCCAGGCACACGTACTGGCAGACACGGTGGCTCAGCAAGCACAAGCCCTAAATGAGCAGCAGCGAACAGACGAAGCGCTCGCGCTCGATCTGGAGACGGCGCAGCGCGTTATCGAAAGCTACAGGGCCGAAGCCAGTCTCTGGAACAGCGAGAAGGCTGCCGCGCTTGGAGCGCACCCCTCTATGGAAGCCTCTCAGCTTGCTGCGAAGCAAACGCTTGATGACGAGCGGCACAAGGTTGAGCTCTTGGAACAAGAACTTACCACGGCTCGCCAAACTATCGATGCTCTTAAGAAAGGCGTAAATCTGGCAGCCGTCGAGCAGGCGAACGCCATAAGGGACCGACAGGTGGCCGAGGCCGCTCTAAAGCAGGCTCGAGAAACACTCGAACGGGGACGCGAACGAGCAGATTCAGCTGTACGTGACCTCGATATTGTTCGCCAGGAACGCGATGCTTTAAAGCAGAACTCGGTAGAATTGAGTGCCGCGCTGGACCAAGAGCGTGAAAGGGATATCGGTCTAGCCCGCAGCCTCAGTGCAGCGCGTGAGGCAATTGATATTGTCAAGGGTAAGCGTCGCAGTGCGGCTGTGGAGCGCGCGCCGAAAGCACGTACCCCCGCACTTGCAAGTAGGTTATCGCGTTCGGGCGCCCAACCAGCCCGTAAACCGGGCTTGCCGGAAAAACAGAAAGTGAAGGTCCAAAAGCCGCCGCAAACTGCTCTGCTGGCAACCATACCTCTTCCTGCAGCATTGCTTCCAACACGGCCATCAAAAAGCTCGAGCCGCGCCAGTGAAGACTAGGGAGCGAAATGGATGCCGCAGGGAGACGACAATGAAGAAGTATGTCGCAGCCGCGTTGACAATCGGGATCACAATTGGACCTGCCTCAGCTCTTGAAGCAGGTGTGGGCGGTGGGGCGGGCGGTGTCGGGGTCGGTGCTGGAGTGAGCGCCGGTTCGCAAGGCGTATCTGTGGGGGCGGGCACGAGCGTCGACGGCGTAGGCGGGGCAAATGTTGGAGCTTCGGTCGGTGCGGATGACGGATCAGTCGACGCAGGCGTTAGTGCCAGCGGCAACGTTGGTGATACAAGCACAAGTGCCACTGTGGGCGACGATCCGTCCGCCGAAAACGAAGCGGCTACCGCACCCGACAGTTCGACTGCAGTGACAGCCCCTTCCTCTGCCAAGACCGCTGGGCAATCAATCGTCCTGCCACCCGTCCTCAGGCCTTCCAAAGCCGGTGACGGTGACTCCACCAAGGGATATCCCTTTGTATCTCCGGGACCACTGACAGCGAAACCCGGTACGCCGATTGTGATCGTGCGAGCCTGCCGCGCGGCGATCATGGCCGCTGCGATGCCGCTTGGGGCCGTCCGTGTCCACGCGGCAAGCGCAGGCGCGTTGGATCAACGTCGGGGTGCACTCACGGCGCCGATCGAGGTGCGAATAGACTATGCAAGAAAAGGCGGCATCGAAGTCCGGCAGGCGCAAGTCAGTTGTCGTCTCGATGCATCGGGCAGGGTCACTGCAATAATATAGCGCCAAGCCTGATTTGCCAGCCTGCGCACACCGACAGCGGCACGATCCGCTTTTCCATCTACAAGGCGGCCTCCTTCGGCGGTGGCGCCGGAGGTGTTGGTCAAAGGTTCGGTTTGAGCCCCGAAGCCAACCCGCAGCCCCTTCGAAAGGGACGACTTCAGTCCCTTTCCCAGGCGGCGAGCAATGGGCCTTTGCTCCCATAGACAGGGTCCTTGCGCGGGCGGCCTATCCTGGGGATCGTCACCACCGCCCTGGCATGATCGGCGGCGGTCGTGCACAGGTCATAGGTGCCGGAAGGAGGATAGGCGCCGACGACCAGAAAATCGTCGGACGCGGAAAGACGCTGGTGCCCGGTGCCGGCCGGAAGCACCGCGACGTCGCCGGCCTTCAGCGACAGCGTTCGCCCCTTGCTGCCGCCAAAGCGGACCTTGGCCGTGCCGCGCGCAACGCCCAGCACCTCGTGTATCCGCGAATGGTAGTGGACGTAGTCGTAGATGCCATTGCGCCAACTATCGCCCCAGCCATTTGCGTCGAAAAGCGCCTCCATGACCGCCGCCGGATCGAATTCCTCGGGCAGCTTGACGGCGCCGCGATAGACGACAAGCGGCCAGGACGGATGATTGGGCACGAGGCCATCATCCCCAAAACGAAATTCGTTCGGTTTGCGCGGTCTGACCAGATCGGCGACCTCTCGCCTGCCCGGCCTGGCGACACCGGTGACCTGCTCGACGGCTTTCTTGGTGGTTTGCAGGATGCTCATGGGGTGACCTTGGGTATGGGGCGAGCTTCATGCGGATTAACCGGTTGCGTGGCGGTCAGTTCCGTTGACGGCAGAGATCTGCGATCTGCGCCACGGCGGCTCCGCAACAAGATCCGGCAAATCCTGAATGGCTGCTTTGCGCCGCATGGCAGTCATTCCTGCGGTCCCGTCCATTCAACAAAAGCGGACATCGCCAATGGACAGGCCACAGGCAGCTATGCGCCCGACATTTTGCCTCGAACGACGGGAGTAGATCCTAAGCAGACCATCCGACCAATGGCTCGGAGCTATCTTCCTTTGGCCTAACCGCTCTATGTTGAGACAGCGTGCCTGGTCGGCAGTAGTGTCAGACTGGAGGGAGGAGCATCACATGAGTGAGACCCGCAAAATTGCAGCGATCCTGGTCTCGGATGCGGTCGGCTACAGCCGGCTAGCCGGCGCGGATGAGGATCGCATCTTGGCACGGCTGCGGGCGCTGCGCAGCGATCTCATCGACCCCACCATCGCCGTTCATCGTGGCCGCGTCGTCAAGCGCACAGGCGACGGGAGCCTTGTCGAGTTCAGCAGCGTTGTGGAAGCAGTGCGCTGCGCGCTGGAAGTGCAGAACGCCATGCTTGAGCGCAATGCCGGGGTGCCGGATGATCGCCGCATCGAGTTCCGGATCGGCATTCACTTGGGCGACGTCGTGCAAGAACGCGATGGCGACCTGATGGGCGATGGCGTCAATATCGCCGCGCGCCTAGAAGGAATCTGCGAACCTGGCAATATCTGTCTTTCCGAGCAAGCCTATTGGCAGGTTAAATCAAGGCTCGATATCGCGATCAACGATCGCGGTGCGGTTCAGCTCAAGAACATCGCCGAGCCGGTCCGGGTTTATTCGCTACAGGTCGGCATTCCCGCGAAGGCCAGACCCGCGGCATCGGCGGAGGCCCTCGTGCCGGACAAGCCTTCGCCGCAGCTCGCGCTGCCCGACATGCCTTCGATTGCCGTGCTGCCCTTTGTCAACATGAGTGGCGACGCCGAACAGGAGTTCTTCACTGACGGGCTGACGGAGGACATCATTACCGATCTGTCGAATGTGCCCGGCTTCTTCGTCATCGCCCGCAACTCCACCTTTGCCTACAAAGGCAAGCCCACCGACGTCCGTCAGATCGCTCGCGATCTGGGCGTCAAATATCTCCTCGAGGGCAGCGCGAGGCGGTCCGTCAAGCGTTTGCGCGTCAATGTGCAGCTGATCAACGCGGCCGAAGGCGGCAATCATGTGTGGGCCGAGCGCTTCGACCGCGAAATTGTCGACATCTTTGAAGTTCAGGACGAGGTCACGCGCCGCGTTGTTGAAGCGATCTCCGGCAAGATTGGTGCGAAGAATATTTCTGCCCGTTCTAGGCCATCAAATCTAGAAGCCTATGACCTTTGTGTTAGGTCACGGGAGAAATGGACCATGTCCAGATCAGACAACAGCGACGCGCGTTCAGCTTTGGAACGCGCCGTTTCGCTTGAACCAAACTATTGTGAAGCGCACAGCAATCTTGCCCTTGTGCTGTTATTTGGCTGGGTTGATTGGGGAGAACCACAGATACCCGATCGCGCAAATGCTCTGATGCACGCGCAACGAGCCATGGAAATCGATCCCGGCGATTCCAACGTTCGCAGGATCCTGGGCTGCGTTCAGCTTTTTGAGCGCAATTGGGATGAAGCAAAATTCCAATTCGATGCTGCCATACGGATAAATCCCAACAATGCAGATGCGGTAGCATGGATTGGGGAGCTTCAAATCTACTTGGGCAAGCCGCAAGCGGCGCTGACAGCTTGTGAAGAGGCGTTCCGATTAAATCCTCGTCCACCTGGTTGGTACTTCTGGATCGTGGGAATGGCGCAGATTTCCACCGGTCACTACGAAGAAGCTGTTGCGACCTTGAGCCTGGAGGAAACATATGGGACCGGTTCAAGGGTGAACCTGATTGCCGCGCTTGCTCTTGCCGGCCGCTTGCCTGAGGCACAGGAGGAAGCCCGCCTATTTCTTACGGGCAATCCAGGTTGGACGATCGGTGAACTGACAGCGAACTTGCCCTTTAGGAGCATGAGTGCTGCGCAGCCCTTTGTCGATGGCTGGCGTCTGGCGGGCTTGCCAGACTAGGCGGCACGGCAAGGGGGCCGTTTCCAAAGGCAATGGCGTAAGCTAACTACGGCTCCAGCAGTGTCGACAAGCCAATGGCCCTTTCTAGATAGCGCAAACATGCTGGCGCGCTGTTTCGACATCGCATAACTTGTTGCCAGTTTCCTTGGCTGGTCGCATGGGATCGCGCTGCACGATGGGTAAGAACACTTGGACCGCAGAGCAGGATCGGCTGCCTTGATGCCGATGCGGAATTCAATGGGCCTGTCGGACGGCACTTCTGCGTTACGCTCGTGCATCTTGTGCTGGATTTCGACGGCGCAGGCCCCCGCATTTAGCACGCTCGGGAACTCGACCAGTAAGCCGTCGCCGGTCAGCTTGACTATCCTGCCCTGATGCTCAGCGATCTTGGCGTACACCAGTTCGTGGCGATGCGCCTTGAAAGTCGACAGGGTCCGCTCTCGTCGAGATCCATGAGCCTGGAGTAGCCGACCACATCGGCCGCGAGATGGCGGCAAGGCTAGGCTGACAGCGTTCTTGGCCATTGGCAATGTGCTGACGAGCAAGGAAATCGTGCGGATTGTATGGGCCCTCAGGCGTGGTGTCTATCGCGCCCCTTGGCTGTTATTGGGTTAGCTTAAGACCTTGGTCGCGCCACGCCGAACGTCCGCTCTCTTTTTTCGGACGCCATAAGCCGACCTTCCGAATTCGGCCCCCATGCTGCCGGGCGGCAATGCGCCCGAATGCGGACCTTTGTATCCTTCGCAAGAGCGGTCATTCAATGGCGCGACGCGTAACTGCTACTCGCCCATTGCTTGGGAAAATACCCCCACCTGTCCTTAAGAAAGAACCGCACTAGTTTAGGCGATGGGACGCGCGCTGCAATTTTTGCTGGGCCGTCGTTGAGAAGTATTGTCGGACGTGGGCTTGAAAAGCCAACACCTTCGGGAGGAACCGATGACCAAAGCAAGTATCCAGACCAATATGAGGTCGCGCCGCAAGTTCCTTGGCGAGGCGGCCGTGGCAGCTGCGGCGATCGTTGCTGCGCCAAGCGTCGTCAAGGCGCAAGGGCCGGTCAGCATGCGCTGGCAGAGCACATGGCCTTCCAAGGATATCTTTCACGAATTCGCGCTTGATTTCGCCAAGAAAGTCAACGACATGACGGGCGGCGACCTCAAGATCGAGGTGCTGCCGGCGGGCGCCGTGGTGCCTGCGTTCGGCCTGCTTGACGCGGTGTCGCAAGGAACGCTTGATGGCGGCCACGGCGTGCTCGTCTACCACTACGGAAAGCAGACGGCTCTAGCGCTCTGGGGATCCGGCCCGGGCTTTGCCATGGACGCCAACATGCTGCTGGCCTGGCACAAATACGGTGGCGGGAAGGAGCTCCTTGCAAAGCTCTATGATTCCATAGGCGCCAATGTGGTTTCCTTCCCCTATGGACCGATGCCGACACAGCCGCTCGGCTGGTTCAAGAAACCGGTTTCCAAGGTCGAAGACATCCAAGGCCTCAAGTTCCGTACCGTTGGCATCTCGATTGACGTCTTCACCGGCCTGGGTGCGGCCGTCAACGCGCTACCTGGCGGTGAAATCGTTGCGGCATTGGATCGCGGCCTGCTCGACGCGGCCGAGTTCAACAACGCCTCGTCCGATCGGGTGCTTGGTTTTCCGGACGTGTCCAAGGTCTGCATGCTGCAGAGCTATCACCAGAATGCGGAGCAGTTCGAGGTCCTGTTCAACAAGGCGAAATACGACGCCCTGCCCGATCAGATGAAGGCAATCATCACCAATGCGGTCGAGGCAGCCTCGCAGGACATGGCCTGGAAGGCGATCGACCGTTATTCGAAAGACTATTTGGAGATGCAGACGCAGGACAAGGTCAAATTCTACAAGACACCGGAAGCAATCCTCAAGCGACAGCTGGAGGTCTATGACGAGGTCGTGAAGAAGAAGGCGGCTGAAAACCCGCTGTTCAGGGAGGTTCTTGAGTCGCAGATCGCCTTTGCCCGGCGGACAACACAATGGGAACAGGACGTAGTCGTCAGCCGCCGCCTGG
This sequence comes from Mesorhizobium sp. M0991, assembly GCF_040318915.1. NCBI lineage: Bacteria > Pseudomonadati > Pseudomonadota > Alphaproteobacteria > Hyphomicrobiales > Phyllobacteriaceae > Mesorhizobium > Mesorhizobium sp. M0991. The sequence continues at coordinate 322,827 of NZ_JAMYNE010000002.1, forward strand.
CCTTCGATCATTACTTCGGACGTGGCGGGGCAGCAAAGAATATCTGAAGCACAGTTTGAGCCGGCAAGGCACCATCGGGGCCATGACCGAACGGTGCCTTGCCTTCTTACCGACACTCACTCTGGCCAACACTCTGGCCATCCGGCTGCCTCGCATGAACGTCCAGCAGTTCCTGAATACAGTCGATGCAATCAGCGCGTGGGTCGGCAAGGCCGCGGCGTGGCTGATCATCGGGCTGATGACGCTGGTCTGCGCCGAGGTCTTCAAGCGCTACATCCTGAACATGCCCACGGCGTGGATATTCGACGCCAGCAACATGTTGTACGGCTCGCTGTTCATGCTCGCCGGAGCCTATGCGCTGGCGCAGAATGCCCATGTGCGCGGCGACTTTCTCTACAGCTCGATGCGACCCCGGATCCAAGCCGCGCTCGATCTTTTGCTGTACGTGGTTTTCTTCCTGCCGGGGATCGCGGCCCTCGTCTATGCAGGCTACGACTATGCCGCGATTTCATGGCGGATCGGGGAGCATTCGACCGTGACAGCGGAGGGTCCGCCGATCTACCAATTCAAATCGGTCATTCCGCTGGCCGGCGCCCTGGTGATGCTCCAGGGCGTGGCCGAGATCGTGCGCTGCATCGTCTGTCTCAGGACTGGGCAATGGCCCAGCCGGCGCAAGGACGTTGCAGAGATCGACGTCGTGGAGGGACAGCTCGCGCTCAGCGAATATGTGGATGAAGGGACGCGCAAGACCGCCATCGAGCGCGCACAAAAGATAGACGAGGAAGCACGCCAGCGCGGAATGGGTGGAGACCTGCAGAGTTGAGCGATCCAGCCCTCGGACTCACGATGCTCATGCTCATCGTGGTCGTCATCGTCATGGGTTTCCCGACAGCCTTCACGCTGATGGGCCTTGGCATGTTTTTCGGGTTCTATGCGTTCTACAACCCGGCGGAGCACTGGATCGACAACCGCGTCTTCGATCTGATGGTCGAGCGCACTTATGGGGCAATGACCAATGACGTCCTGATCTCCATCCCGCTTTTCGTGCTCATGGGATATGTGATGGAACGCGGGGCGCTGGTCGACAAGATGTTCTACAGCATCCAGCTTTCGTTCCGACGGGTACCGGCGTCGCTGGCCATTGCTACGCTTATCGTCTGCACCTTCTGGGGCATCGCCAGTGGCCTCGTCGGCGCCGTTGTGGTCCTGATGGGGGTGATTGCCTTCAATCCGATGCTGCGCGCCGGATACGATGTGAAGCTCGCTTCCGGCGTGATCACCGCGGGCGGCACGCTGGGCATCCTGATCCCGCCCTCGGTCATGATCATCGTCTATGCGGCGGTTGCAGGCCAGTCCATCGTGAAGCTCTATGCCGCGGCGATGTTCCCCGGTTTTTTCCTCGCTTTCCTTTATCTCGTCTACATTCTTGGCTGGGCGATAATCAATCCGAAGATCGCCCCGCCTTTGCCGGAGGATCAAACAAGGGTTCCGGTGCCGGCGTGGATGCGAAGCTTTCAGACAGTTTACTCGCGCAACATGCTTGTTGGACTTCTTTCCGCATTGTTCTCGCCGTCCAAGGCGACGGCGCTCGAGACGGAGAGCGGACGCCTCACATATTGGAAGCTGTTCAAGAATTTCTGCGCTGCGCTGGTGCCCTTCGCCTTGATAGTACTCACCCTCTTGCTGGTGTGGTGGTATGTCGTCATCTATCCGCAAGCATCGGCCGACGTCGAAGCTCCAGCCGGATTGGAGCAGCTCGGTGCTCCGGCGGTGGAGGAACTCGGCGCACCCGCGGTGGATGCAGGGCCGGCAACCAGCTTCTACGTCACCTTCGGCATCATCGCGGCACTCGCCGCGGTGGTGCTCGTCCGCTACTACCGGAACATGACCGCCGAACGGCTCGAGATCCTGAAGCTCCTGGTCTCGTCGGTCATGCCGCTGGGCATACTTACCGTCGTCGTGCTCGGCGTCATCCTATTCGGAATCACGACGGCGACCGAGTCCGCGGCAGTCGGCGCCGCTGGTGCCTTTCTGCTGGCGTTCCAGGCCCGAACGCTCGACTGGAAGCGCATCAAGGAAGCAGTGTTCCTGACGGCGAAGACCACAGCCATGGTTTGCTGGCTCTTTGTCGGCTCGGCGCTGTTCTCCGCCGTTTTTGCGATCCTCGGCGGCCAGGCACTTCTCGAGCAATGGGTGCTGTCGCTCGACTTGTCGCCCGTGCAGTTCATGATCCTGTCTCAAGCGATCATATTCATTCTCGGTTGGCCGCTCGAATGGACCGAAATCATCATCATCTTCGTGCCGATCTTCCTGCCGATGTTGAAGCACTTCAACATCGACCCGATCCTCTGGGGGGTTCTCGTCTTCGTGAATTTGCAAGCGGCGTTCTTGTCACCCCCGGTAGCGATGTCGGCGTTCTATCTCAAGGGCGTTTCCCCACCGCACGTCACCCTCAACCAGATATTCGCAGGCATGATGCCTTACATGCTGATCGTCATCCTCTGCATGATCCTCATGTATATCTGGCCCGGCATGGCGCTCTGGCTTCCGAACTATCTTTACGGCGGCTGAGAAAGACTCGGTTCTCGGACGCCTTCCGCGACAGCGCGTTTTCGGCCGCTTTGACCCACGGGATGTCCTTTTGAACGCCAAAGCAGGATCTCGGAGATACAGGTGATCGGAAGGTCTACTTTCGGGCTACAATCGGCGCGAGCGAATGACGGGTCACAGTTCACGTCGACGCACGCAGGGCATGAAGGTCCGCTTCTGGCCTTCCGAGCCTCGAAGCCGCAAGTCCGCTTTCGGCCCTATTGAGACGTTCAAGCAGTTTTCCTACCTATTCGCACCCAGCACTCTCACGGCACAAAAATCAAAAACACATACGTGCAAAACACCACCAGATGCACCAGCCCGGTCAGGAACGTCGTTCTCTCCGTACTAAAGCTCACATTGCAGATAAAAAGCGCCAGAACCAACAGCACCGTGTCGGTCGCCGGCAGCCCCAAGGTCAGCCCTCTTCCGGTCAGCAGGCTGGCGGCGGCGATGCCCGGTATTGTCAGGCCGATCGTGGCGCAGGCCGAACCCATCGCGACGTTCAGGCCGCGCTGCAGCTCGTTGCTGAGGGCGGCGCGAACCGCCGAAATCGCTTCCGGCATCAAGACCAGCCCGGCGATCATTGCGCCGACAATGGCGTCGGCCTGGGGCACCTGGTAGGCGACGAGCGCGTCTTCGACGCTGGCGGCGACCTGCTCGGCCAGCATGACGATGCCGATCAGCCCGATCAGCAGGAGAACAACGCCGGCGGCGATGCTTTCGTGGGCGTCGGTTCGCGCTGCTGCGCCATGCGCTTGTGCGTCGATAAAATCGTCGCGGTGGCGGACAGTCTGCGCGAACAGAAAGCCGGCATAGAGCAGCACCGAAAGGACGCTGACGAAGCCGAGTTGCGCCGCCGAGAACGTGCCGGGATCGGTGGTTTTCGTGTAGGTCGGCAGAATGAGCGTCATGACGCTGAGCGCGACCAGCACCGCCAGATAGGCGCTGGTCCCTTGGCGGACGATCGCCTGCTTGCGATGGCGCCAGCCGCCAAACGTCAGGCACATGCCGACGACGCCGGTGGAGGTGATCATCACTGTCGAGAAGACGGATTCGCGCGCAAGCGTCGGATTGTTCGCGCCGTGCAGCATGATGGAAACGATGATCGACACTTCGATTGCCGTCACGGCGATGGTCAGCACCAATGTGCCGTACGGCTCGCCCACCCGCCTGGCCACCGCTTCGGCGTGGTCGAGCACGACGAAAATGGTGATGAACATGATCGCGCTCGACAGCGCGCCGATGAAGATCCTGGTGCCCAGCGACCCTTCGTCCACGGATACCCCGCTGGCCCTGACAGCGACAGCCATCGCCAGGGCGGCCAACGGCATGCCGTAAGAAACCGCCGATCTTGCGAAACCACTCATTGTCACCTTTTTGCGTTCCACCCGCAGGGAAGCTCGCGCGCTAGCCGGTGTTGGCCTTGACGACCTTCTTGCATTCGGGCGTCAGCTCGCTCATGTGACCGGCCAGGCATTTGACGACGCGGCCACCGCCCGGCAACACGCCCTTGCACAACTTTTGGTAATCTGCCTGGCAGGCCTCACGCTCGGCCGCCGTCTGCGCCAGCGCCGCGGTGGCTGCCAGCTGAGTTGCCAGGAAAAGCACGCTTAACCCAATCCGCATGGAACACCCCCTCAATATGTTGCCCAAACAACGCCTCCGTCACGCGTAGACGCAAGTCTTTCACGCCGTCTTCTGCGTCACCAGTCCCAGTTCATCGATCATCGCCTGGCGCATCAGGAATTTCTGCGGCTTGCCGGTCACCGTCATCGGCAATTCGGTGCGGAAGCGGATGTAGCGCGGGATCTTGAAATGGGCGATCTGGCCGGCGCAGAAGGCCTTGATCTCCTGCTCCGTGGTGATCTGGCCGGGCTTCAGCACGATCCAGGCGCACAGCTCCTCGCCATATTTCGGGTCGGGAATGCCGAACACCTGCACCTCCTTGACCTTGGGGTGGCGATAGAGGAACTCCTCGACCTCGCGCGGATAGACGTTCTCGCCGCCGCGGATGACCATGTCCTTGACCCGGCCGACGATGTTGCAATAGCCCTCGGCATCGATGGTGGCGAGGTCGCCGGTGTGCATCCAGCCGTCGGCGTCGATGGCCTCGCGAGTCTTCTGCTCGTCGTCCCAATAGCCCTTCATCACGGAATAGCCGCGCGTGCAGAGCTCGCCCGGCGCGCCGACCGCGACGGTGGCGCCTTCGGCGTCGATGGCCTTGACCTCGACATGCGGATGGACGCGGCCGATGGTCGAAACGCGCTTTTCCAGGGGATCGTCGACGCTGCTCTGGAACGACACCGGGCTGGTTTCGGTCATGCCATAGGCGATGGTCACCTCGGCCATATGCATCAGCGACACCACCTTTTTCATCACCTCGATCGGGCATGGCGAGCCGGCCATAATGCCGGTGCGCAGGCTGGTGAGATCGAAGGAAGCGAACTCCGGATGGTCGAGCAGGCCGACGAACATGGTCGGCACGCCGTAAAGCGCGGTGCAGCGTTCCGTTGCCACGGCCTTCAGCGTGGCGCCGGCATCGAAACCCTCGCTCGGGAAAACCATGGTCGCGCCCTTGGTGACGCAGCCCATCGTGCCCATCGACATGCCGAAGCAATGGTAGAGCGGCACCGGGATGCACAACAGGTCGTCGACGGTGAGCCGGATTGCCGCGGTGACGAAATTGCCGTTGTTGACGATGTTGTTGTGGGTCAGCGTCGCTCCCTTGGGCGCACCGGTCGTGCCGCTGGTGAACTGGATGTTGATGGCATCGTCCGGTTTCAGCCCGTCGGAGATGCGGTCGAGCCTGTCATGCTCGTCGCGCCCGGCCATCGCCAGCACGTCGGCGAAATTGAACATGCCCGGCGAACTCTCCTCGTCCATGCGGATGACGATCTTCAGCGCCGGCAGTCTGTTGGCTTCGAGCTTGCCGGGCGCAGCCTGTGCGATCTCCGGCGCCAGCGTCTCGACCATGCCGAGATAGTCGGAGCTTTTGAATTTGGCGGCGGTGACCAGCGCCTTGCAGCCGACCCTGTTCAAGGCATATTCCAGTTCGACCAGCCGATAGGCCGGGTTGATGTTGACCAGGATCAGGCCGATGCGGGCTGTGGCGAATTGCGTCACCAACCATTCCCAGCGGTTCGGCGACCAGATGCCGACGCGGTCGCCTTTCTCGAGGCCGAGCACCAGGAAGCCGGCGGCGAGCGCATCGACCGTGTCCGACAGTTCCTCCCAGGTAAAGCGCTTGTCCTGCTCGAGGAAGACGGCGGCATCGAGCGTGCCGTATTTGCCGACCGTATCGGCAAACAGCGCCGGGATGGTCAGGTTGAGCAGCGGGACGCTGCGCTCGCCCGAGACATGCGCCGTGCCGTCGACCGGCGCAATGAACGAGCCACCCTCGCGCTTGCCGCGCAGGCCGGTGGCATTCTTCAACTCGTCGAGATTGATCGGCATCGCCGTGTCCTCCGCAGACGAGCCGAGCCTATCAGCCCGGCGGGGTGGTGGAAATCCCGTCGATGGTGGGCTGGGGTGGGAACTCGCCTGCCCGGGCCGAAAACAAAAAACCCGCCTCGGCGGGCGGGTCTTCGGGGCCAATTGGCACCATAGCGAGATTAATAGCATAGCTGCCGGCACAAAGCAAGAACAAAATTGCTGTGCCTCGGAAAAATCACGTCAGGCGCCAGCGGCCACGCTGCTGATCTCCCTCCTTGAGGGGGAGATGGCCGGCAGGCCAGAGGGGGTCGTCTCGCGTGGAGCACCAGCTTGTTCTGTCGCCCAAGAGAGTCGCGTCAAGACGAACCGACCCCCTCTGTCGCCTACGGCGACATCTCCCCCTCAAGGGGGGAGATTGGCCGCGTCAGCCTGCGTCCACCGACGCCATCCTTGCCGCGACATCTCGCAAAGTCGCCTCGTCGGCCGCAGCGCGCATCTTCCTCGACGCGACGAGGCAGGCCTGCGAGCGCAGGATCACGCCGTCGGCCAGTACTTTGAGATGGTTGGCGCGCAGGGTCGAGCCTGACGTGGTGATGTCGACGACGATGTCGGCCAATCCCGCAGCCGGCGCGCCTTCGGTGGCGCCGAGGCTTTCGACGATGCGGTAGACCTGGATGCCATGCTTTTGCGAAAAGAACTGCTGGGTCAGGCGCCAGTATTTGGTGGCGATCCTGAGCCGCCGGCCGTGGCGCTGGCGAAAATCTGCGGCGACGTCGTCGAGATCGGCCATCGTATCGACGTCGAGCCAGATGTCGGGCACGGCGACGACGACATCGGCATTGCCGAAATCGAGACGGGCGATGATTTCGGCGCGCGCCTCGCAGTCGGCGAGGTTTTCGCGCAGCAGATCCTCGCCGGTGATGCCGAGATCGACCGAGCCCTGGCCGATCTCGCCGGCAATCTCGGAGGCCGACAGGAACGCTATCTCGACGCTGTCCAGGCCATCGATGCGGGCGCGGTATTTGCGCTCGTCGCCGGGCAGGCTGACGGTAAGCCCCGCCTTGGCCAGCACCTCCAGCGCCTGCTCCTTGAGCCGGCCTTTCGACGGCAGCGCCAGCGTGATCATGGCGCCGTCTCCCGCAGCGCCTCGATGCGGTCGAGCCAGACGGAAAAGCCGACGCCGGGGATCGGCGTTTTTGCGCCGAGCAGCGTCAGCAGCCGGTCGTAGCGGCCACCGCCGGCCAGCGGCCGGTCGCCGTCCTGCGCCGCGATCTCGAAGACGAGGCCGGTGTAGTAATCGAGCGGACGGCCGAAGGCGGCGTCGTAGCGGATTTCAGACATCGGCAGGCCGAGGCTTTCGATCGCCGCGGCGCGGGCAGAAAAATTCTCCAGCGCAGCCCCCAGCGAAAGCCCGGCATCGGCCGCGAAAGTTTCTAGCGCCGGGGCGGCGCTATCGAGCGGCACGTCGATCGCCAGAAACCCCTTCAGCGCCGCAAATGCCTCGTTCGACAGCCGCACGCTGCGCAGCTCGGCCTTCTCGATCAGGCGCCGCGCAATCTCGGACGGCGAACGCCCGGCTGTTGCCGACAGGCCGGCCTGTTCCATGCCGCCGGCGATATGCGCCGAAAGAGCTTCCAGATCGCCGTCGAGGACAAGGGCGGCGACCGGGCCGGCGAGCTGGCTGTTGCGCGGCGGATTGGCGAGGTCGGCAAGGGCAGCCTCGAGCATCGGCGCCGAGCCGAAGGCGCGGGCCAGCCGCATGCGCCAGCCGCGCGGCAGGCCAAGCGCTGCCAGCACCGCCTCGAAAATGGTCTGGTCGCCGAGCGTCACCGCCAGCTCCCGGCCGGGCAGCACCAGCGAAAGCAGCGCATGCGCATCGGCCAGCGAGCGCGCGTCGGCGGCGGCCGTGTCGCGGTCGCCGAGGTCCTCGATGCCGGCCTGGAAGAACTCGTTGCCGCCCTCGCGGCGCTGGCGAAACACCTCGCCGAGATAGGAGTAGCGGCGCGGCGTGCCGGCCTGGCTGGCAATGTGGTCGAGGCAGACCGGAATGGTGAATTCCGGCCGCAGGCAAAGCGTCTGCCCGGTCTCGCTTTCGGTGAGAAAAATTCGGCGCCGCAAATCCTCGCCGGCCATGTCGAGGAACGGATCGGCCAGCTGCAGCACAGCGACTTCGACCGCATGAGTGTTGCGCGCGGCGAAGAGCGTCGCGATGTCGGATGCGATGGCGGGATAGCGGGAGGTCATAGGGAAGATGGGCGCGAGGCACCCCCCTCTGGCCTGCCGGCCATCTCCCCCTCAAGGGGGGAGATTGGCAGCTTCGGCCTCGGCGTCTTCTCTCCAACGCTGAAGATTGGCGAAAGCAGGCGCGATATCCAATCTCCCCCCTTGAGGGGGAGATGGCCGGCAGGCCAGAGGGGGGTGCTCACGCGCCACCTTTCGCCCGGTCGGCCGCCTGCGCCGCCAGTATCTTCTTCACCTCGGCGACCAGCTCGCCTTCCGCCACCGTCACCTGCGCCGGTCGTGCGGCGCGCCATTCGGCGTTGTCGGCGATCTCGGCCGACATCTTCGCGCCCTCGATCAGGTCCTTGATCTGCAGCTCGCCCTTGGCGCGCTCGTCGCCGCCCTGGATGATGGCGACCGGGCTGCCGCGGCGGTCGGCATATTTCAGCTGCGCCTTCATGCCGGCGCCGCCGAGATACATTTCCGAGCGGATGCCGGCGGCGCGCAGCTCGGCCACCATCTTCTGGTAGCGGCCGAGGCTTTCCGTGTCCTTGTCCATGGTCAGCACGACGACCGGCGCGATGACATCGGAAGTATCGAGCTTGCCGAGGTTCTTCAGCGCCGTCATCAGGCGGGAGACGCCGATGGAAAAACCGGTCGCCGGCACCGGCTCGCCACGGAAGCGCGAGACCAGACCGTCATAGCGACCGCCGCCGCCAACCGAGCCGAAGCGCACGATCTGCCAGTCCTCGTTGGGGATCTCGGCCAGCAGCTCGGCCTCATAGACCGGGCCGGTGTAATATTCGAGGCCACGCACGACTGAAGGGTCGATGCGGATGCGATCCTCACCGTAGCCGCTTTGTGCGACCATGGTTCTTATCTGCTCCAACTCTGCAAGGCCCTCAACAAACGAGGCGTTCGTGATGCCCAGATGTTCGAGTTTCCTTTCCTCGATAAGATTGCTGAGGCCGGGGTTGATGGATCCCAGTGTCTGGACAATTTTTTCGGGATCGTGCTGCGCCATGACTGTGAAATAGCTGATGACAACGTCGATTTGCGTATTGTCCAGCCCGGCGCCCTTGGTGAAATCACCGCTCTCGTCCTTGCGCCCCGCGCCCAGAAGCAGGCGCACGCCCTCGACGCCAAGCTTGTCCAGCTTGTCGATCGCCCGCAGCACCTGGAGCCGCCGGCCGATATTCTCGTCGCCGCCGAGGCCGATCGCCTCCAGCACGCCGTCGAGCACTTTTCGGTTGTTGACGCGGACGACGTAGTCGCCGCGCTTGATGCCGAGCGCCTCCATCACGTCGGCCATCATCATCGCCATCTCGGCGTCGGCGGCGACGCCCGGCGTGCCGACCGTGTCGGCGTCGAACTGCATGAACTGGCGGAAGCGGCCGGGACCGGGCTTTTCGTTGCGGAACACCCAGCCGGAGCGATAGCTGCGATAGGGTTTCGGCAGGCGCTCGAAATTTTCGGCGACGAAGCGCGCCATCGGCGCGGTCAGGTCGTAGCGCAGCGACAGCCACTGGTCGTCGTCGTCCTGGAACGAGAACACGCCCTCGTTCGGCCGGTCCTGGTCGGGCAAAAATTTGCCGAGCGCATCGGTATATTCGATCAGCGGCTGGTCGACCGGCTCGAAACCGTAAAGCTCGAAGACCGAGCGGATCGTCGCCATCATCTTCTCGACGGCGCGCAGATCGTCGGCGCCGCGGTCGACAAAGCCGCGCGGCAGCCGCGCTTTCATCTTTTCGGATTTGTCGGCCATGGGATGGGTACTTTGCTGGGTAAACGATGACTTATTTCGGGTCGGCGTGTCCTACCGATGCAGCCCGGAGAAGGCAAGGGTTAGCGCTTCTCCCCGCTCCCCCTGCGCGACAGGGCAAGAAAAAGAAGCTGAAACAATTGCGCCACGCGCGCGGCATCGTGCCGACACAATCCGGGCCGATAAGCGCGCCGAAACAAGGGTTCGGGGCCATGGCCACGATACAGAAGTTAGACATCATCGATAGCGGCGCACGCGACGCCTCGGTCCGGCTGCGGCCGGCCGATGGTTATGCGCCGAAGACGAAGCAAATCGCCGGACCGTTCGAGATCGCGGCGCAACAGCGCAGCGGGCCGACCATGCGCGACGTGCTGATGACCGGCCTGCTGGTGATTTATCCGGTGTTCGCCGCGCTGGCGGCCATCCTCGCCGGATTTTTCCTGGCCGGCGCCGGCGGCGCCTGAGCCGCTACTTCGGCCGCTTGAACGCTTTCCGCTCCGCCTCGACCGGCTCGCGGCAGACGCAGCCCTCGAGATGGTCGTTGACCAGCCCCATCGCCTGCATGAAGGCGTAGACGGTGGTCGGGCCGACAAAGCTCCAGCCGCGCTTCTTCAGCTCCTTCGAAATGCGGACCGAAACCGCCGTCGTCGGATTGGCGCGCAGATGGGCGAGGTCGACGATCTCGGGCCGCTCGTCCGGTCCGGGCTCGAACTTCCAGAACCAGGCGGCCAGCGAGCCGGCCTCGTCGATGAGTTCGCGGGCGCGCTTGGCGTTGTTGATGGTCGAGACGATCTTGCCGCGGTGGCGGATGATGCCGGCATTGCCGACCAGGCGCTCGACGTCTTCATCGGTGAAGGCGGCGATCTTGTCGACATCGAAGCCGGCAAACGCCTCGCGGAAATTGTCGCGCTTGCGCAATATGGTCAGCCAGGACAGGCCCGACTGAAAGCCTTCGAGGCAGATCTTTTCGAACAGCCGGCGGTCGTCGGCGACCGGCCGGCCCCATTCGTGATCGTGGTAGTGCAGATAATCCGGCAGGTTGCCGTGCCAGAAGCAGCGGGCGATGCCGTCGGCACCGGCAAGCAGACCTGTCTTTTCGTCCATGGCGGAATTCCGTTCGTGTCTTGGCGTTAACGCGTTTTGACGCGGCCTTTACCGCGGCTTTACCAGATTCCTGAACCCGGCGGTAACCACACCAAAAGCTTTACTGACAGATCGGCATTTTACGCATTCCGATTCATGTTTCGGTTGCCGCTTCGCGCCCAATGTCGGCGAAATCGGGGAGGCTTTGCACCCCGGCATGTTCGACGATCAAGGTGCGTTGCGATGAAGACATTGTTGTTCCCACTGTTCGGCGCCGCGGCCGTGCTTGCGGCCGGCGCCGCCAATGCCAACGACCGCTATGCCGAGAGGCCGCCGGTGGTGGTCAGCCCAGATCTTTCGGCGCCCTGGGTGCTGCAGCTCGGCCATGCGCCGGGCATCGTGCGGCAGAGCCGGCAAGAGGCGCAGCCGCAACGGCGCTACCGGCGGCTGGCGGAACCGGATCAGCTGCGCACCGCAGCGCTGCAGGCACCGGCCAAGCGCATGGTGATGCGGCCGCAGATCGACCCGATCTATTTGCCGCAGGAAGTCGCCTATGACGGCCCGCAGAAGCCGGGCACGATCGTCATCGATACGCGAGAGAATTTCCTCTATCTGGTCGAGAAGAACGGCAAGGCGCGGCGCTATGGCGTCGGCACCGGCAAGCCGGGCTTCGAATGGTCCGGCACCCACAAGATCACCAACAAGCGGGTCTGGCCGGACTGGCGGCCGCCGACGGTGATGATCGCCCGCGAAGCCGCCAAGGGCCGTTATCTGCCGACCTATCTCGCCGGCGGCATGGAAAACCCGCTCGGCGCGCGCGCGCTCTATCTCGGCTCGACCGAGTACCGCATCCACGGCACCAACCAGCCCTGGACGATCGGCGGCGCGGTGTCGTCGGGCTGCATCCGCATGCGCAACGAGGACGTGGTCGATCTTTACGAACGCGTGAATATCGGAACAACGGTGGTGGTGATATAGTTGCCGCAGCGAATCATCTGGTCTAGAAAGACATTAGCTTTGGCTTTCTGAGGCCAGATGAATGAATAACGGGGGACGGGCCGTGTGGGGATACGGCCAGTCACGAAAGGGCAGCGCGGCAAGCCGTGCTGCCCTTTTTGTTTCCGCCAACGCCAGCAAGAATTGCCGGGAAGATTTCGCCGGCACGTCGCGCGACGGGCATAGCGGTTCGCTTTTCGCGCTGCCTTTTCGCGGTTCCTTTGCTATGTGGCGGCTAAAATCCAGATAAAGGCCCCATCTCGATGTCCCTTTCCGATGACAGCCGCTATCTCAAGGGCGGCCCGGTTGCCCAACGCATCATCGCCGGCGTGCGCGAGGACGCGACGATCGCCACAGCCGAAGGCTTTCCGCCCAAGCTGGTGTCGATCACCGTCGGCGATACCGCGGCGGTCGACGTCTATGTTCGCAACCAGCGCGCCAAGGCCGGGTTGGCCGGCATCGGCTTCGAGGAAAGGCGCTTTCGCGCCGACATCACCGCCGGCGAACTGGAAGCGGCGATCCACGGCCTGAACGCCGACCCGCGCGTCACCGGTATCATCATCCAGCGGCCGGTGCCGGTGCACATTCCGATCAAGACCCTGCAGGCGGCGGTGCATCCGCTCAAGGACGTCGAGGGCATGCATCCGGCCTCGATCGGCAACATCGTCTACAACCAGCTCGACCTGGCGCCCTGCACCGCCGCCGCTTCGGTCGAACTGCTCAGGGAAACCGGGCTCGACCTCAAGGGGCTCGAAGTGGTGGTCGTCGGCCACTCCGAGATCGTCGGCAAGCCGATCGCCTTCCTGCTGATGAGCGAAGGCGCGACGGTGACCGTCTGTCACCACATGACGCGTTCGGTGGCGGCACACGCACGCCGCGCCGACGCGCTGTTCGTCGCCGTCGGCAAGCCGCGGCTGATCAAGGCCGACATGGTCAAGCCGGGCGCCGCCGTAATCGACATCGGCATCAATTCGGAGATCGGGCCGGACGGCGAAAGCCGCATCGTCGGCGACGTCGATGCCGAGAGCGTCAGGCATGTCGCGTCGTGGATCACGCCGGTGCCGGGCGGCGTCGGCCCGATCACCGTGGCGATCCTGCTGCGCAACACGATGGTGGCGCTCAGCCGCCAGCGCGCCCGCTACCAGGCGACCTACGGCACGGCGGACCGGCTGGCGGCGGAGTAGGCGACTGGCGGATCACTTGGCCGTGACAACTGCCCTCTCTTCGCGAACGCCTTCGGGCTTCGGCCCACCATAGGCCCAGTCGAGCAGCTTTATCGTATGCACCACCGGCAGCTTGGCGGCGGAGGCGATCTGGGTGATGCAGCCGATATTGCCGGTGGCGACGATTTCAGCACCGGTCGCTTCGATATTCCTGACCTTGCGGTCGCGCAGCATCGCCGAAATCCCGGGCTGCAGGATATTGTAGGTGCCGGCCGAACCGCAGCAGAGATGCCCCTCGCGCGGCTCGCGCACGACGAAGCCGGCTCTGGCCAGAAGCTCCTTCGGCTGGCGGGTGATCTTCTGGCCGTGCTGCATCGAGCAGGCCGAGTGATAGGCGACAACGGTGCCCGGCTTCCGCACCGGCTCCGGCAGGTCGAGGCTTGCCAGATATTCGGTGATGTCCTTGGCCAGCGCCGAGACGCGCGCCGCCTTGTCGACATAGGCCGGATCGAGGCGCAGCATGAAGCCGTAATCCTTGATGGTGGTGCCGCACCCGGAGGCAGTAATGATTATCGCGTCGAGCCCGCCTTGCTCGATCGCGCGCGTCCAGGCGTCGACGTTCCGCCGGGCGGAGGCCAAGGCAGCGTCCTCGCGTCCCATGTGATGCACCAGCGCGCCGCAGCAGCCCTCGCCCTGGGGCACCACGACCTCGACGCCAAGCCGGGTCAGCAGCGAAATCGCAGTTTCGTTGATGCCAGGATCGAGCACGGATTGCGCGCAGCCGGTGAGGATGGCGACGCGGCCATTTTTCTTCGCGCCCTGCCCGGCATGGACGCCCGGCGAGGCCATCGGCGAGACTGCCGGGACCGACGCCGGTGCGAGCCTGAGCATGGCGCCCAGAGGCCTCAATGCCTGGATTTTCTCAAACAGGCCGGCGAGTGGCTGGCCGAGCTTCGCCAGCTTGAGCGCGGCGCGGAAACGCGAGGGATAGGGCAGCACGAAGGCCAGCATGGCGCGTGTCAGGCGATCGGCCAGCGGACGCTTGTAGGTCTCCTCGATATGGGCGCGGGCGTGGTCGACCAGATGCATGTAGTTGACGCCCGACGGGCAGGTGGTCATGCAGGCAAGGCAGGACAGGCAGCGGTCGATATGGCTGACGATCTCCTTGTCTGCGGGACGGCCGTTTTCCAGCATGTCCTTGATCAGGTAGATCCGCCCACGTGGCGAATCCAGCTCGTTGCCGAGCGTCACATATGTCGGGCAGGTGGCGGTGCAGAAGCCGCAATGCACGCATTTGCGCAGGATCTTCTCCGATTCCGCGACATGCGGATCGGCGAGCTGGGCAAGCGAAAAGGAGGTCTGCACGTAAACGAATCCTTACCGTTTGAGCATGATCTTTTCCAAAAACCGGTACCCACTTTTTGGGATCATGCTCATAGCCCGAGGAACCAGCTTTCCGGGTTCTTGACCGGCTCGCCGCGCTGCAGCGCTTGCAGGCCGAGAATGCAGCGGGCGATGAACCAGACGGCAACGGCGACCATCAGCACGACGCCGACGACCACGATCATCAGCAACGCCGAGATCAGTGCATAGAGCAGGCCGATCCAGAAGGTGCGGATCAGGAATGTGTAATGGCTCTCGACGAAGCCGCCGGCCTTGCCGCGATTGATATAGGCCAGGACGATGCCGACAATGCCGCTGACGCCGATGGCGAGGCCGGCGAGATAGAGGATGTAGATGACCAGCGCATTGGTCGGACCGGGCTCCAGCCAGCGGTCGGTCTGGCGTGAGGTACCGTTTTGACCTGGATCGCTCATTGTGCTTCTCCCTCGGTTGCCGGGGCGAGAGTAGCAGAGCCTGCGCCCGGCGCCATACGCCCGGGATTGAGGATGTTCTTCGGGTCGAATTCGGCCTTCAGCCGCGCCGACAGTGCTGCCAGTTGCGGCGCTTGCGGTTCGAACACCGGTATCGCAGCGCGGTGCGCAGGGGCGGCACGCACCAGCGTCGCATGGCCGCCGCCATGTTTTTTGATCAAGCCGCGCAACAGGCCGGCCTCGGGATCGTCCTGCTGCATGCGCAGCCAGATCAGCCCGCCCTGCCAATCGTAGAGGGCATCGACCGCGGCCTGCATGCGCAGCGCCAGCACCATACGGTGGCCCTGCGACGGCGCCATCGAGACGCGCCACACCGGCCTTTCGCTGCCGTCGGCGAACGGCGCGCAGTCGCGGATATCGCGCCAGACCGAATACGAGACCGAACCGGAAATCTCCTGCAGCGGCCCGGCGTTTTTCAGCAGGTCTTTCAGCGCGGCGATGCGGTAGGCGACCGATGGGCCGAAACCCTCGATGCGCAGCAGCGTCGCCGCATCTGTGCCGAGACTGCCACCGGCGACGCGCGCGGCGACCCGTTCGGGAAGATGGGCCGCACTCGACACTTCCGCGCTCGTGCCCAGCGCCAGCGCCATGGCGGCGGCGGCATGATCGTCGAGCAGGCCGCGGATTGCGAGCGTGGCCTCTGTCTCGGCTGAAGGCAGCACCTTGAAGGTGACGTCGGTGAGCACCGCCAGCGTGCCCCAGCTGTTGGCCATCAGCTTGGACAGATCATAGCCGGTGACATTCTTGACCACGCGACCGCCCGACTTGAAGGCCTCGCCGCGCCCGGAAACGGCCGCTATGCCGAGGATATGGTCGCGCGCAGCCCCGGCCTTCAGCCGGCGCGGCCCGGAAAGGTTCGCCGCCAGCACACCGCCGATGGTGCCGTTCCCCGGTTCGCCGCCGAGCAGCGGGCCATAGTCCATCGGTTCGAAGGCCAACTGCTGGCCGTTTTCGGCAAGCAGGCTTGCGATCTCGGCCAGCGGCGTGCCGGCCTTCGCCGACAGCACCAGCTCGGCCGGCTCATAGAGCGTGACGCCCAAGAGTTTGGAGAGGTCGAGCGTATGTTCGGTTTGCTGCGGGCGGCCGATGCCGCGCTTGGAGCCGTGGCCGAGGATTTCGAGCGGCGAGTCTTCCGCGGCTGCCCAAGCGATGGTGGAGAGGGTTTCCGCCGCGGTGGAGGGGGTGAAGGTGGTCATGGCGATACGCCGCGTTCCTTCGCGCCCCCCTCTGTCCTGCCGGACATCTCCCCCTCTAGGGGGGAGATTGGCAGCCTTGCGGACGGAGCTCTTTTTTGAAGATTGGCGAAAGCCGAAGTGACATCCAATCTCCCCCCTTGAGGGGGAGATGTCCGGCAGGACAGAGGGGGGTGTTCAAGCGCCAACATACCCCTCAAAACCTCGGAATGTCCGGGAACGCCAGTTGCCCGCGATGCACATGCATCCGCCCGAGTTCGGCGCATCGCCTCAGCTGCGGAAATACCTTGCCCGGGTTGAGCAGATGGTTGGGGTCGAAGGCGCATTTGACGCGCATCTGCTGGTCGAGGTCGATCTGGTTGAACATTTCCGGCATCAGGTCGCGCTTCTCGACGCCGACCCCGTGCTCGCCGGTCAGCACGCCGCCGACCTTGACGCAGAGCCGCAATATGTCGGCGCCGAAACTCTCCGCCTTGTCGAGTTCGCCCGGCACATTGGCGTCATAAAGGATCAGCGGATGCAGATTGCCGTCGCCGGCGTGGAAGACATTGGCGACGCCGAGCCCGTATTTCTCCGACAGTTCGCGCATGCCGGCGAGCACGCGCGGCAGTTCTTTGCGCGGTATGGTGCCGTCCATGCAGTAGTAGTCGGGCGAGATGCGGCCGACCGCCGGGAAGGCTGCCTTGCGGCCGGCCCAGAAGCTCAGCCGCTCCTGTTCCGACTGCGACGTGCGGCATGTGGTCGAGCCGTTCCTAAAGGCAATGGCTTCGACCAGGCCGATCAGATGGTCGACCTCGACACCCGGCCCATCCAGTTCGACGATCAGCAGCGCCTCTACATCCAGGGGATAGCCGGCCTGGACGAAATCCTCGGCGGCGTGGATGGCCGGGCGATCCATCATCTCCATGCCGCCGGGGATGATGCCGGCGCCGATAATGTCGGCGACGCACTGGCCGGCCTGCTCGCTGGTCGGGAAGCCGACCAGCAGGGCACGCGCCGTCTCCGGCTTCTTCAGGATGCGCACGGTGACCTCGGTGACGACGCCGAGCAATCCTTCGGAGCCGGTCATGACGCCGAGCAGGTCGTAGCCTTCCGCGTCGAGATGGCTACCGCCGAGGCGCACCACCTCGCCATTCATCAGCACCATCTCGATGCCGAGCACATTATTGGCGGTGAGACCGTATTTCAGGCAGTGCACGCCGCCGGAATTTTCCGCGACATTGCCGCCGATCGAGCAGGCGATCTGGGAGGATGGATCGGGGGCGTAGTAAAAGCCCTCCTGCTCGACGGCGGTGGTGATGCCGAGATTGGTGACGCCGGGCTGGGCGACGACGACGCGGTTCTGAAAATCGATCTCGAGGATGCGGTTGAAGCGGCTCATGACCAGCAGCACCGCGTCTTCGAGCGGCAGCGCACCGCCGGAGAGCGAGGTGCCGGAGCCGCGCGGCACGACGCGGATGTTGCGGTCGCTGCAATATTTCAGCACGCGCGAGACCTGCGCCACGGTTTGCGGCAGTACGACGACCAGCGGCAATTGCCGGTAGGCAGTGAGCCCATCGCTCTCGAAGGCGCGCATTGCATTGGCGGCGTCGACGACGCCCTCGCCCGGCACGATGATGCGCATATCGGCGACGATCTCGTCGCGCCGGCGCATCGTGGCGTCGTCTGGTTTCGGCATGGCAAGGCCGGACATCGACAGCCTCCTTCGATCGACTGGTAAAAATCTTTTACCAGCGACGGCGGTCGGTTGCAAATGCCGCTTTGGCCGGGATGAGAGGCCTATGGCCGGGACAGCCTTCCGCAGCGGCAATCTGCCGCTGCGCCCCACACTACTCGCCCGGCTGCTTGCCGGGTTCGGAGTGCATGCGGCGGACACGGCGCACGCCCCACCAGACGAGCACGACGGCGAGCGGCACCGAGGCGGCGGTGACCATTTCCGGCGCGAAGGCATGGCCGAAGATCGAGGCGCCCTTGGCGACGTAGCCGATGAGGCCGACGACATAATAGGAAACGGCGGCGACCGAGAGCCCCTCCACCGTCTGCTGCAGACGCAATTGCAGGCGGGCGCGATTGTTCATCGATGCCAAAAGATCGCGGTTCTGCTTCTCGACCTCGACGTCGACCCAGGTGCGCAGCAGCGTGGTGGCACGGGTGAGCTTCGTCGACAGGTTGGCCTGACGCTCCTCGACCGAACGGCAGGTACGCATCGCCGGCGCGACGCGGCGCTGCAGAAAACCACCCCAGGTGTCGTAGCCGGGCACCGCCTCTTCCTCGAGCGCCTCCAGCCGTTCGCGGACGATGCCGTCATAGGCGCGGCTGGCGCCGAAGCGGTAGAGGCTGGAGGCGGCATCGGCCTCCAGCTCGGCGGCCAGTTCGGTCAAGTCGGCAAGTAGCGTCTGGCTGTCCCGGGTCTCGGCGACCTTCATTTCCAGCGTGGTCTGGGCCAGCCTGTCCTCGATGCGGCGGGCGCGACCGGACAGCGTCAGCGCCAGCGGCAGGCCGAGCATGGCCAGCGTGCGGTAGGTCTCGATGTCTATCAGCCGCTGCGACAGTGCCCCGGTGCGCGCCGGCGTCAGGCCGCGGTCGAGCACAAGCATGCGGGTCAAGCCGTCGCCATCCTGACGGAAATCGGTGACGATGGCTGCGTTGCCGCGCTCGACCAGCGAGTAGCACAGGCTGGTCGGGTCGAAGCCGGCGATCAGTTTTTCGTTCGCCGGCGTCCATTTGCGGATTTCCAGCCTGATGCCGGAAATCACCGTGCCCGGCGGCGAAAACCCGTTGCCGAACGGTGTGTCTTCTTGCCCCCTGCCGTTTTCGGCGAGCGGCCCTTCCCAGAGATAGGTCGAGAACTCCGTGTGCCGTTCCCAGCGCAGCGAGCCTTTGCCCCATTTCATCGCGTGGTGGCGGGCGTGAGGGTCGGGCGCGGCGATGCCGAGGCGTCGCGACAATTCGGAAAGCACGGCCTGATCGACGCCGGATCCAGCTTCGGTCATGAAGGAAAGTTGCACCAGCACGCGCGGCTTTTCGACCAGCGGGTGCGGCCGGGCGTGGACCTCGCCAAGCGCGCCCGGCCGACCTTCATGCGCCGGAAAGCCCATGACGCTGCCGCCCACGGCTTTGGCGCGCAGCTGGAATTCGAGCTTGGACGGGTCGGCGTCTGGCACGGCTGGTCCCCCAGGCTTCTCTGAGCCCTTTGGCAATGATGTCCCTCTAGAGCGGTTCATCGTTTCACGGAAACGCCGAACCGCTCTATCTCTTTTATTCTGCGCAATTCCGGACGGAAAACCGTTTCACACTATTCCTGGAATTGCTCTAGAGGCAATCTCCAGAGGACGCAAACAGCCAGTTTAGCTGAAGGTGATATAAACCCGCGGCTGTGAAACCGACCCGGCTCCGGGGCGAATTGGATAAATAATTTGACCAGTTGGCGACGCTGGCTTTATCGTGCGCGACATCGGTTCAACCCCCAGGCATTCCGTTTGAGCGACATTTTCTCCCGGATCGAGCATTCGCGCACCGCCGACGAGGTTGTGCAGCAGATCGAGAGCCTGATCCTCGAAGGCGTCCTGCGCACCGGCGACCGGCTGCCGGGCGAGCGCGAGCTGGCGCGCCAGTTCGAGGTGTCGCGGCCGATCCTGCGCGATGCCTTGAAAGCGCTGGAAGGGCGCGGGCTGTTGACGACACGGCCAGGCGGCGGCACCCATGTCGCCGACGTCATCGGCCAGCTGTTCACCAAGCCGGTGACCGACCTGATCTCCATGCATCGCAAGGCGGTGACCGACTATCTGGAGTACCGCCGCGAGATCGAGGCGGTGGCGGCGGAGTATGCGGCGCGGCGCGCCACATCGGACGATCTGGCGCTGCTCGACCGCATCATGGCGCGCATGGACGAGGCGCACCGGACCGGCAATTTCGACGACGAGGCGGAAATCGACGTCGAGTTCCATCACGCGATCTGCGAATGCGCGCACAACATCATCCTGCTGCACACGCTGCGCTCCTGTTATCGGCTGCTGTCGGAAGGCGTGTTCCAGAACCGGCGGCTGGTGTTCAGCGTACCGGGCGCGCGCGAGGCGCTGCTTTCGCAGCACCGGGCAATCTACACGGCGGTCAAGGCCGGCGATCCGGCCGCGGCGCGGCAGGCGGCGATGAACCACATTTCCTATGTCGAACGGTCGATGGCCGAGGCCGAGCGCAGCGGCGACTGGCAGCGCGTGTCGCGGCTGAGACTCAGGCAGCGCTCCGAGCCCGGTGACGGCGAGGCGGCAAGAAAACAGCGGTAGGCACCGCCCAGAAAATTCAACGACGAACCAGCGAAGAACCAGCGGAAAAGGATCCATGAGCAGCATTCTCACCATCGCCGACCTCAAGGACCTGGCGCGCCGCCGCGTGCCGAAGATGTTCTTCGACTACGCCGATTCCGGCGCCTGGACCGAAAGCACCTACCGCGCCAACGAAGAGGATTTCCAGAAGATCAAGTTCCGCCAGCGCGTGCTTGTCGACATGGACAACCGCTCGCTGGAATCGACCATGATCGGCGAGAAGGTGACGATGCCGGTGGCGCTGGCGCCGACCGGCATGACCGGCATGCAGCATCCGGACGGCGAGATGCTGGCGGCGCAGGCGGCGGAAGAATTCGGTGTGCCGTTCACGCTGTCGACAATGAGCATCTGCTCGATCGAGGATGTCGCGTCGGTGACCAGGAAGCCGTTCTGGTTCCAGCTCTATGTGCTGCGCGACAAGGACTTCGTCTTCGATTTGATCGACCGCGCAAAAGCGGCGAAATGTTCGGCGCTGGTGCTGACGCTCGACCTGCAGATCCTCGGTCAGCGCCACAAGGATATCCGCAACGGGCTTTCGGCGCCGCCGCGAATGACGCCGAAGCACATCTGGCAGATGGCAACAAGGCCGCGCTGGTGTGTCGGCATGGCCGGGACAAAGCGACGGAGCTTCCGCAACATCGTCGGCCATGCCAAGGGCGTCGGCGACCTCGCCTCGCTGTCGTCGTGGACGAAGGAGCAGTTCGATCCGCATCTGTCGTGGAAGGATGTCGCCTGGATCAAGGAGCGCTGGGGCGGCAAGCTGATCCTGAAAGGCATTCTCGACAAGGAAGATGCGCTGATGGCGGCCAGAACGGGTGCCGACGCGATCATCGTATCCAACCATGGCGGCCGCCAGCTCGACGGCGCCTCGTCGTCGATCATGGCACTCGAAGAGATCGCCGACGCCGTCGGCGACACGATCGAGGTGCATATGGACGGCGGCATCCGCTCCGGCCAGGACGTGCTGAAGGCGCTGTGCCTCGGCGCCAAGGGCACCTATATCGGCCGGCCTTTCCTGTACGGCCTCGGCGCACTCGGCAAGGAAGGGGTTACCAAGACGTTGGAAATCATCCGCAAGGAGATGGACATAACGCTGGCACTGTGCGGAAAGCGCGTGGTCACCGACATGGGCAAGGATCAGCTTCGGCGCTAAAGTCCCGTGACGGCATGATCACGGAGGCGACGCAGGCATTGACGGAGCCCGGCATCAGTTTCTACGAGGCGCGCGGACCGCAAGGCATGCGCCTTTACGCGATCGGGGATGTGCACGGCCGGCCCGACCTGCTGACCGCCATGCACCGGCGGATCGAGGCGGAGCTCAGTCAAAGGCCGTCGGTCGATTGGCGCGTGATCCATCTCGGCGACTATGTCGACCGGGGCCCGGACTCCAGGGGCGTCATCGATTTCCTGATCGACGCGCAAAGACGCGATCCGCGTCACCTGATGCTGGCCGGAAATCATGATCTCGGCTTCCTCGATTTTCTCGATGTCCCCGACCCGGACGGGCTGTTCATGCGCTATGGCGGCATCCAGACGGCGCTATCCTATGGCGTGTCACTCGGTGGGGGCAGCGCCTGGTTTGGCCGCGCCGATGCGGCACTGCGGCAAGGGCACGCCGCACTGGTCGAGGCGGTGCCGCAGAACCATGTCGAATTCCTGCGCTCGCTGACCTTTTCAGTGACATTCGGCGACTTCTTCTTCTGCCATGCCGGCATCCGGCCCGGCGTTGCGCTGGCAAGCCAGAGCCGGCAAGACCTGATCTGGATCCGCGAGGTCTTCCACGATCACACCGGTCTTCATCCGAAGATCGTGGTGCACGGCCATACGCCGGTGCCCAAGGCCGAGATCACCGGCAACCGCGTCAATGTCGACACACTCGCCTGGCAGTCGGGCAACCTCACCGCGCTCGTGGTGGACGGCGCGGACAAGCATATCCTGACAGTCACGGGTGAGCCGGCTTAGGGAGGTTGTTGATATTCAGCCGAGGCTGCGGCGTGGAGCCTAGCGAAGCGCGGCGGTGACGCCGTAGCCGTCGACGGCATTGTGGTCGTTGGCCGCGTCGGCGGAATAAATGCCGAGGCCGCACAAGACGATAGCCGACAACATGACAAAGGACAAAAAGGCTGCTTTCACGGACGTCATCTCTTGTTGAGCTTCCTGCATCTATGCACGAGCGGGTTACCAATGCGTTGAAACGCAAAACACGTCGCAAATGTCTGACGGTTTCGCGCTTCTAGGCATGTTCTGTATCGGCGGTGTGTCGCGCGGGTCACAGGAAAGGTTCATCGCGGTTGCACGCAAGATGCAGAGCGGGCGCCTTTTAGGCTGGCGGACAGACACAGGCCAAGGATGAAACGCGTTTTCCCCGGCGGATTTGCCGCCGCGTGCCAAATATGCAACGTCGGCGCTGACAGCCGTCAGATCGCCGGGTATTGTCTCAGGTCTGAGATGATGGCGCCGTTGCGTCGAAGCCCGGCCCACGTGCCCCTACAAAAAGCGCGCCTTTCGAATGAGTGAGCTTAAGATCGTCGCGAGAGGTACGTGGTACTACGACGGCCTGATCCCTTATCGCGTCGAGATCTACGCCTTTCCTGCTCGCGACTCGTCTTCTCGTTTTGCTGAAGACGGGGAACTCACAGGCGAGTACGACGAGAGCATTCCAATCCCAGAGACAAAGGACGGCTTTCTGTACGCATGCACTCCCTTCTTTTCTGGGGAGCATCTTTCGATCGATGACGTGAAGAACTGGGCTGCCGCCCAACCTTGGGCTCCTGTCACATGGGAGTGGACGGGCGACGCAGTTTCAAACTGAGAAGCTACCGATCATCGCCACCCAGGCGCGGGCGATGGCCAGGCCGGCGGCATCGGCTTGCGGTCCGTTGCGGGCCATTTCATCGTCGAGCCGGCCCGCCCATTCAGGATGCCGCTCGGCGATCAGCGGCGCGAAGGACGTGCTCCAGTCGCGAACCATCGGCCGATCGGCCTCGAAATGGAACTGGAAGCCGTAGACGGCGCGGCCGATGCGGAACGCCTGGTTCGCGGCGACGGCGTTGCCGGCCAGCCGCACGGCAGTCTCGGGCAAGACAAAGGTGTCGTCGTGCCATTGGAAGATCGGGAATTTTTCAGGCAAGGCGGCGAGCACCGGATCGGCCTGCGCCGCCGCGGTAAGCGCGACCTCGTGCCAGCCGAATTCCGAGGCACCGCGTATCTGGTTCTCGCCGCCAAAGGCGCGCGCTACCAACTGGCTGCCAAGGCAGATGCCGAGCACCGAGCGATCCCTCTCGCCAAAGTCGCGCGTCAGATCGAGCAGACCCGGGAAATAAGGGCAGAGCTCGTCGTCCAGCGCATTCTGGGCGCCGCCGAGCACCACCATGGCGTGATGCTCGCCGCTATCTTGCGGCAGCGCGTCGCCGCGATAGGGCCGGCGCAGGTCGATATCGGCGCCCGCCTCGACAAGCGCCGCGCCGATCTGACCAAGGCCCTCATTGTCGAAGTTCTGGACAACCAAGACCCGCATCGAAACCTGCTGACATGAAATGATGCAGCGAGCGATATCATGGCGCCAGCATTGCAGCCAACAGGGAATGCCTATGCCACTACAAAACCGGGTCGATCCGTTCGGCGCCATCCATGCCGTGCCGGAGCGCGGCCTGTTCATGGGCAATCGCGGCATCATTCACGACCCCGAGACCAGAACGCTGTTGAAGAAGCGCTGGGCGCTGCAAGCCTGGATCATCTGCGTCTGCGAATACGGCGACGTGCGGCGCGAGCCGATGGGGCGCAACCGGGCTGGCGGCAAGGCCGGCTGGACCGAGCTGTTTTTCCTCGACGAGGTGACGGCACTTGCCGCCGGGCACCGGCCCTGCTTCTTCTGCCGGCGCGAGCGGGCCAGGGATTTTGTCCAGCGCTTCGGCGACGCCTTCGGCATTGCCGAGCCACGCCCGCCGCAACTCGACAAGCGCCTGCACAAGGAGCGCCTGGCATCGGGCGGACCGGCGCCGAGACTGAAACCGGAGGCGCTTGCGGACTTGCCGGACGGCACGATGATCTCGTCGGGAAACAGGGCGTACGCCCTGTTTGACGGCGCCGCGCTGCCCTGGAGTTTCGGCGGCTATGGCGAACCGGTGGGATTCGGCGGTTTTACCGACAGTCCAATCCGCCTGCTCACGCCGGCGACAACTGTTTCGGTGCTAAGGCAGGGCTACAAACCTGTCTGGCACGCCACAGCGGAGACTTGACGCCGGGGACAGCCTCGACCATTCCTCGACGATGCGCGCCAATTACAAGATGCAGCGGCTGTTCGTGCCAGACGGGCTTGGACCGGATACCGAGTTCGACATCGGCCCGCAGCAGAGCCATTATCTCTCGCATGTGCTGCGGCTCGGCGAAGGCGCCGAGCTTCTGGTCTTCAACGGTCGCGACGGCGAATGGTCGGCGGCGATCGCCACGAAGTCGAAGAAAGCTGTACGCCTGAAGGTGCTGGAGCTGCAGCGGCCGCAGCCGCGGCTGCCCGATCTCATCTATTGCTTCGCGCCGCTGAAGCAAGGACGGCTCGACTACCTCGTGCAAAAGGCGGTGGAGATGGGCGCCGGCATCCTGCAGCCGGTCATCACCCAGCATACGCAAGTGGCAAAACCCGGCATCGAGCGCCTGCGCGCCAATGTCGTCGAGGCGGCCGAACAATGCGGCATATTGGCGGTGCCGGAGCTGCGCGAGGCGGAAAAATTCGAGCGCCTGCTCAGCAACTGGGACCGAGAGCGGCGGCTGATCTTCTGCGATGAGGACGCATCGACCAATAATCCCCTGCCCGCATTGCAGGCGGTGCGGGAGAACAAGCTCGGTCTGCTGGTCGGGCCGGAGGGCGGCTTTTCCGACGAGGAACGCAGGATGTTGAGAGCCCAGCCCTTCGTTACCGCCATTCCGCTCGGGCCGCGCATCCTGAGGGCGGATACGGCGGCGGTGGCGGCACTGGCGCTGATCCAGGCGACAATCGGCGATTGGTGATCAATTCCAGTTACCCTCTGGCTCAGGATTTTTCGCTTGATCGGCTACTGACATTTCGTCCATCTAGCGCCGGCGGTGGGCGCGCGTCCTTTCGGGCGCGCAAAGGACGCTGTAGCATATTGATTGGGCACCTGATCCTTTCCGAAAATCGAAGCCGGTTTTCGGGGTCATGTGCGGAGGGCTATTATGGCGCGCGATACTACCGATTTCCGGCCGATAGAAGGCGTCGACGAACTTGTCGAACACCTGGCCGAAGGCAACAAGCCGCGCGACAAATGGCGGATCGGCACCGAGCACGAGAAATTCCCATTCTATGTCGACGGCAATGCGCCGGTGCCCTATGGCGGCGAGCGCGGCATCCGCGCCATCCTCGAAGGCATGCAGAACAAACTCGGCTGGGACCCGATCATGGATGCCGGCCGCATCATCGGCCTGGTCGAGCCGACCGGCCAGGGCGCGATCTCGCTGGAGCCAGGCGGCCAGTTCGAGCTGTCCGGCGCGCCGCTGGAGACGATCCACCAGACCTGCCGCGAAGGCAATGCGCATCTGGCGCAGGTGCGCGAGATCGCCGAACCGATGGGCATTCGTTTTCTCGGCCTTGGTGGCAGCCCGAAATGGTCGCTGGCCGAGACGCCGAAGATGCCGAAATCGCGCTACGAGATCATGACCCGCTACATGCCCAAGGTCGGCACCAAAGGCCTCGACATGATGTACCGGACCTGCACGATCCAGGTGAACCTCGACTTCGAGAGCGAGGCCGACATGCGCCGCAAGATGCAGGTGTCGCTGAAGCTGCAGCCACTGTCGACGGCGCTGTTTGCCAACTCGCCCTTCACCGAAAGCCGGCCGAACGGCTTGCAGAGCTGGCGCGGCGAGATCTGGCGCGACACCGACAATCAGCGCTCCGGCCTGCTCGACTTCTGCTTCTCGCCCGATTTCGGCTTTGCCGATTATGTCGAATGGGCGCTCGACGTGCCGATGTATTTCGTCATCCGCGACGGCCAGTACCACGACATGACGCACGTCACCTTCCGCCAGTTCATGGCAGGTGCTGCCCGCAACGAATTGCCGGACGGGCTGCCGACGATGGGCGACTGGGCGAACCATCTGTCGACGCTGTTTCCGGACGTGCGGCTGAAGCGCTTTCTCGAAATGCGCGGCGCCGATGGCGGGCCGTGGCGGCGTATCTGCGCGCTGCCGGCCTTCTGGGTCGGGCTGCTCTATGACGCGGCGGCGCTCGACGCGGCCGAGGCGCTGACTTCGAGCTGGAGCTATGACGAAGTGCTGGCAATGCGCAACGCAGTGCCGGAACAGGGCATTTCGGCGCCCTTCCGCAACACGACGTTGCGCGAGATCGCCCGCGACGTGCTCATCATCTCGCGCATGGGACTGAAGAACCGCGGCCGCAAGAACCGCGACGGCTACGACGAGACCTCGTTCCTCAACACGCTCGACGAGGTCGTCGCGCGCGGCACCACCAGCGCCGAAGAGATGCTCTCGGCCTACCACACACGCTGGGGCGGCTCGATCGAGCCGGTGTTCATGGAATACGCGTATTAACGCTTCGCTATCCGCTTGGCCGATGGTCCGGCAAATTTGCTTCAATCAGTGATGGAAACGAACTAGGCTTCTTCTCCAACGAGGATTTTCCCGGAGGAGAAAACAATGCCTTCCTTGTTCGATATTCTGGCGCAGGCCCAGAACGGCAACGGCATGCAGGCGCTGGCCCAGCAGTTCGGGCTTTCGCAGCAGCAGACGCAGGCGGCGGTCGCGGCGCTGCTGCCGGCCTTTTCGCAGGGGCTGAAGCGCAACACGGCGGACCCTTATGGACTCGGCTCCTTCATGACGGCGATGGCCAGCGGGCAGCATGCCAAATATTTCGAGGATGCAAGCCGGGCCTTCTCGCCGCAGGGCCTCGATGAAGGCAACGGCATTCTGGGGCATTTGTTCGGCTCGAAGGACCTGTCGCGCGCAGTCGCCAGCCAGGCCGCGCAGGCGAGCGGCGTCAGCCAGCAGGTCCTGCAGCAGATGCTGCCGGCAATCGCCTCGATGATGATGGGCGGATTGTTCAAGCAGACCACCAACCAGCTAGGCGGGCAGATGCATGCGGCAGGCGGTGGCGGCAATCCGCTCGGCGAGCTCATCGAGCAGATGATGCGGCAGGCGGGCGGCGGCAGCCAGGCGCCGCAACAGACGCAGAGCCCTTACGGCGACAACCCGCTCGGCAAGGTGTTGCAGGACATGTTCGGCGGTGCGCAACAGCCGCAGAACCAGCCTCGGCAGACACAGAACCCTTATGGTGACAATCCGCTCGGCAAGGTGCTGCAGGATATGTTCGGCGGCGGCGCACAGCAGCCGCAAAACCAGCCGCAGCAGACACAGAACCCCTATGGTGACAATCCGCTCGGCAAAGTGCTGCAGGACATGTTCGGCGGTGGCGCACAACAACCGCAGCCGCAGCCGCGTCAGGCGCCCCAGCAGCCCCAGGCGCCGCAGCCGCAGGCCAATCCGAGCGGCAGGCCGAGAAATCCGTTCGACGACCTGTTCGGCAAGATGTTCGAGACGGGCGCCCAGCAGCGCGACGACTACCAGAAAGGCATGGAGTCGATCTTCGACCAGTTCAAGCAGGGCATGGGCCGGCGGTAGGGCTTGTCGCTGACCCACGCGGCGTCGTCATCCTAGGGCGGAGCAAGGAGCGAAGCGACGCGGCGCAGACCCCAGGATCCATGCCGTGAATTGGGAGCGCCGTTGCGGTGCAAAATTCAGCTCCGCTGCATCCTCGGTTGAGGTCACGGCATGGATCCTTGGGTCTGCACTCCGCTTCGCGTCGCTACGCCCAAGGATGACGAAGCAGAGGAAAAATGCCCGGTCCTGGGAGGACCGGGCAGCGCGCAGGCTGGCCGGGGGGATCCGGCAGGGAGTGGGGAGCCTGCGTAACTTGGTGGCGTCGTGCCTCAAAAGGGTTCAATGCGCCCGAACGGCGAAACCACGCGATCAGGCCACCTTGCGGGCAAGATCCTCGATCGTTTCGGCGCGCTCGACCGCGATAACGCGAAGCCTCTCGGTCGGATCGCGGCCAAAGAGTACACCGACAGCGACGTGCAGGTCGGCGCGGGTCAGGCCGATGTCGGCGAGCTCGGCATCCGACATCTCGCCGAGGCGATAAAAGGCGCGGCGGTTTTTCCAGGCGCGGTAAACATTGGCAGCGGCATTGGCCACGCGCGTCGCAACGGCCGGACGCGAGGTGATGCGCGAGGTCTCGGTAGCGAAATCAAACGTAGCCATGTCGGTCTCCTTCACATTCGAACGGGCGAAACCGGTCGATCGGGCGCTGGCGACAGCGGCCGTTCCGGCTTCGATTCACATGCCTTCATGTGGACAATGCGAATTTGCCACGGCGCGATTGATTAATCCAACGAATGTTTCTAATCTTTAGCATCAGCATCAATGATGGATTAGGCCGATGAAAGCGCCGCTCGATCTCGATCAGTTGCAGACCTTCATCTCGATTGTCGACACCGGCAGCTTTACCCGCGCGGCGGAAGCGGTGCATCGGACCCAGTCTGCGGTGTCGATGCAGATGCGGCGGCTGGAGGAACGGATCGGCAAGCCGCTGTTCGAAAAAGACGGCCGCACCAACAGGCTGACCGAGGAAGGCGACAGACTGCTCTCCTACGCAAGGCGGCTGCTCTATCTCAACAAGGAAACACTGGCCGCCTTCGACGACCGCCGGCTCGAAGGCACCATCCGCATCGGCACGCCGGACGATTATGCCGATCGCTTCCTGCCAGAGATCATGGCGCGGTTTGCCCGTTCCAACCCGCATGTCGAACTGACCGTTATCTGCGAACCGACGCCGGGACTGGTCGAACACATCAAGCGCGGCAATCTCGACCTGGCGCTGGTGACGCACAACGACGCGCGCGGCCAGTCGGAAGTGGTGCGCCGCGAACCGCTGCTGTGGGTCACCTCGGCCAACCATGCGACGCATGAACAACCGATCCTGCCGATGGCCTTCGGCCGGCCGAACTGCATCTGGCGGCGGGCCGCCGCCGACGTGCTCGACCAGCAGAACCGCGACTACCGCATCCTGTTCACCAGCTTCTCGGCTACCGTCATCGCCGCGGCGGTGCTTTCCGGCCTGGCGATCTCGGTGCTGCCGGAATGCGCGCTGCGGCCCGGCATGCGGGTGCTGGGCGAGGCCGACGGTTTCGGCGCCCTGCCCGATTGCCGTATCGGCATCATGCGCGGCCAGACCTCGCGGCCGGAGATCGTCGATGCGCTCGCGCGCCACATTTCGGAGAGCCTCGACAATATTTCCGTGCCGCTCGGCGAGGAGACCGGCACGTTCGATTTCGCCGCCCTCGCCTTCGCCAAGATGAAGCGGACCAAGCCGAACCAGATCCTGCCGGGCTGGTGAGGGATCGCGCAATTGGGGCGTACATCGAACACGGCCGCCTTGACGGCGGGCAACAACCGTCCCCCAATCGGCCGATGAGCGACGCAGCATCCGAATCACGCACCAACGCCACCGAATATACGGTGAGCGAGATTTCCGGCGCGCTGAAGCGTACGGTCGAGGACGTCTTCGGCAATGTACGGGTGCGCGGCGAGATTTCCGGCTATCGCGGACCGCATTCCTCCGGCCATGCCTATTTCTGCCTGAAGGACGATCGCGCGCGGCTCGACGCCGTGGTGTGGAAGACCACGATGAGCCGGCTGAAATTCCGTCCAGAGGAAGGCATGGAGGTGATCGCCACCGGCAGGCTCACCACCTATCCCGGAAAATCCAATTACCAGATCGTTATCGACAATCTCGAGCCGGCCGGTGCCGGTGCGCTGATGGCGCTGCTGGAAGAGCGCAAGCGCCGGCTGCAGGCTGAAGGCCTGTTCGATGCGGCGCGCAAGCGCCGGCTGCCGTTCATGCCGTGCGTCATCGGCGTGGTCACCTCGCCGACAGGCGCCGTCATCCGCGACATCATCCACCGCATCAAGGACCGGTTTCCGCTGCACGTGCTCGTCTGGCCGGTGCGGGTGCAGGGCGAGACGGCGGGTGCGGAAGTGACTGCTGCCGTCAACGGCTTCAACGCACTGCCATGGGACGGCGCCATCGCGCGGCCCGATCTGTTGATCGTGGCGCGCGGCGGCGGGAGCCTGGAGGACCTGTGGGGCTTCAACGACGAAGCGCTCGCCCGGGCCGTCGCCGCATCGGGCATTCCGGTGATTTCCGCCGTCGGCCACGAGACCGACTGGACGCTGATCGATCTGGCGGCGGATGTGCGGGCGCCGACGCCGACAGGCGCCGCCGAGATCGCCGTGCCGGTCAAGGTCGACCTCGAAGCGACGCTTGCCGGCCTTGGCGCGCGGTTGAAGACCGCACTGTCGCGCAATTTCGAACGCAAGCGGCAGGCGGCACGCGCGGCAGCCCGGGCACTGCCCTCGCCCGACCAGTTGCTGGCGCTGCCGCGGCGGCGCTTCGACGAGGCGACGAGCCGGCTCGGCCGGGCGCTGTCGGTCAGCGTCGAGCGCAAGCGGGGCAGGCTTCTGGGGCAGCGGCTGACGCCGGCCACCTTGTCGCGGCGCATGAACGAGGCGCGCACACTGACCCGTCGCGACCTCGCCCGTGCGCAAGCGGCATTCTTCGCCATCGTGCGCGAGCGTCGGGCGCGGTTTTCGCGCACGGCCGCGAGACTCTCACCGGCGCCGATCGCCAGACGGCAGAAACTGCAAGGCGATGCCCTGCTGGCACTGACACGGCGGCAGGACCAGGCGATTTCAAGACGGCTGGACCGCCTGCGTGGAAAACTGACGCAGGCCGACCGGCTGCTGGCGACGCTCTCGCACAAGGCCGTGCTGGCGCGAGGCTTCGCGCTGGTCAAGGATGTGGACGGCGCCGTGGTCAAGCACGCGGCAGAAGTTGTGTCGGGGATGGCGCTTTCGCTGGAGTTCGCCGACGGCACCGCCGATGCAGTCGCCATCAGTGGCACGGCGCGGCCGAAGACGGTTGCCAAGCCCGCGGCCAAGCTCAAGGCGCCGGGCGGCCAAGGTTCGCTTTTCTGAGGAAAAAATGACCGACCCGCATCTTGCGACGCCCTCGGGCAAACTGCGCGCCCGCGCCTTCGCGATCCCATTCGATGGCACGCCAAGCCGCTTCAATGCCATCACCGATGTGCCCGGCGTGACGGTCGGCTATACCACGCTGATCTCAGGGGACGGGCCGCTCGTCGTCGGCAAGGGTCCGGTACGCACCGGCGTGACCGCGATCCTGCCACGGCCCAGAGACGAGTTGGCCGTCCCTGCGTTTGCCGGCGTGTTCAGCGCCAATGGCAATGGCGAACTGACCGGCTCGCATCTGATAGAGGAGCTCGGAGCGTTCAACCTTCCCATCACCATCACCAACACGCATTCCTGCGGCGTCAGCCGCGACGCAACGTTGCGCTGGATGCAGATGGTGCTGCCGCAATCGCTCGACAGCGCCTGGGCGCTGCCGGTGGCGGGCGAGACTTACGACGGCTTCCTCAACGATATCAACGGCCATCATGTGAGCTTCGAGCACGTGTTTTCCGCGCTCGAAACGGCTGAAACCGGGCCGATCGAAGAGGGTAGCGTCGGCGGCGGCACCGGCATGATCACCTTCGGCTTCAAGGCAGGGTCCGGCACATCCTCGCGCAGCGTCGACTGGAACGGAGCGCGCTTCACGATCGGCTGCTTCGTCCAGTCGAATTTCGGTGCACGGCGAAACCTCGTGATCCGTGGCATCAGGGCCGGAGCAGAACTCGCCGAACCGGCGATCCGGGACAACACGCCGCGAGCGGAAAAGAGCTCGATCATCGCGATCGTGGCCACCGATGCGCCGTTCATGCCGCATCAGATGAAACGGCTGGCGAAACGCGTGCCGCTCGGCGTCGCGCTGACCGGCGGCTATGGATACAATTCATCCGGCGATATTTTTCTGGCCTTCAGCACGGCCAATGCCGATGCCGCGCGCGGCGCGGCCGGCAAGCTGGTCAGCGCCGGCTATATACCGGATGCCGACATCAACCCGTTCTTCGACGCCGTCGTTCAGAGCGTGGAGGAAGCAATCCTCAATGCTCTGGTCGCCAATGAAGACATGACCGGGCGCGACGGCAATTTCGTGCCAGCATTGCCGAAAGGGTGGCTTAAGGAGAGATTTGGCAAAGCTGCGCGGCGATGAGACCGCGCAACTGCATCAGACAGGCAATGTTGGCCCGGCAGGTTTTGCCGGGGCGATCCGTCAGCCGGCAGGCTTGTTCGAGTTCCGCTCGTCCTGTTCGGCCTCGGCCGCCTCTTCGAGCCTCGAAGCAATGAGTTCCTGAATGTCGCCGACCTCTTCCTGAATATCCTCCAGGGGTATGCCGGCTTCGGCGGCCTTGGCCGCACATTCCCTGGCGAGGGTCTCGGCCTGCTTCTCGATCCTGGCTGGCGAGGGCTGGCAGTGGACTTTTTCGCCAATCCACCCGCGCAGGAACTCGATCGCGTGTTCACTCATACTGCTGTTTCCCTAGCGGCTATGCCGGTTGGTAATCATAAACGTCGGCATCTTCGAAAAGATGCGTGCTGCCATTCGAGCCGAGTCGGCTTCGCCCGGCAAGCCGAACTTGTCCGAGGTCCACAGAGCTGAAGGGAATGGAGGGTTCAAGGAGCACGTTCTAGTTCTTGAGGACTGATTCTCTCGACGAAACTCGTTCGACCCGCGCTATTGTTTCTATTTGCTTTTTTTCGATTTTCAAGCCGTTTTAGATCACAATAAATGTCACAATAGCTAGCACTTTTACCGCGCTCTCGCTGGCAAGACGTAAAAGGCGAGCCGTCAAAGCCGCCGCTATATAGTGACAACCATTTGCAATGTCGACTCTGCTCGCGATCCTGCTTCTTTCCGCCGCGCTTGCTGGGAAATATGTGGTGTGACGGTATCGCCGATGCAACGCTGAGCGCCTCGGGCGAGGCGTGCAGTATTTTTCCGCAGGCAATCTGATGGCATTCGAGGAAATGGGCGGCGATAACTGGATCGAAATGCCGTCAGCCACCATCGTTGGTTCTCAAAATCCCTGTCTCGACCCGGCTCTCTACCGCTGGCGATAGAAGATCATGCCGCCATGATAGAGAACGCCTTCGACGAACTCACCATCCGCGGTGAAGCCCGTATCGTCCCAGTATTCTACGTGGTTGCCCTGGACTTCATAGCGTCCCCGGTAGGCGCTCTCGCGGTCACCGCGCGCCTCGTCATAACGGCCGTTCGGCAGGAGTTCGTGCCTGATATGGCGATCCTCGGTGACCCACAGTCCGACGTAAGGATGATCTTGGTGCGTCATTGGTTCCTCTGCAAGGATTGGAGTTGAAGGAAGGGTCAGGCCGGTTGGAGCTACAGAAACGGCAATACCCGTAAGCACTGCGGCCAAAGTGGATCGCATCAATGCGCCGCCTTCGTCGGACGCACGACGATCTCGTTGACGTCGACATCGTCGGGCTGTTCGATTGCGTAGCGCACGGCCCTGGCGATCGCATCGGGTTGCAGGGCAATAGCACGCCACGCTTTCATGGCAGCGGCAGCGGCTTCGTCGGAGATCGTGTTCGCCAGCTCGCTTTCCACCACGCCAGGATGAATGCAGGTTACGCGGATATCGTCACTCTCCTGGCGGAGCCCATCGCAAATCGCGCGGACAGCGTATTTCGTTGCGCAATAAACGGCAGCCGTGGGCGAGACGGCCAGTGCGCCGATGGAACCGATATTGATGATATGCCCGGAGCCACGTGCCGTCATCTCAGGCAGGACCGCCGCGATGCCGTACAGAACACCCTTGATGTTGACGTCCACCATCAGCTCCCACTCGTCGACCTTCATAGCTGCCATGGCCGACAGCGGCATGACGCCCGCATTGTTGACGATGACATCGACCTGGCCCCATTCGGCCCGG
The DNA here is from genome assembly GCF_040318915.1 of Mesorhizobium sp. M0991. Taxonomy (NCBI): domain Bacteria; kingdom Pseudomonadati; phylum Pseudomonadota; class Alphaproteobacteria; order Hyphomicrobiales; family Phyllobacteriaceae; genus Mesorhizobium; species Mesorhizobium sp. M0991. The sequence goes on from NZ_JAMYNE010000002.1 coordinate 357,404, forward strand.
GCGGCATCGGCGAATGCTGCGACATCCTCCCTCCTAGTGACGTCGAGCGCTCGCACGCGAACCGTTCCACCAGCTGCCTCGATTTCGGCCGCAAGCGCTTCAAGGCGGTCGGTGCGGCGTGCGCCGAGGATCAGCTTCGCACCTGCCGCGCCAAGTTCGCGGGCGATGCCAGCACCGATGCCGCTGGAGGCACCGGTGATCAGAACAACTTTGTTCATCGTCATCGAGATGATCCTTTTGGTTCTGTGATTATTTTCACGATGTGAAGGGATGGCGTGCGGGTGAGCTCCCGCGGTGCGTCAGCCTTATTTGGGGTCACTGGGCGGTGTAGCCACCATCGACCAGAAGCAAGGCCCCGGTGATGAAGCTGGATGCCGGCGAGGCAAGAAAGGCGATGGCCTCGGCAACTTCTTGCGGCTGGCCGATCCGGCCGATTGGATGCGCGTTGCCAAAGCTGCGCAGCATCTCCCGGCCATTCTCCACCACACCTTCCATGATGTCGGTTTCGATCACGCCAGGGGCAACGGCGTTGCAGCGAATGCCCATGCGCCCATATTCGATCGCGATCACCTTGGTCAGCTGTGCGACGGCCGCCTTGGAGGAGGCATAGGCCGCCTGCGTCTCGAAGGCCGCGACGGCCGAGATCGACGAGACATTGACGATCGCGCCGCCACCGCTGGCGGCCATCAATTCCACCGCGGCACGGGCGGTGACAAAGCTGCCGCGCGCATTGATCTGCAGAATGCGGTCATAGTCGTCGACCGAGGTCTCGGTCAGACGTTTGTTGAGCGTGCGACCGGCATTGTTCACGACGATGTCCAGTCGTCCGAAGCGCTTCGCGGCGAGTTCGACCGAGCGTCTGGCCAGATCCTCGTCGGCGACATCGCCGACCAAGGTCGCCACATCCTCGGCTTCCAATTCGCGTACGCTGTCGCTGAGATCGCTTGCCACGATCCGGGCGCCCCGCGCCCGCAGCAGTTCCGCCGCGCAGCGGCCGATGCCGCGTGCCGCGCCCGTCACGAGGGCGACTTTTCCATCCAGGTCCCAGGAGGAAGGGGGTGATGTCATGGAATATCTCCTTTGTCGGCCGGCTTCGGCTTGGATCGGGAGGATCAAGCCTTCTTGCCGTTGCGACAGAGATAGAGCCATGGCATTGTCGCGATAACCCGCCCGCTGTTAACCTCCATGGTAAGTATGGCTAACCAATGGACATCGATCTCAATGCAATTGCCGTCTTCGTCGCCGTGGCCGAGGAACGCAATTTTCGCGCTGCGGCAGACCGTCTGGGCGTGACTCGCTCGGCGGTAAGCCAGAGCATCCTCAGGCTTGAACAGCGCCTTGGCATCGCATTGCTGCAGCGCACGACACGCAGCGTTAACCTGACCGAAGCGGGCGAGAGCCTGCTGGCGAGCGTCGCACCGGCGATAGCCGATGTGAACGCGGCAGTCGAAGCCACCACGGAATTTCTGGACAGCCCGCGCGGCCGCCTGCGGATCGCGGTTTCGTCGATCGCAGAGGCCTTTCTGTCGGGACCGTTGCTGGCGTCCTTTGCAGAAAGGTTTCCCGAGGTGCATCTGGATATTGTCGTCACCGACGAGGAATTCGACATCGTTGCCGAAGGCTATGATGCGGGAGTGAGGCTCGGCGAAGTGATCGAGCAGGATATGATTGCAGTGCCGGTATCGGGCGATCAGCGACAGATGGCCGTCTGCGCCCCGCGCTATCTCGAAAAGTTCGGAGCACCCGCCCATCCGCGCGAGCTTGTGGCTCATCGCTGTATCGGCTGGCGGCCGGCGCCGGGAGTTTCGCCCTATCGGTGGGAGTTTGGCGAGGACGGGCGCGAGTTCGACGTGGCGGTTGCGCCCGAGATCACCACCAACGACATGTGGCTGATGATCCGGCTGGCCGTTGCTGGCGCCGGGATCACGTTCGGCATGGCGGACACATTCCGCCCCTGGATCGACCGCGGCGAGCTCGTGCAAATCCTCGACGGCTATTTTCCGCCGTTTGCGGGCTTCTATCTTTATTTTCCCAGCCGACGGAATATCGCGCCGAAGCTGAGAGCCCTCGTGGATCACCTGCGCGGTGCGCGTCAGGCGGGATCGCAGGTGACCGCGCCAGGGTCGTAGAGATCGCTTGGCGCTATTGGTCAGAAACCTGGCTGAAAGCTGAATGGTACCGTTGGCTGGGATCGAACCAGCGACCTCCGGATCCACAATCCGGCGCTCTAACCATCTGAGCTACAACGGCACGCTTGCCCGAGCGAGATCCAGACGGAACGTTCCCGCTCTGTCGTTCGGCGATGCGTCCATACGGGCTATCGGAGTTTAATTCAAGGCTTTTGGCAAAGCAAAAGATCGCTCCGGCATCGCGTCATTTTTCGCCGGACAAAGAAAAGGCCGGCGGGAGGAGGTGCCGGCCTTTTCCTGTTACGAGCCAGCGGGAGGAGGTGCTGGCTGGTTATCCCGGTGAGCAGAGGGAGGAGGTTCCACCCGCCGGGTATTCACTTAGACCACTATATCGCACATCTATTTGTCTGACGAAATGCGACCTTTTGATGCATCATCAAACTGTGTGCAAATATTAGGCGATCTTAATTTCTTTCACGGCCTTCTCGAAGGCGGTCTTGATCGGCTTGGATACGTCCTCGGCCGCCTTGGCAGCAACCGCCTGGAAGTCCTTGGCCTGCTCGACGGTCATTTCGACGCGCTTGCGCAGGAAAGCGGTCTGCAACTCGACGACTTCCGACAGCGACTTGGCGCCGATCAGGGCCTCGAAATGCGAGAAGCCGGCTTCGGCATTGGCGCGCAGGGCGGCGATGGTCTTGAGCGACAGCTCGCTGGAAACGGTTTTGGCGGTCTCGTAGGTCGACTCCAGAGCTTTCTGGGTCTCCTCGGCGCCGGTCTTCAGCTTGGCATAGGCCTCTTTCGACTGCTCGACGCCCTTTTCGGCGAAGGCGCGAATCTGGTCGGTGGCCTTGGAAGCGTCGAAGCTCGGGAATTCAACGTTTTCGATCGTGTCAGTCTTGGTCCTGGACATTTTCCATCCTTTTCAGCGCAGCGGCTTTGACAGAAAGCCGTCTCGTTCATCTATCATGGCAATATAAAGGCAAATTTTGTGCATTGCAACATGTTTGTTGCATCGCACCATAATTATTTGTTCGTGGCGTTAACCACGCGCCTAGAGATTCCGTTGGTTGCACGCTATGACTTGTGGACCTTCGCGCCGTCGGCTTTTATTAACAAAGCGTTAACCGCAAATTGCCCGCTCTGTGAGGGTCGCCAAGCGCATGCCGGCTGAAAACTACTCCTTCCTCGATGTCGCCGTGCTCGACGCCGTCCGCCTGCGCTTCGCCGCAGGCGACGCGATCGCCATTCTGTCGGCAGATCTCGAGCAGGTGATCTGGGCCAACGGTCCCGGCGCAGCGGTATTCGGCTATCCCGACATCGGCGCGATCATCGGCGCCTCGGCAGGATTGCCGCTGATCGCCAGGCGCCAGATCATGGCGACCAGCGGTTTTCCGCAGATCGGCCGCGACCGTGCCATCACCGTCCGGCTGGCGACCGGCCTGACCAGCCGCGCGGTTGGCTTCCTGGCCAGCGCGGTGACCATGCCCGATGGCGAGGAAGCAATCATGCTGGCGCTGCCGGCGGCGCAGACCGGCTCGCGCAGTGCGGCCGAGATCGCCGATCGCGCCATCAGTGGCTTTACCGAAGATGGCCACTACATCGCCTTTGTCGACGCCAAGGGCAATATCGACGCCGCATCGGACGGCTTTTCGGCGCTCGGCATCCGGCCTGAGACGCTGGCCGCACTTGTCGCCGACGTGGCGAACGAGAGCGACCGCATCGTCAAGCGCCTGGTTCCGGGTGGATCCAGCTCCTATCCGGCGGGCCTTGCCCGGCTGACGGACGAGCGGCACCTGCTGGTGGTGATCGACGAGGACCGGCTTGAGGGCGAGGCTCCTGTCGCCGAGCGCGTTGGCGCGGAAAGCAGCAGCGAGGCAGCAGCGGCGCCGAGCGATGGCGATCTTCCCCAGCCAACGGATCAGGACAACGAGCAGCCAATCGCCAGCACCGGCGCGGCGGAGATCAACCTTGCAGCGATGGAAGGCACCTCCGCATCGGCGGAGCACGAACCTGCCGACGCGGCTGACGATCAGCACACGGCTGGCGAAGCGCCAACGCAGCATGACCATTGGTACTTCAATGCCGGCGACGACGCGCAGGTCCCGCCCGGGGCAGCTGCGTCCGGCAAAGTCGAGACCAGCCCGGACGCTTCGCAGGCCGGCGCGGATGCTTCGCCGGAAAGCGCCGCAAAAGCCACCAAAGCCGCCTCCCCGGCCGAACGCCGCGCTTCGGTGATCGATCGCACCGCCGCGCCCATGCGTTTCGTCTGGCGTACCGACGCGGAGGGCCGGTTCAGCGCCCTGTCGCCGGAATTTGCCGAGCTCGTCGGCAAGCCTGCCGCTGACGTGATCGGACGCCGGTTCGAGGATGTTTCGGCCGCCTATGGCCTCGATGCTTCTGGCGAGATTGCCGGCCTGCTCGAACGGCGCGACACTTGGTCCGGCCGCTCCGTGCTGTGGCCGGTCGCCGGCACCGATCTGAAGATACCCGTCGATCTGGCGGCGCTCCCGGTTTACAGCCGCAGCCGCGTTTTCGAAGGTTTTCGCGGTTTCGGCGTGGCAAGGAGCGGCGATGCGGTGGTCGATCCCAATGCCGTCGGCAAGGCCCTTGTCGCCGAGGAGAAGCCTGCCGAGACCATCGAGCCGAAAGCCGTTGAACCTCTCCCCGAGACACCGAAACCCGCCGATCCGTTCAGGGGCGAAGTGCCGGCATTGACCATCGTGCCAAAGCCCGAGCGGCGCTTTGCCGACAAGGTGATCCGGCTGGCCGAGCACCGGCAGCCGGCCAACGACAAGGGCCTGTCGACGCTGGAACGCAGCGCGTTTCGCGAGATTGGCGAGCGTCTCAAGAAGGACAACACCCCGGCCGAAGAACAGCCCAGCGCCGGAAGGCCGAAGCCGGTTGCGACCAAAGTGGAGGCAGCCGGCAAGGCCGACGAGCCAAAGCTGAAAGAAGCCGGCCCGACGGACAAGGGTGAGATGCCGGCACAAGGTCTGGAAAGCGGGGCGGCTGCCGCCGAACCGCCCGAGGCCGATGCCGAGGACCAGAAGGATCTTGCCCGGCTCGACGGCGAGCAGCCCGATGATGCGGTAGCAGAGGCGCAAGCCGGCGAACCCGTCACACTTCCTGTTTCCGGATCGCTGCTCGACTATGCCGACCGCGAACCCAGCGATGAAGCGCAGGAAGGCGTTGAGCCCAACACGAACCGTCGAACGATCGTCGCCGAAGCGCCGCAGGATGGCGACGACGACAGCATGACGGCCGAAGATTTCCGTGACGCCGAGGACAGCGAGGATTGGTCCGAGGACAGCGCAGCCGCAGCCGACGTTGCCGGCCAGGTGCCGCCCATCGAGCGGCCGCAGGCACCGCCGCTCAAACTCGACGGCTTCGTGCCGTCGGCGTTTGCCGGAGAGGACAACAAGGGGCCCGATACCTCGATCCTCGGCAAGCTGCCAGTGCCAGTGCTTATCCATTCCGGCGACCAACTGCATTACGCGAACGACGAATTCCTCGGCTTGACCGGCTATGCAACGCTCAATGCCCTGGACGAGGCCGGCGGGCTCGGCGCCCTGTTTGCCGACCCTTATGCGGACGACGGCAGTTCCGACGGCGGCGACCGCGCTCTGCGGCTGAAGACGCGCGACGGTCAGGAGTTTCCGATCGACGCGATTTTACGCTCCGTCCCCTGGGGAAACGGCAAGGCGCTGATGCTGGTCGTACGCCGTTCCGGCGACGACGAAGTAGCAGCCATTCCACATGGCGCCGCCGACGACCAAACGCAGCCGGATGTTTCCGAGCTCAAGGCACGCATTGCCGAAATGCGCACCATCATCGACACCGCCACCGACGGCGTCGTGCTGATCGGCCGTAACGGAACGATCCGTTCAATTAGCCGTCCGGCGGAAGCGCTGTTCGGCTTCGACAGCGACGAGGTGACCGGCAAACCGTTCGTCTCGCTGTTTGCGATCGAAAGCCAGCGCGCGGCGCGTGACTATCTCGAGGGGTTGTCGGAGCCCGGCGTTGCAAGCGTGATGAACGATGGCCGCGAGGTGATCGGACGCGAGGCGCAGGGGCGCTTCATTCCGCTGTTCATGACCATCGGCAGGCTGCCCAACGACAGCGGCTTCTGCGCGGTGGTGCGCGACATCACCCAGTGGAAGCGGGCCGAAGAGGACCTGACCCAGGCGCGCGCGGTCGCCGAACGCGCCTCGTCGCAGAAGACCGATTTTCTGGCCCGCATCAGCCACGAGATCCGCACACCGCTCAACGCCATCATCGGCTTTTCCGAGCTGATGGTCGACGAGAAATTCGGGCCGGTGGCCAATGACCGCTATCGCGACTATCTGCGCGACATCAACCGTTCGGGCAACCACGTGCTCGATCTGGTCAACGACCTGCTCGACATTTCGAAAATCGAGGCCGGCCAGCAGGAGATGGCCTATGAGGCGGTGTCGCTCAACGACACACTGGCCGAAACCGTGGCGATGATGCAGCCGCAAGCCAACCGGGAACGCGTCATCATCCGCTCCAGCTTCGCCTCGCGGCTGCCGGAAGTGGTGGCCGATCTGCGCAGCGTGCGGCAGATCGCGCTCAACATCCTGTCGAACGCCGTCCGCTACACGCAGGCCGGCGGCCAAGTGATCGTGTCGACGGCCTACGAGATCTCCGGCGATGTCGTCATGCGCGTGCGCGATACCGGCATCGGCATGAGCCAGTCCGAGATCGAGCAGGCGCTGAAGCCGTTCAAGCAGATCAATGCACTGAAGCGCGGCCGCGGCGACGGCACCGGTCTCGGGCTGCCGCTGACCAAGGCGATGGTCGAAGCGAACCGTGCCCGGTTCACCATCAACTCGACGCCCGGCGAGGGAACCTTGGTCGAAGTCGCCTTTCCCTCGACCCGCGTGCTCGCCGGTTAGCTATGGTTGCGCAAAGAAAAAAGGCGTCCAACAGGACGCCTTGAGAAATTGGAATTGCTGTCACAACGGGGCTTGAGCGAATCAGATCCTCTCGGGGCTAAGAGGAACGGGATTTCTCCCTCAAGTTACACACGACTATCGATGCCGGGCCTTAACAAATCCTTACCGCCACGCCGGAAAATTTACCAATGTGTACCACTCATGAAATCTAGGTAAATTCCGAAGAGACAATTCGTTAACGATACCGGAGACCTCAAGACGGGCTCCACCTTGGACCCCGGGGTCAGTCGGCAAGCTGCGGCAGGTTGCGGAACAGCTCGAGCGCTTCAGGATTGGCGAGCGCTTCCTTGTTCTTGATGGCGCGGCCATGCACCATGTCGCGTACCGCGAGCTCGGTGATCTTGCCCGATTTGGTTCGCGGAATATCGCTGACGGCGACGATCTTGGCCGGCACGTGGCGCGGGCTCGCCCCGGTGCGGATTTTCGCGCGGATGCGTTTTTCCAGGTCGGCATCGAGCTCGACGCCGGCCGCCAGCCGCACGAACAGCACGACACGAACGTCATTGTCGAAATCCTGGCCGATGCATAGTGCTTCGAGGATTTCCGGCATTTGCTCGACCTGATTGTAGATCTCCGCTGTGCCGATCCTGACACCGCCCGGATTGAGTGTGGCGTCGGAACGGCCATGGATGATCAGGCCACCATGGACAGTCCATTCGGCGAAATCACCGTGGCACCAGACATTGTCGAAACGTTCGAAATAGGCGGCTTTGTATTTCCTGCCGTCAGGGTCGTTCCAGAAGCCGATCGGCATCGCCGGAAACGCCTTGGTGCAGACGAGCTCGCCCTTCTCCTGGCGGAGCGGCCGGCCGTCATCGTCCCAGACATCGACGGCAAGGCCGAGGCCGGGCCCCTGTATCTCGCCGGTCCATACCGGTTCGATCGGCACGCCGAGCACGAAGCAGGAGACGATATCGGTGCCGCCGGAGATCGAGGCGAGATGCACGTCTTTCTTGATGCCCTCATAGACGAAACGGAAATCTTCCGGCGATAGCGGCGAGCCGGTCGAGGAGATGGTGCGCACGCTGGAAAGATCATGCGTGCGGATCGGCTTCAGGCCGGCCTTGCGCACGGAATCGATGAATTTGGCCGAGGTGCCGAAATACGTCATCTTTTCGGCATCGGCGAAGTCGAACAGCGCATTGCCGTCCGGGTAGAAGGGCGAGCCGTCGTAGAGCAGCAAGGTGGCGCCCGATACCAGGCCCGACACCAGCCAGTTCCACATCATCCAGCCGCAGGTGGTGAAGTAGAAGAAGCGGTCGCCGTCGAGCAGGCCGGCATGCAGCCGTTCTTCCTTGACATGCTGGATCAGCGTTCCGCCGGCCGAATGGACAATGCATTTGGGAATGCCGGTCGTGCCCGACGAAAACAGGATGTACAGCGGATGCGAACACGGCAGCCTCTCGTAGCTGACAGGCCTGGCGCCAAAGGGTGACAGCGCCTCTTCCAGCGAAGCCGCCTTGCCGATGGTCGCCGCGACGTCGAGCGAGGTGCCGAGATAGTCGACAATGAGGACTTTGCGGACGGTGGCGAGCTTGCCCGCCACGGCCGCGATCTTGTCGGCGACTTCGATCGCCTTGCCATTGTACCAGTAGCCGTCCGGCGCGATGAATATGACAGGCTCGATCTGGCCGAACCGGTCGAGAACACCCTGCTCACCGAAATCTGGGGAGCAGGACGACCAGACGGCGCCGATCGAGGCGGCAGCCAGCATCGCAGCAACCGTTTCCGGCATGTTGGGCATCATCGCGGCGATGCGGTCGCCCTTCTTCACCTTGAGCGACAGGAAAAGCTGCTGCAGGCGCGAGGTCAGCGCATGCAGCTCGTTCCAGGACAGCCGCCGCTCGACCTTGTCCTCGCCGCGAAAGACGATTGCGTCGCCAAGCCCGGTTTTCTTCAGGAGATTCTCGGCGAAGTTCAGCTTTGCCTCAGGAAAGAAGGTCGCGCCGGGCATCTTGTCGCCATCGACCAGCACGCGTTCGCCCTTGTCGCCGACGATGCCACAAAAGTCCCAGACCAGGCTCCAGAAGGTCTCGCGATCATCAATCGACCAACGATGCAGGTCGGTATAGGAGGAGAAAGCCTTGCCGGCCATGCTCGCCGCGGCGTTCATGAAGGCGGTCATCGGCGCCGCTTCGATCTGCTCTTGCGTCGGGATCCAGAGCGGTGCGTCGTCAGCCATCATTGTTCCTCCGCAGGCTGCATCGCTTATGCATATCGCGATGCAGCAGGGCAAGATTTTGTTGGACCGCGCCGGTCAGGGTGTGCGCAAATGCCATCGCCGGGCCATAAAGACTTGAAATGCGTCAGCCGTCGGTTACACCCGTCGGGCGATTTTGTCGGAATGGAAGCATACGGGGCGATATGCCATCACCTTTGATCCGACGCGGAATATGGGCGATCGGCGCAGCCGTCATCGTCATCGCGCTGGTTGTCGCAGCCTTGCCGTTGATCGCCTCGACTCGCATCGTACGCGACCGTATCGCGTGGGAAATGAGCGCGTGGAGTGGTTTCCGGGTCACCATCGACGGCGCGCCGCGCATCGAGGTCTGGCCGAATTTCCGGGCGATCCTGAGCGACGTGACGCTGTCGCAATGGACGGAGACGGATGCGCCGCCCGTGGTCGAGGCCGAACGGGTCGAGGTCGACCTCTCGGCCATGGCGGCGCTGCGGGGCGACGTGGTGTTTTCGACAGCGCGGCTGGTGCGACCGACGATCAGGGTCCAGCGTACCGCGAGCGGGTTTTTCCTGCCAGCGATTCCCACCGGCGGGCGCATTACGCGTTCGATCGATGCTGCCCGCGCGGTGATCAACACAAATCCCGCCAAGCCGGATCTCGGCAACCTGCCGACAGATCCGTTCGGCACAGTCGAGTTCAGGGACGGCCGCGTAGTGGCTGCCATCGGCGGCAAGGACCAGGAGATACTGAGCAGCCTGAGCGGCCAGGCGAACTGGGCCGCGATGAACAGCAATGCGACGCTGTCGGCGACCGGGATATGGCGCGGCGAAAGCGTTGCCATCGACGCCGCATCGCCGAACCCGCTTGTGCTGTTTGGTGGCGGCACAGCACCGGTCACGTTTTCCTTCAAGGCGGCACCGGCCAGTTTTTCGTTCGACGGCCGCGCCAGCATGTCGGAAAACGGCTATTTCGACGGCCAGGCAAAATTCGCCGCACCTTCGCTCCGACGCGTGCTCGAATGGTCGCAGGCCGGCATCGCGCCCGGTGCCGCAATCGGCTCGATCTCGGTTTCAAGCAAGATCACGGCGACGGCCGGGCGCATCAAATTCGAAAACACAGCCCTGACCCTCGACAACAATCCCGGAATGGGCGCGCTGGACTTCACCTACGGCGAGGCACTGCCGGTGATCTCCGGCACACTTGCTTTCGATACGCTCGACCTCAGATCGTTTCTCTCCGCCTTTACCCCGGTGCCATCCGCCGGCGGCACCGGTCCGGGCGAAATCGATACGAGCTTCGCCGACCGGATCAATCTCGATCTCAGACTGTCGGCGGCGCATGCCACGGCCGGCGCCATCCAGCTTGCCGACGTCGCCGCCACCGCCCAGGTCAAGAACGGCCTTGCCGTCTTCGACATCTCGGATGCATCCGCCTTTGGCGGCAACGTCCAGAGCAGCGTCCGTTTCGACCGCAAGCCCGCCGGCACCGAAGTCGAGATCCGGCTGCTCGCTTCCGATATCGACGGCGGCGCTTTCGGCACCGCGGCCGGGATGACGCGGCTGGTGCCGATCGGCACTGGAACCGTTTCGGTCATCCTCAAGGGGCCTGGCAGAACCTGGGACTCCATTTTCGAAAACGCCAATGGCTCGCTGTCCGCGACGTTCGGCGCGGGTGCGCTGAGCCGGCTTAACCTGCCGGCGTTCCTCAAGCACACCGAACAGGGCGGATTCTTCGCGCTGGACGACGTCTCGGACGGAACGCTGCCGATCGACGGGGCCGAGCTCAAGGCGAGCATTTCGAACGGCGTGGCGCGCATCGACAAGGCCGAGGTGAATTCCGCGCAATACAAGATCTGGCTTTCCGGCATCGCATCCTATGCCGGACGCGGGCTGGCACTGTCCGGCGGCATCGTCCAGCCGAGCCAGGCTGCCACGCAGACGAACGGCCAGGCGCCCAAGCAGTCGTCGTTCTTCGTCGGCGGCACGTGGAGCACGCCGTTCATCTCGCCGATAAGCCGCGGCGTCTCGGGAGAGTAGCGAGCCCTTCAACCTCGCTGCGCGGCCCGCTCGTCGCGCTGGCGCTGCACCTCGCGCCGTTTGTTTGCGAGCGAAGCGATGATCACGCCAACTGCGACGACCGCGATCAAGATGGTGCAGGCCGCGTTGATTTCCGGCGTCACGCCAAGGCGAACCTGGCTGTAGATCTTCATCGGCAGCGTCGTGGCGCCAGGCCCCGAGGTGAAGCTGGCAATAACCAGATCGTCGAGCGACAGCGTGAAGGCCAGCATCCAGCCGGAGACGATAGCCGGCATGATAACCGGCAGCGTGATCTGGAAGAAGGTCTTCACCGGTGGCGCACCGAGGTCCATCGCGGCCTCTTCCAGCGAACGATCGAAAGTGATCAGGCGCGACTGAACCACTACCGCAACGAAGCACATGGTTAGCGTTGTGTGGGCAAGCGTCACCGTCAGAAAGCCGCGGTCGAGGCCGACGGCGACGAAGAGCAGCAGCAGCGACAGGCCGGTGATGACTTCAGGCATGACCAGCGGCGCAAACACCATGCCGGAAAACAGCAGCCGGCCGCGAAAGCGCGTGTAGCGTGTCAAGGTGAGCGCCGCCAGCGTGCCGAGCACGGTCGCCACGGTTGCCGAGATGACGCCGACCCGGGCCGTCACCCAGGTGGCGTCCATCAGACCCCGGTTGTGGAACAGCGAGACGTACCATTTCGTCGAGAAGCCGCCCCAGACGGTGACCAGCTTCGACTCGTTGAAAGAGAACACGACGAGCAGGACGATCGGCAGGTAAAGAAAGGCAAAGCCGAGCACGATCGAAATGATGTTGAAGCGGCTCCAGGTCGCATTCATTGGTCCTGCTCCTGGGCGCGCGCCTGGGCTCGCTGGAAGAGCATGATCGGCACGATCAGCAGCAGCAGCAAGATCACGGCGACGGCGGACGACACCGGCCAGTCACGGTTGGCGAAGAACTCGTTCCACAGCGTCCTGCCGATCATCAGTGTCTGCGAGCCGCCGAGCAGGTCGGGGATGACGAACTCGCCGACGGCAGGAATGAACACCAGCAGGCAGCCGGCGATCACGCCGGGCAGCGACAGCGGGAAGGTGATTTTCCAGAAGGCGCTGGTCGGCGGGCAGCCAAGATCCTTGGCCGCCTCGATCAGCGTATGGTCCATTTTCTCCAAGGACGAATAGAGCGGCAGCACCATGAACGGCAGATAGGAGTAGACGATGCCGATGAAGATCGCCGTATAGGTGTTGAGGATGATCAGCGGCTGACTGATGATGCCGCTGGCGAGCAGCAGCTGGTTGAGCAGGCCCTCGGGCTTGAGGATGCCGATCCAGGCGTAGACACGGATCAGGAACGAGGTCCAGAATGGCAGGATCACCAGCATCAGCAAGGTCGGGCGGATCGTCGCCGGGGCGCGCGCCATGCCATAGGCTATGGGATAGCCGACCAGCAATGTCAGGACCGTCGAGATGGCGGCGACGATGACGCTCGTCACATAGGCGTTGAAGTAAAGCGCATCCTGCGTCAGCCAGGTATAGTTATCGAAATTGAGCGCGCCGAATTCCGAGATAAACCCGGAAATGCCGCTGCGGAAATCGAGGACTGGCGTGTAGGGCGGCATGGCGATCGCCGTCTGCGACAGCGAAATCTTGAAGACGATGATGAAGGGGACGAGAAAGAAGAACAGCAGCCAGAGATAGGGCACGATGATGACGAGACGGCTAACGAAGGCCGCTCCCAGCCTGACCAAGGCGGATTTGCCGGCAGCGCTTGCCGGAGAGCTTGTTGCGGCAGTGACAGCGGACATGATCAGTTCCTACCGTGTCAGGACGACGCCGGCGTCGGGGCGGAAAGAAACCCAGGCGCGGTCGTTCCAGGTCAACGGGTCCTCGGTGAGGCGTGCCGCATTCATGGTGCTCGCCCGCACCACCTGACCGTCATCCAGCCTGACGTGATAGACGGTCATGTCGCCGAGATAGGCTATGTCGTAGACCTCGCCCTCAATGGCGTTGACGGCGCCGGCCGGTTTCGTGGAGGACACCTTGATCTTCTCCGGCCTGATGGCGAAGGTGACGGATGTTCCGGCGGCGACACTGCCGGCATTTTCGGTCCGGATGGTGATGCCGTTGCCGGCATCGATGCTCGCACTGCCAGCCTCGCCAGCCGCGATCTTGCCGTCGAACATATTCACATTGCCGACGAAGCCGGCGACGAAGCGGGAACCCGGCGCTTCGTAGACCTCGGCCGGCGTCGCCACCTGCATCACCTCGCCCTTGTCGATGATGGCGATGCGGTCAGCCATCGTCATCGCCTCTTCCTGATCGTGGGTGACGACGACGAAGGTGAGGCCGAGGTTCTGCTGCAAATCCATCAGCTCGAACTGGGTTTCCTCGCGCAGCTTCTTGTCCAGCGCGCCAAGCGGCTCGTCGAGCAGCAGGACTTTCGGCCGCTTTGCCACCGAGCGGGCGAGCGCGACGCGCTGTCGCTGGCCGCCCGATAATTGGTGCGGCTTGCGCTTGGCGAACTGCTCGAGCTTGACCAGCTTCAGCATTTCGGCGACGCGTTTTTCGATGTCGGCCTTGGCCATGCCTTCCTGCTTGAGGCCGAATGCGATGTTGTTCTCGACCGTCATGTGCGGAAACAAGGCGTAGGACTGGAACATCATGTTGACCGGCCGCCGGTAGGGCGGAATGCCGCGCAGATCCTGGCCGTCGAGCAGGATACGGCCGGCGGTCGGCTCCTCGAAGCCGGCAAGCATCCTGAGCAGCGTCGACTTCCCGCAGCCTGAGGCCCCGAGCAGAGCAAAGAATTCGCGTTCGAAGATGGTCAGCGACAGATTGTTGACCGCAGTGAAGTCACCGAACTTCTTGGTGACTTTGTCGAACTGGATGTATGGCTTGGCATTCGGATCGTTCCATGGCGCGAAATCCCTGCGGATGCTGCCAAGCGATTTCATGTCCCACTCCGTCCTGCTGCTTGCCCCGTTGAGCAGACACCCCGGCAGCCGGCTGCCGAGGTATCTGATCAGACTATCTATTGACCGGTGACGATCTTGGTCCAGGTGCGGGTGATGATGCGCTGGGTCTTGGGATCGTACGGCGAGACGGTGTAGAGCTTCTGCAAGGTGGCAGCGTCCGGATAGATCGCCGGATCTTCCAGGATCGCCTTGTCGATGAACTGCTGCGAAGCCTTGTTGCCGTTGGCGTACAGAACGGCATTTGATGATTTGGCGATCACTTCCGGCTTCATCATGTAGTTGAGGAATTCGTGTGCCTCGGCGACGTGCGGTGCATCGGCCGGTATCGCCATCTGATCAAACCATATCTGCGCCCCTTCCTTCGGCACGGAGTAGCCGATTTCGACACCCTGCTTGGCTTCATCGGCGCGGTCGCGCGCCTGGAAGATGTCGCCCGAGAAGCCGACCGCCAGGCAGATGTCGCCGTTGGCCAGGGCGTTGATGTATTCGGAAGAGTGGAACTTGCGGATATAGGGCCGGACCTTGAGCAGAGCCTCCTCGGCCTTGGCAATATCGTCGGCAGACGTGCTGTTCGGGTCAAGACCGAGATATTTCAATGCAGCCGGTATCATGTCCGCCGGCGAGTCCAGCACATAGACGCCGCAGTCCTTCAATTTGGCCAGGCTTTCTGGATTGAAGAACACGTCCCAGCTGTCGATCTTGTCGGAGCCAAGTGCCGCCTGCACTTTCTTGATGTTGTAGCCAATTCCGACCGTTCCCCACATATAGTTGACCGAATATTCGTTACCGGGGTCGTATTCATTGGTCCGCTCCGAAATAACATCCCACAAGTTGGAAATATTCGGCAGTTTCGATTTGTCGAGCTTCTGGAACACACCCGCCTGGATCTGGCGCGCAAGGAAATTGCCGCTGGGCACGACGACATCGTAGCCGCTGCCGCCGGCGAGCAGTTTCGTTTCCAGTATCTCGTTGGAATCGAAAGTGTCGTAGACGACCTTGATGCCGGTTTCCTTGGTGAAGTCGTCGATGATCGAACTGTCGATATAGTCCGACCAGTTGAAGACGTTGACGACACGATCCTCGGCATGCGCGCCCAAGCTAAAAGCTGCCAGAAACGCCGAAGTCGCCGAAAGCCAGAGCGCTTTGCGGATCATGCTATTCTCCTTTGATGAGTGTTCCGTCGCCAGCACGTCGCGGCGTCCGCGCGGCTGGGCATTTGCTTCAGGGTATTGGGCTTGCAGGCAGGCGACAAGCGGGAATTGCCGGCGCCATTATGACCCGGCGGCGAGCCGACAGCAAAGACTTGGCGTGGCGTTGGTGGTGTTCCTGCGCCGTCAGAAGCTTTCGCTACGGCGCGGGCAGGGAGACGACGATGTTGTCCGGCCTCGATGCGGCCGGCATGGAGACTTGGCAAGATACGCCTGTCTTGTTGTTGCCGTGATCGCAGCCTGCCCGCGCGGCTGCGACGTTGTCAATGGTTCATCTCGCTTTGACCCGCGCACTGCATCAATTAGGCGAAGGCACACCGGTGACGCCCGCTCGCGCGGGCCGCGTCTGACGCTTGAACTCGAGCCCGATGTGGACGAGCAGCGCGGTGACGACGACCGCACCGCCGACGATGGTGCGCGCCGACGGCACCTCGGAATGGATGAGCCAGACCCAGATCGGGCCAAGGATCGGTTCGAACGTGCCGAGCAGCGCCGCGACAGCGGCCGGAACAAGTCGAGCTCCGGTGGCGAAGAAGGCGAGACCGAGCCCCAGATTGATCACGCCGAAGGCAAAGAGGAAGCCCATATCGTGGCTGGAAACGCCGAGCGCCGACGCCTGGGAGGCCGCAAAGGCGGCCGCCAGCATCGTGCCGAGGCAGGTCGCCGGGGTCATGCGCACATGGGCAAAGCGGCGCGTGATGACGGTGGCGATCGAGAACATGACGGCGATGAGCAGCGCCAGCCCGTCGCCGATCGGCGACACCGCGCCATCGAGCGATTCCGACACCATGATAGCGACGCCGGCAATGACGGCAGCAATTGCCAGCCAGGTCGCCATGGCCACCCGTTCGCGAAACAGCGCCCAGGCAAACAGCGCCGCCAGAAGCGGCACGCCGGCCTGCATCAGGAGGATGTTGGCGACGGTGGTATAAGCAAGCGCCACGACGAAAGAGGTCGAGGCCGTGGCGAAGCAGAACGCCACCGCAAGGCCGGCCAGGCCCATGCCACGAAACAGCTTTAGCGTGCCACGCCAGCCGTCGCGCCAGACCATGAAGCAGAGCAGGAAGGCGGCAGCCCAGACCGAGCGCCAGAACACCACCGTCCAGCTGTCTCCGGCATCGATGAAACGGGCAATGGTACCGCCGAGGCTCCACATCAGCGCCGACAGGAACACCAGCAGGAAACCGATACGCTCCTCATTTCGCGGAGGCGAAACGGCGATCTGCGGTGATGATATGTCGGTCATGACTACGACTGTCGGCGATTTCGGGGCAGCACGATGCACACGACAGAAACGTGCCTTAATCGCGTAACGCAAAGACGGAGATCGGGCGTGATCCAGCGCGGTGTTCCGTTTGGGGCACCCAGCTATCAGCAGGCCTGAGAGTTGAGCCGATGAAATCGATCTAGGAGGTTGTTCTGTTGCCGCGGATGAAGCGCCAGAGACCTGCCAAGGGAATCAGCAGGAAAATGCCGAATTTTTTCAGCGCGATGAGCGCTACCACCAGAAATCCTGCCTTTGCCGCCAGTTTGCCGGCAATGAGGCCACCGATGCCAATCGCCGCAACCGTATCGACGCCTGGTCTGAAGTCCAAATATGTTTTGCCGGGCTTGAAGACAGCAAGATCAAGCACTTCATCGAGACTCTGCTTGATTTCCGGCAACTGGTCCACAGTTGCGATGTAGCTCATCACGAAAACGCCCTCCCTGCCGAGAAAGCGAACGTCGTAGTTAAGCGTGTGGACTGCATCGTTTCCGAACTGCAGTTCCTTGGCCCAGTGCAGACGCTTGTTGACTGCGTCGTACACGGGCGGTGATGCCCAGCCGATCAGAGTGATGGGCGAATAGCCGTCCTTTACCCTTTGATCGTCGCCCGACAAGGTATCCGCCCGCATGTTGCGCAGCAGTTCATTGTAGTCGATGGATCCCGCCTCGCTGTCGTCGACGTAACCTATCTTCTCCCATCTCAGCTCTATTCCCCAATTGTTCTCGGCAATGGGGTCATTGCTGACTGGAAAGATCATGCCGAGCGATTCGGAAGCGGCGTCGGGTGGATTGCCCCAGGCTTCCGTCAGGACGGAGGCAGTATCTTTCTTGTTCAGAAAATAGAATTTGTCCTTGAGGTCCAGGTGCACGCCTTCGGCTAGGTCTATCGCGCCAGTCTTCGGATCGATCTTGTCCAGGAACGCTTTGCCGGCGTCATTATACTGTTGATAGGATTTGAAGAAGTCCGCGGACTTTTCCGCAAATGCGGGGCAGATCGAAAAGGCAAGCACCAAGCCAAGCCAAAAAAACGTCCTGCCCATCCCTGATCCCCCGATCGTCGCCCAATTCGTCTTTTGATATCTCACGGCCGATGCTGAATCAATACTTCGACGATCAATGTCCCAAGGGACAGCTTGTTATTTTCCTGCCGTGAAACCGCGTATGATCTTCTCTGGCCAGCAAGCTGCCACGGCCTCACTGGAAATCGAAAGCCGACAGTCCCGTCACCATCTCGTCGAGGCCGAGCGGACGTGTCACGGGTGGCTCGGCGCGGGCGAGGCAGCCGATGCGTTCGCACAGCCGGCAGGCAGGGCCGACCGGCGTCGCCGACGCAGCGGCGCTCTGTCCGGTCTTGCCGATGGCGGCCGGCCCCGGCAATGCCGCTCCATAGACGACCTCGTCGCGAAAGCCGATGTCGCAGCTGAGCAGCAGCGCCGTGCGCCGCGGTCGCTCGGCAAACGAGCCCTGCGGCCCCTCGAGCGTGCGGGCCATGCAGAGAAACGCTGCGCCGTCGGGCATTTCCACTGCCTCGACCAGGATCTGGCCGGGCTGGGCGAAGGCGGCATGGACCGGCAGCTTCGGACAGCCGCCGCCGAAGCGGCTTTGCGGAAAGCCGTGGCTGCCCGCCTTGCGGAACCGATTGCCGGCACTG
Source organism: Mesorhizobium sp. M0991 (assembly GCF_040318915.1). NCBI lineage: Bacteria > Pseudomonadati > Pseudomonadota > Alphaproteobacteria > Hyphomicrobiales > Phyllobacteriaceae > Mesorhizobium > Mesorhizobium sp. M0991. The sequence goes on from NZ_JAMYNE010000002.1 coordinate 375,811, forward strand.
TCGACCTCGAGCATGAAGAACGGCACGCCCGACGCACCCGGCCGCTGCAGCGTGGTCAGCCGGTTCGCCGCCTGCTCGAAGGAGACGCCGAAGCGCGACCGCAACATGTCGATGTCATAACGGGCACGGACCGCGGCGGCGTGAAAAGGCTGATAGGGCATCATCAGAGCGTGCGCGGCATAGCGGCCGAGCTCGAAACGTGCCAGCCGGCGGGCTTCGTCCGTGGCCAGCTTCAGCGCCTGGATCTCGGCAGCGACAACGACGCTCATGCGGATCAGGCAGGCCTCCATAGCCACCTCGCGCAGCTGATCGAATGGCGACAGGCGCTCGGACAGGAACAGGCGCTGCGAGTGACGGTCATAGCGACGGCGCCAGTTGGGCATGATGGCGACCGGCAGTACCTTGACGACGATGCCGAATTCACGCCGCAGCCAGGCCTTCAACGCACTGAACAGATCATCGCCGGGATCGAGCACCGACGTAAATGACTCGGCTTCCTCTTCGAGCGCGGCAAAATGGTTCGGCCGGCGTTCGAAAATCTCATGCACCTCGTCGATCGGCAGCCGGGCGCCGGAGAGTGCGGTGGCTTTGCCCTCGCGCGCGAGCAGCTCGTTGAGATCCGATAATCGCTCGGCCTGCTCGCGATAGGCGCGAAACAGCTTTATCACAGCGGCGGAAGCGTTGGGCGCCGCCTCGGCAAGTTCGATGAGTTCCTGGTCGCCCGGCAGTTCGCCGGCCAGCAACGGATCTGAAAACACTTCCTTCAAATCGGCGACCGAACCCCTCGCCTCGCCCTGCAATTCATGTGGGTCGACCTTGTAGACGGACGCCAGTCTCAAGATCAGTTGCACCGTCAGCGGCCGCTGGTTGCGCTCGATGAGATTGAGATAGGACGGCGAGATGCCGAGCCCTTCGGCCATCGCCGTCTGGGTCAGGCCCTTGGCGTTGCGGATGCGACGAATGCGCGGCCCGGCAAAGATTTTGTGGTCGGCCAATCGACTGTCCTTGACAAGAATTTACATCCGCTGATCGCATAGCGGCGTTTACAATCATGACAAATTTACAGCTCTCATCAGTCAAACACAACACAGGTTTTCTCTTATTTCATCGGCAATTTCGGAGTTTGTCTCGCTTGCCTAGTGCCGACATGTAAATGATGTCACACATACGGCGCACATATTTCTCCTGTACGGCGTTTCCGAAACCGGCATTAAAGCCAGCCTGGAGTGACCAATGACCGATTTTTACAACCTTGTCCCGTCGGCGCCGCAAGGTCGCTTCGATGGCATCGAACGGCCGTATTCGCCAGAGGACGTGAAACGGCTGCGCGGCTCGGTGCAGATTCGGCAGAGCCTCGCCGAAATGGGCGCAAACCGGCTGTGGCAGCTCATCCATGAAGAGGATTTCGTCAACGCGCTGGGTGCCATGTCGGGCAACCAGGCAATGCAGCAGGTGCGGGCCGGGCTGAAGGCGATCTATCTGTCAGGATGGCAGGTCGCCGCCGATGCCAACACCGCTTCCGCCATGTACCCGGACCAATCGCTCTATCCCGCCAATGCGGCGCCCGAACTGGTCAAGCGCATCAACCGCACCCTGCAGCGGGCCGACCAGATCGAGACTTCGGAAGGCAAGGGGCTGTCGGTCGACACCTGGTTCGCGCCGATCGTCGCCGATGCCGAAGCCGGCTTCGGCGGGCCGCTCAACGCTTTCGAGATCATGAAGGCGTTCATCGAGGCGGGTGCGGCCGGCGTCCATTACGAGGACCAGCTGGCCTCGGAGAAGAAATGCGGCCATCTCGGCGGCAAAGTGCTGATCCCGACCGCCGCACACATCCGCAACCTCAACGCGGCGCGCCTTGCCGCCGACGTCATGGGCACGCCGACGCTGGTCGTGGCGCGCACCGACGCGGAAGCGGCAAAGCTCCTGACCTCCGACATCGACGAACGCGACCGGCCCTTCGTCGATTATGGCGCCGGCCGCACGGCAGAGGGCTTCTACCATGTCAGCAACGGCATCGAGCCCTGCATCGCCCGCGCCGTCGCCTATGCGCCCTATGCGGACCTGATCTGGTGCGAGACCTCCAAGCCCGATCTGGGGCAGGCCAGGACGTTTGCCGAGGGCGTGCGCAAGCATCATCCAGGCAAGCTGCTTGCCTATAATTGCTCGCCGTCTTTCAACTGGAAGAAGAATCTCGATGACGCAACGATTGCGAAGTTCCAGAAGGAACTCGGCGCCATGGGTTACAAGTTCCAGTTCATTACGCTGGCCGGTTTCCACCAGCTCAATTTCGGCATGTTCGAGCTCGCCCGCGGCTACAAGGAGCGGCAGATGGCAGCCTATTCGGAACTGCAGGAGGCGGAATTCGCCGCGGAAGCCAATGGCTACACCGCCACCAAGCACCAGCGCGAGGTCGGCACCGGCTATTTCGACGCCGTCTCGATGGCGATCACCGGTGGCCAGTCTTCGACCACGGCCATGCATGGATCGACCGAGCACGCCCAGTTCAGGCCGGCGGCGGAATAACGGGGTAGCAGACAAACAGAGGGAACGCCCAAACGGGCATGGCAACACAAGGAGAAGACCAATGGCATCGATAAGCCGCGTCAAGGAACGGGCCGAAGAGCAGGCCACCAGCATGAATGTCGACCAGCAGGCGACCATCCGAATGCTGGCGAACGATCTGCACAGGCTTAATCAGTCGGTGATGAAGGCGGTCGAGGCCGGCGTCTCGGTCGAGCTGGTGCGCTCGGCACGGCACCATGGCGGCGATGGCAACTGGGGCGATCTGCTGATCCCGGTCATCGTCACACAGCGGAGCCACGACTGATGAATTCTACGGCACCGCGCCTTTTTTAAACGCATGCTATCGCACCTCGCAGGCTGCGGCTCTGTCTAGTCCGGCAGAGCTGCTAGTGCAATGATTTCAATGACAAGATCAGACTGCGCAAGCGCTGCAACTCCAATAACTTCCGAGGGCGGCGGGTTGTTGTAGCTGCAGTGCTTCGGGCAGTGCACGGCAAAGAATTCGTCCAAGACGTCCAGGCGAAAATTGGGCGAGCTCAGCACGCCGCCATCGGGAAATGGCCCCTTAACAAAGAAGGTCAGCCGGATGAGATGCTCGAGCGCACTGCCAAGCTCCTCCAGATCTGATTTGATGTTGGTGAGAATTGCGCGCCACTGTGCCGCTGCATCGCCAATGGCGCCGCCGCCGCTTTTGCCGATCGGATCGTAGTCCTCGGCCGTCGCGGTGTTTCCGGAAAGGTAGACAAACCCCTTTGCGCCGGTAACGACCGTACCCTTTCCCCATGGCATCAACCGGCCGTTTTTAAATTTCTTGTGAGTCACGAGTTCCATTGTCATCTCCCGTCGCTCAAAGAGACGTGCTTAGCCAACGAGGAAGGATAGTCCAGCGAGGCGATACGACAAGCTCGCGACAGACTTGCCTCGCCTTCATCCAACCTGCGTCAATCTGGCTACGGCTGCGAGTTGATGCGTTCGCACTGCACAGCCAAACTTCGCTGAAGCCTGCCCAGTTGTAATGGCGACTTCTCCTTTCGAGCGGCGGCAAAGAAAAGCACTTAATTTTAATTTTAATGTTTCTCGCGATATTCTCCTGATATGCCATTTGAGCTTGACATGAGCAATGATCTCACGCCAATTACCTCTCGAGTTACAACCCTGCATTGAAACATTGAACAACGGCCTGCCCCGCCATGTGCCCAGCGAATCGCGATATCGAGACTGCAAAACAGCTGGCTTTCGTTAGCCGGGACGTGGAGACGCGGATGCTCCCGGATTTCTCGCGGGTGCTGGTGGTCGGAAAATCACCGATCAACCGGGTCGTGGTTTCAAAGATCGTGGAGCGGTCCGGCCTCAAACCGATCTCGGAAACTCCCGAAACCGCGGCAAAGGCCTTGCACGCGCTGATTCCCGGGACTGTCGTTCTCGACGGCGGAGCGGAGAACGGGGACTGCGACGCCTTGTTGTCGGGCATTGATGCACTGCGAAGGGCGTCAGGCAAATCGCTTCCGTCGGTGATCCTGCTTTCAATCAAGACCGGCACTCCAGAGAGCCTGGGCCTGTCCAGCGTCATCGATGCAGTGGTCGTCAAGCCGATCACCACCGAGCGGCTGCAGCCGGTGATCGACCGGCTGATCGGAATTGGGCGCAACTGACCCCTACCGCGATGCGTCGACTCCAGACTTGATCAATCAATCTCGCCGATACGCTCGATCAAGCCGGGCAGTTCACCGAGATTGGCTATCTGGCGAAAGCGTGGTGCCGAGACCGGCGGCTCGACATGTTCCAGCACCCAGGTCAGCTCATGCGGAACGTGGATGCCCCAACTGCCGGCTTCGATGGCCGGCACGACGTCCGATTTGAGCGAGTTGCCGACCATCATGCCCTTTTCCGGGCCGTCGCCGTGCCGGCTGAAGATGCGGGTATAGGTGGCCGCGCTCTTGTCGCTGACGATTTCGACCGCATCAAACAGCTCGCCCAGGCCGGATTGCGCGAGCTTGCGTTCCTGGTCGAACAGGTCGCCCTTGGTGATCAGCACCAGGCGGTAGGCGCCGGCCAGCTTTTCCACGGTTTCGCGCGCATGCGGAAGCGGCTCGATCGGATGGCTGAGCATCTCGCGGCCCGCCGCGAGAATTTCGGCGATAGTCGAGGCCGGCACCTGACCGTTGGTGACCTCGATCGCCGTCTCGATCATCGACAGCGTGAACCCCTTGATGCCGAAGCCGTAGACCGCGAGGTTGCGCTTCTCGGCCTCCAGCAATCTTGCTGAAATCCGGTCCTCCTCGGCGTGATCGGCGAGCAGTGCGGCAAAGCGCCTCTCGGTCACGCGGAAGAACTGTTCGTTCTGCCACAGCGTGTCATCGGCGTCGAAGCCGATCGTCGTCAGTTTGCGGCTGTGTTGCATGCGGCCCATTAATTGCAGCGTTGCGGGAGGCCGACCCTAGACCAGGAGGCTTTTATCCGGAAGTCGTTGTGTTCCCCCGGTTATCGAGGCGCACGCCAGCCGGCTCCCCTTCCCTTTCGTCGTCGGCAACGGCTATACTCCACAATCTGCAACAAATCTGGTGATTGATGCCGCCTGCAAAAAAGGAAGTCCGTCCGTCGAGCCGCGGAGGACGCGCCCGCACGCCTGCCTTCGTGAAAAACCAACGTGGCGTCAAGAACTGGAAGGAAGTCAGCGCCTGGCTGGAATGGCGCGGCATCGAAGATATCGAATGCATCACACCCGACCAGGCCGGGGTTGCGCGCGGCAAGATGATGCCATCGAAGAAGTTCACCTCCAACACCTCGCTGGCGCTGCCTTCGGCGGTGTTCATGACAACGATTTCCGGCGGCTATCCGGAGGACGGCAACGGCTTCCACTATCCGGAGGACGACGGCGACCTCAAGCTGATGCCTGACCTCTCGACGCTGACGGTGGTGCCGTGGGAGGAGGACCCTACCGCGGCGGTTATCTGCGACCTCGTCCACCAGGACGGCCGCTCGGTCGAGTTCACGCCGCGCAACGTGCTGAAGCGCGTGCTTGCCGCCTATGACAAGCGTGGGCTGAGACCGGTCGTGGCGCCCGAGATCGAGTTCTACCTGGTGCGCAAGAACCCCGATCCGGACTACCCGCTCACCCCGCCTGTCGGGCGCTCCGGGCGGCCGATCGGCGGCGGTGCCGGCTATTCGATCGCCGGGGTCAACGAATTCGACGAACTGATCGACGACATCTACCATTTCTCCGAAAGCCAGGGCCTGGAGATCGACACGCTGATCCACGAGGAGGGCGCCGGCCAGCTCGAAATCAATCTGCGTCACGGCGATCCGATCGAACTCGCCGACCAGGTGTTCATGTTCAAGCGCACCATCCGCGAAGCGGCGCTCAAGCACGAAATCTACGCCACGTTCATGGCCAAGCCGATCCAGGGGCAGCCCGGTTCGGCCATGCATATCCATCAGTCGATCATCGACAAGAAGACCGGCAAGAACGTCTTTTCGGCGGAGGACGGCTCGGAGACCGAGGCCTTCTTCCACTTCATCGGCGGCATGCAGAAACATGTGCCGAACGCGCTGGTGATGTTTGCGCCGTATGTCAATTCCTACCGGCGGCTGACGCAGTCGGCCTCGGCGCCGGTCAACAACAAATGGGGCTACGACAACCGCACCACGGCCTTCCGCGTGCCCCGCTCCGACCCGGCGGCGCGGCGCGTCGAAAACCGCATCCCGTCCTCGGACGCCAATCCCTATCTGGCGATGGCGGCATCGCTCGCCTGCGGGCTGATCGGCATGACCAACAAGATCCAGGCCGAGCCGCCGGTTCTGACGACCGCCAACGAGGACCAGATCGACCTGCCGCGCAGCCTGCTCGAAGCCGTCGACCTGTTCGAGGCAGACGAGGAACTCTGCGCGCTGCTCGGCAAGTCATTTGCCGCCACCTATGCGGCGATCAAGCGAGCGGAATTCGAGACCTTCATGGAAGTGATCAGCCCGTGGGAGAGGGAGTATTTGCTGCTGAACGTGTAGTAGGGGAGTAGGGGAGTAGGGGAGTAGGGGAGTAGGGACGAATGGCTGAGAAAACGGGTTCCTACAAGGATTTGATAGTCTGGCAGCAGGCAATGGACCTTGCTGTGGCCGTTTACGGCGCGACGAAATCATGGCCCAAGGAAGAACTTTATGGACTGACCAGCCAAGTGCGGCGCGCTGCAAGCTCAGTGCCGTCGAACATTGCGGAGGGATATGGCAGAGAGATCCGAGGTTCCTATCAACAATTTCTCCGTATCGCTCAAGGATCATTGAAGGAAACTGGAAACTCAGCTTCTGATCGCCGAGCGTACCGGCATCGCGCCGAAGGCGACCGCGGCTTCATTGTTGGCGAGTACCGAAAGCGTTGGGAAGCTTCTTCGACTTCTAATCCGCAAACTTTCACCCGACTAGCTTACCTACTCCCCTACTCCCCTACTCCCCTACTCCCCTACTCCCCTACTCCCC